>NZ_JBANLK010000033.1:0-80049 GCF_054968425.1 Paraburkholderia sp. AV2
CCGCGCCGCTCCGCCCCGGGGTCCCCGGGCGCCCTCCCCGCGCCCCCCGCCCCCCCCCCCGGCCGTCCGGTGGGGGGGGGGGGGGCGGGCCGCGCCCCCCCCCCCCCCCCCCCCCCCCCCCCACGGCGTGGTGCCGCCCGACGTGGCGGCGCGCTGGCTCGAAGCGATACTCGCGCACAACTGGCGCAAGGTGGAGCCGGCCATGTTCGCCTCCGTGCAGATTGCCCGTATGACCGGCGACCGCTCGCGCGACCTGGCCGATCCGCTGCGCGAGGAAATCGTGCGGCGACTCGCGGCGGCCAGCGCACCGCCCGCGTGGATCGCCATGGTTCGCGAAGTAGTCGCGCTCGATCACGCCGATACGGGCCGCATCTTCGGCGAGTCGCTGCCCGCGGGGTTGACGTTGATCGGCGGGTAGAACACGACTACGAGACAGCGGCGCGATGGATGCGCCGCCCGCTGGCAGCCCCTATGCCCCGCTCGCCCCGCCCGCCTCTCTCGCCCGCAACTCGGCCAGCCCGGCCCGCTGCCGCCCCGCTGCGTCGAAGTTCCCCTCGGCTAGCCAGGTCGCGAAAGCACGCTTGAGCGGCGGCCACTCCGCATCGACGATCGAGTGCCACGCCGTATCGCGATTGCGTCCCTTGTAGACGATCGCCTGGCGGAAGATCCCCTCGAAGGTGAAGCCCAGCCGCGCGGCCGTCGTGCGCGAAGGCACGTTGCAGCTATCACATTTCCACTCGTAGCGCCGGTAGCCGAGCGTATCGAAGACATAGGCCATCAGCAGAAACTGCGCCTCGGTCGAAACGGGCGTGCGCTTGAGCAACGGCGAGAACGTCACGTGACCCACTTCGATCACGCCATTGGCCGGATCCTGCCGCATCAGCGCCAGGCTGCCCACGGCGCGGCCCGTCTTGAGATCGATCACCGCATAGTGACGCGGATCCGTGCTGTGCGCCGCGGCCTCGATGTAGCGGCGAAAATCCTCCGCCTGCTCGAACGGCCCGACGCCGAGATAGGTCCAGTCGCGGCGGTCGGGCGCGTTGCCCCAGGCGAGGAAGAGATCGTTGGCGTGGCGCGCGGCGTCGAGCGGCTCGATGCGGCACCGCGTGCCCGTGAGCACGACGGCTTCGGGCCGCGCGCGCGGCGTCCAGCCGTCAACCGGTTCGCCTATGGGTTGCCCGTATTCGTTGAGGCGCTGAGTCACGGATTGCTCCAGCAAAGGTGATGGGATGATGTGCTAGATTACGCTTTTCGTGGCTCCTGTAGAGGATCCACTAACGACAATTCTGATAGTGCCACGGCCCGCGCTTCAGACACTAGCCCGCCCATGACCGACGACACCCCCGACCCGCTGGTGGACTTCCTGCTCGAAACACCGCTCGCGCGCGATCGCGAGGGCGAGTCCCTCCAGCGGCAACTGCTCCATCGCATCCGCAACGGCATCCTCGAAGGGCGCCTGCCTTCGGGCTGCCGTCTGCCCGGTTCGCGCGCGCTGGCCGCCGCGATCGGCGTTTCGCGCAACAGCGTGACGGCGGCCTACGAACTGCTGAGCGCCGAAGGCTATATCGAACTGAGCCGGCAGGGCACCCGCGTGGCCGCGCTGGCGCGACCGAGATCCGCGCGCCGCGCGAGCCGCACCGCCCCGGCGCCGGCAATCGCCACGCGCGGCGCGCAAGTTCGCCAGAGCTGGCAAAACGGCGCGGACACGCTCGCTTTCCGCCCGGGCGTGCCCGCGCTGGGCCGCTTCCCGCTCGGCGTCTGGAAGCGCTGCCTCGACCGCGCCATCGCGCACGGTGGCGCGCTCACGCTGGGCTACGGCACGCCCCAGGGCGACATGGCGCTGCGGGTGGCCATCCTGCGCCATCTGGCCGTGGCGCGCGGCGTGCGCGCGGAACCGGAACAGGTCGTCATCACCGAAGGCGCGCAGGAAGCGCTCGCGCTGTGCGTTCGGCTCCTGACCAATCCCGGCGACACGGCATGGGTCGAAGACCCCGGCTATCGCGGCGCGCAAACGGCGTTTCAGTGCGGCGATCTGAACGTGCGGCCGGTGCGCGTGGATGCCGACGGCCTGCAAGCCAACGCCGAAGCCTGGGCCAACGACCCACCGCGCCTCATCTACTGCACGCCCTCGCACCAGTACCCGACGGGTGCAGTACTGCCCGCGCCGCGCCGACTCGAACTGATCGACAAGGCACTGGCGCACGGCGCATGGATCGTCGAAGACGACTACGACAGCGAATTCCGCCGCTCGGGCGAACTCGTGGGCGCGATGCAGGGCCTCGTGCCGCACGCGCCGGTGCTCTATGTGGGCACCTTCAGCAAGACGCTGTTCCCCGCGCTGCGCATCGGCTTTCTCGTGCTGCCCGAGGCGCTGGCGGCTCGCGCGCAGCCGTTGTTCGACGAACTCCTGCGCGGGGGCCATCGCCACGAGCAACTGGCGTTGGCCGAGTTCATCGAAAGCGGCCAGTTCAGCCGGCACCTCGGGCGCATGCGCCGGCTCTACCGCGGCCGCCGCGACCTGCTGCAGGCGGCCCTGGCCGCTCATCTGGACATACCGCACACCATGACGGGCGGAGACAGCGGCATGCACCTCGCCGTCCGCCTGCCCGGCGTCTTTCCGGACGAGCGAATCGCGGCGGCAGCGCGCGAGTACGAGATGGCGCCGGCGCCGCTCTCGCGTTTCGCACTACGCCCCACGCCAGACGACAATGGCCTCGTGCTCGGCTACGGCAACACCTCGGAGTCGCTTTACGTGCCGCTCGTGCAACGGCTCGCGCAGGTGATCCGGTCGAACAAAAAGAGGCGCTGAAAGAAGTCTCTGCAACACCGGCGCCCCCGCGATCGTGCAGTCCGAGCGCAGCCCCGCGACAATCTCGCTAACATGGTGGATTGCCTCGCGAATCGTTCGCGCGCTGCTGCCGCGCACGGTTCTGGTGCAGTACGGGCCAGGGGCGGCGGCATCCGGTTGTCGCCGTCGGCAACATGGCTCGCGAAAGCGTCCCGATCTCAAACAGGAGAACAACAAGATGGCATTGAGCAAGACGATGTTGGCAGTAGCCGTTCTGGCCGCAGGTGTGGCGACCAGCAGTGCTGATGCGCAGGTCGCCGGAACGCAGCCGCTCAGCGTGACCGTCGAGCAGTCGCAGGCGCTCCTCGAAGGCTGGAGCGTGAAGAAAAGCGTGCTCGGCAAAGCCGTGTACAACGACAGCAACGTCAAGGTGGGCGTGGTCCGCGACCTGATCATCGCGCCGGACGGCACGGTTTCGGCGGCCATCGTCTCGGCCGGCGGCTTCCTCGGTGTCGGCGTGCATGACGTGGCGGTGCCCATCGCTTCGCTCGACGTGCACAACGGCAACCTCTATCTGCCGGGCGCGACGAAGGAAGCGCTGAAGGCCACGCCGGCATTCGAATACGCGAAGGTGCAATCGCCGCCCAAGCCGAAGCAGGCCGACGCCAAGCAGCAATAAGCAGGCAAGCGGCGGCGCGGCACTCAGCAGCGCCGCCGGTCCCTCGCGGCGGTCTGGTCTCGCACCGGACGCCGCAATCGCCCTCCTCCCTGCCTCGATCGCCGCGCGCGTTCCGCCTGACGCTCAGTCATGCGAATCAACCTGAATTGACCGTCTCGCAACTGTCACACTCGACAGAATATTGCGCGCCTATACTGCGCGCACCCGTCACGCGCGCGACCACCATGAGACGAATCTCCGTACACCGCTCGCCCATTCATGGGCGAGGCGTTTTTGCCCTGCAGGCGCTGCACGCAGGCGAGCGCATCTTCGAATACCGGGGCAAGGTGACGACGTGGCGTGAAGCGTCGCGCCACTGGCAATCGCGCGGCGACGGCGCGCATACCTTCCTGTTCGGTCTTTCGGACGGGCGCGTGATCGACGGCGGCCGCGGCGGGAACGGTGCGCGCTGGCTCAACCACGCCTGCGCCGCGAATTGCGAAACGATCGAGATCGACGGCCGCGTTTTCATCGATACGGTCTGCGAAATCGCGGCGGGTACCGAACTGTTCATCGACTATGCGCTGGAAGTCGAACCCGACACGCCGGTAGAGACGCGGCTCCTTTACGCCTGCCGCTGCGGTTCGAGCCATTGCCGCGGCACGATGCTGGGCGGCGGCAACTAGCGGCACATAGCGGCACGGGAAGCCCGCGCGCACCCAGGCGGCTGCCTTCCCCCTTTCTCCCCCTTCGAGACTCACGGCTTCGACGGCCGCCCGGAAGCTTCTCCCATGTCGGCCAGATAACGCCCCGGCGTCGTGCCCGTGGCACGCCGGAACATGTCGATGAAGGCACTCACGTTGTCGTAGCCCAGTTCGAGCGCAATCGTCGTCACCGGCACGCCGTCCGCCACCCGCTCCAGCGCACGCATCAGTCTCGCCTGCTGACGCCATTGCGCAAACGTGAGCCCGGTCTCGACCGCGAAGCGGCGGCTCAGCGTGCGTGCCGAAACGCCGCCCCACTCGGCCCACGCTTGCAGTCCACGGTGGTCGGCCAGATCGCTTGCCAACGCGTCGGCAATGCGCACGAGGCGCGCATCCGTGGGACGCGGCAAGCCCAGCGACTCCGCCTTCGACGCCGCCAGCTCGTCGAGGATCACCTCCGCAATGCGGGCCTGCGCCGCGTCGAGCTCCGCACCGGGCCAGGTCGCCGCCCGCCGCACGGCCTCGCGCAAAAGCGGCGTGGTGCGAATCGCGCGCGGCTCGCGCGGCAACGTCGCGCAGCGCGCCTCGGCAACGAACACGCTCCAGCCCGCAAACGGCCCGTACGAACTCACCGAATGCACGCGGTGCGGCGGAATCCAGATCGCGTGGATGGCCGGCACGACCCAGCGCTGCGTATCCACGCCCACCGAAACCAGCCCGCTCAGCGCGCCCATCAGTTGACCGCGCGCGTGCGCATGCGGCGCGGTCTCGCGGCTCTCCTTCTGCGTCAGCTCGGCGGCCGCGAGAAACGGGCCGCTTTGCGAAAGCACGAGATCGGGGCGGATCAAGGGGAGATTCATGGCTGGAATTCCGTATTGAATGGCTGTTATACCGGAGACTGGCCGCGTGCGCACGCCTAGACTCGCCTCATGACACAACTTCCGGAGCACCGCACCATGCGAGCCGACCAGATTCTTCCCGACCACCTCGACCGCGTCGAACTCGAAGGCACGACGATCCGCAAAGGCACGGTCGCGGCCTTTCTCGCCAATGCGCGCGTGCTGACCGATCCTGCGGCCGGCGCCGCCGCGCACGAGCAGGCCGAAGCCGACCTCACCGCCATCCTGCCTGCGCTGCGCGCCCTCGGCCTTTTCGAGGTGCTGGATATCCGCGACACGACACTGCGCGCGTGGGTCGAAGCGCATTGACGCGCCCCTACACCATCAGGAGTTCGAATGAAAGCCGCTATCGTCACCGCCGCGGGTCAACCGCCCGTTTTCGCCGATTTCGATCACCCCGCCGCGCTCGAAGGGCATCGTGTGATCGACGTCTGCGCGTCCGCGCTGAGCGTCGTGGCGCGATCCCGGGCATCGGGCAAGCACTATTCCTCGACTGGCGCGTTTCCGTTCGTCGCCGGCATCGACGGCGCCGGTCGCCTCGAAAACGGACAGCGTGTTTATTTCTTCGGACCGCGCGCGCCGTTCGGCGCGCTGGCCGAGCGTACGCTCGTGCCCGCGGCCCAATGCATTCCGCTGCCCGACGCGCTCGACGACGTCACGGCCGCGGCGATTGCCATTCCGGGCCTGTCGTCGTGGGCGGCGCTCGCCGAACGCGCCCGCTTCGAAACCGGTGAGACCGTGCTGATCAATGGCGCCACGGGCACCTCGGGCAAACTCGCCGTGCAGATCGCGAGGCATCTGGGCGCGCGGCGCGTGATCGCCACCGGCCGCAACGCGGCCTCGCTCGAAGCGCTCGAGGCCCTCGGCGCCGATGTCACGATCTCGTTGCAGCAGGACGAAGCAAGCCTCGTGCGCGCCTTCGAGCCGCTCTTCGCGCAAGGCGTGGACGTGGTGCTCGATTACCTGTGGGGGGCAAGCGCGCGCGCCTTGCTCATCGCCGCCGCGAAAGCCACCGCTGAAACGCAATCCGTGCGCTTCGTCCAGATCGGCTCGATCAGCGGCGCCGAGATCGCGCTGCCGGGCGCGGTTCTGCGCGCTGCGCCGATCACGCTGTCAGGCAGCGGCATCGGCAGCGTGAGCCTCGCCCACCTGCTCGACGCAGTACGGGGCGTGTTCGGCGCCGTCGCCCCCGCGGGGTTGCGAATCGAAACGCGGGCTGTGCCGCTGGCAGAGTTGGACGAGCATTGGGCGCATGAGCGCAGCGACGTGCGCACGGTGTTGACGATCGGGAATGGGCGGTGAACGGAAACCGGGTCGGCAAAATTCCGCCGCAGGTTTCATGCGCGCGGCGCCAACCCGCCGTCAATCGATCCCACCGCTCCGCCGCTCCGGTTCTGCCCTCGTTCGCTCCAGTTCGCGCGCGATCGTTGCCTCGTCGGGCAGCACCATCTGGTATTCCGCCGCGAGCACCTTGTTCGGCAGATTGTCTAGCGCGTAGTGGGCTTCGGCAGCCCCTTTTTCAGCGCAGAGAATCAACCCGACAGGTGGATTCTCCCCCGGCTTCATCCAGTGCTCGCGCGCGTAATTCAGGTACAGGTGCATCTGCCCGGCGTCGGCATAACTGAAGCGGCCCACCTTGAGGTCGATGATGACGAGGCACTTCAGACGTCGATGGAAAAATACCAGGTCGACCCGGAACCAGGTGTCGTCGAGTCTCAGCCGCCGCTGCCTGCCCACGAACGCAAAGTCATCGCCCAATTCCAGCAGAAAGTCTGCGAGATGCTGGATCAAGGCCGCCTCGAGTTCCGACTCGGAGTATTCGACCACGCTGACCACGTCCCGGTGAAGCCCGGCGTATTCGCCGGGCGCGATCTCAGGCAAACCTCCTGTTGGGCCAGCGACGTGAGCGAACAGCCAATAAACCTCAATCGCAATCCGCACAGTCACTTCACCCAAAAACGACAAAAAATACATTAAAAATAACTGGATGAAGATCAATATGATTGCAAAAACCACTACCCAAAGCTGAACTCGCCGCCGGTTCCACCAGGCGGCGCAAAGCGCACGACAACCCGGATCAGGAACCGCCATGCCGCGTCCCATCACCGCCCGCATTCATCCCGAAGCCGTCCGCCACAACCTCGGACTCGTCAAGCAGATGGCGCCCGACTCGCGCGTATGGGCCGTCGTCAAGGCCAACGCCTACGGGCACGGTATCGAGCGCATCTATCCGGCGCTCGCGCAAAGCGACGGCATAGCCCTGCTCGACCTCGACGAAGCCGTGCGCATCCGGGCGCTCGGCTGGACGAAGCCTATTCTGCTGCTCGAAGGCATCTTCGAGCCCGCCGATCTCGCACTCGCGGACAGCCACCGCCTCACCGTCGCGGTGCATTGCGACGAGCAACTGGACCTGCTGGCCGCCGCGAAGCTGCGCCAGCCCATCGACATCCTGCTCAAGATGAATTCGGGCATGAACCGCCTCGGCTTCCGCCCGCACACCTACCGAAAGGCGTGGGAGCGCGCGCGGGCGCTGCCCGCGGTCCGCTCGACGGGTCTCATAAGCCACTTCGCCAACGCCGACGACGGCGCCATCGACTGGCAGCTCGACCAGTTCGACGCGGTCACCCAGGACATGCCCGGCGAACAGTCGCTGTCGAATTCGGCCGGCGTGCTCTGGCATCCGCGCGCGCACCGCGACTGGGTGCGCCCCGGCACGATCCTCTACGGCGCCTCGCCCACCGGCGTCGCGCGGCACGTCGCGGGCTTCGGGCTGCGCGCCGCGATGACGCTGTCGAGCCGCCTCATCGGCATTCAGACTCTCGCGCCGCAGGAAACCATCGGCTACGGCCGCACGTTTCAGGCCGATCAGCCGCTGCGCATCGGCGTCGTGGCCTGCGGCTATGCCGACGGCTATCCGCGCCATGCCCCCACCGGCACGCCGATCGCCGTGGACGGCGTGCGCACGCGCGTCGTCGGGCGCGTTTCGATGGACATGCTCACGGTCGATCTCACGCCGTGCCCGGCGGCCACCATCGGCTCTCAGGTCGAGCTGTGGGGCGAGCAGATCAAGGTGGACGAAGTGGCCGAGGCGTCCGGCACGATCGGCTATGAGCTCATGTGCGCGCTGGCCCGGCGCGTGCCTGTCGAAGTCGAAGGCGACGCGCCCCTGGCCAGCAGCGCACGGCAGACGGAGGACGTAGCGGGCTGAGGGCGACCAACGGCGCAAGCCCGCGCCTGGCCGATCCGCGTCGAGCGGAGACGGCCAGCAACAGGCACAATATGCGGCTCTGGCGCCGCACGGGTTTCGTGTTCGATATTCGAACAGATTGAGGCTGCGTCGCTGACACTGCTTTTTCGACGCATTCATGAACCACCCGACCTCCGAGAGCGCCGCGACTGCCCCGCGCACGCCGAATTCCCCACGCTTCCTGCTGATCCTGATCTGCCTGTACGCGTCCGCCGGACAACTGGCCATCGACATCTATGTGCCCGCGCTTCCCGCGATGGCGCATTTCTTCGGAACCTCGCCGCAGGCTATCCAGTCGAGCGTCTCCAGCTACATGGCGGCCTACGCGTTCGGCCAGCTCCTCTTCGGGCCCATCGCCGACGCCTACGGACGCAAACGCGTCCTCGCGTTCGGGCTCGTCGTCTTCACGATTGGCTGCGTGCTGTCGCTCTACGCCCCGAACCTGGAAACCTTCGTCCTGGCCCGCTGCCTGCAGGGCTTCGGCATCGCCACGACCAATCTGCTCGCAAAGGCGATCATCACCGATTCGTTCTCCGGACAGGCGCTCATGCACATGTTCACCTACATGTCGATTGCCTGGGGGCTTGCACCGATCGTGGCGCCGGTGATCGGCGCTCACTTGCAGACGTGGTTCGGCTGGCAGGCCAGCCTCGTGTTCCTGCTCGTCTACTCGCTGGTGATGTGGGCGGCGCTGTGGCGCTATCGCGAGAGCCTGCCGCGGCCGGTGCATCTCGAGCCGCGCACGCTTTTCGCGAATGCGCGCAAGGTGCTGTCGAGCCCGGTGTTCCAGAGCTGCTTTCTCGCGCAGGGGCTTTGCTACAGCATCCTGCTCGTGTTCAACATCGTCGGGCCGTTCATGGTGCAGAGCACGCTGCACGAGCCGCCGACCTTTTTCGGCTACCTCGCCCTCGGTGTCGGGATGGCGTACTTTCTGGGCGGCCTCTCGAACCGCGTGCATGGTCCGCGTTTGCCGAGCGCCGAGGCGCGGCTGCGCATCGGCTCGCGCGCGATGGCGGCCGCATCGATCGTGATGCTCGTGCTGGCGCTGACGATCGGCCTGCGCGTATGGACGCTCGCGGCACCCGTCGTCGTGATGGGGTTCTGCGCCGGCGCCATGTATCCCACCTTCATGGCCAAAGGCAATTCGCTGTTCCCGCACATCGCGGGTCTGACGAGCGCGATCCTGGGGTGCGCGTTGCTGCTCGTTTCTTCTGCGATGATGGCGCTCGCCGGCTTCGTGTCGATCCAGATCCTGGCACCGCTCGCGGCGTTCTTCGTGGTCCTCGCGTTCACGGTCGTCTGGATGGTGAGCAAGCTGCTGCGCCATCTCGCACAACTTCAGTCCGCGGCCGTCGTACGCGGTAGCAGCGAAGCGGCATAGCTCTTGCTCCTGCTTCCGCGGGCTGCCGCGCCGTGGAATTATCTCGTCAGCGATGCACGTCGATCTTCTCACTCTTTATTTCCTTGCGATCGGGACGCTACTTGCCAGTTCCGGGATGACGCTATGGGAACATCGAACGCATCCGCGACGCAGCCGGGAACTGAAGATTCTGGCCGCGGGATACGCCACGCTGGCCATCGGATGCGTGGCGATCACCGTCCGTCACAAGCTGCCCGGCGCGACGGGTTCCGCGCTTGGCAACCTCGTTATCGTCGCCGGCTACCTGCTGATCCTGCACGGTGTCGCGGCCTTGAGCGGCCGGCGGTATCTCAGGGGCTCGATCGCGATGCTCGTGCTGCTGGCGCTCACGTGGGCCGTGGCCGGCACGCGCTGGGAGGATGCGGTGTGGTACTACGCCAGCGCGATTCCCATCGCGCTGGCGAGCGGCGCCACGTCGTTCGTGCTGCTGCGAACCGAGGGCATGAAAGCGCTGCAATCGCGGCACATCGCCGTGCTCGTGACGGGCATCCATGCGTTTCTGTATGCCGCGCGAGCCGACATCCTGCCCTGGCTGGCGGCACGGTACGGTCAGGAGGTCGTGCTGGTCGCCAGCAACATCACGATATACGAAGGAGTCCTGTATTCGGTCGTGTTGCCGATGACCCTGCTGCGGTTGATACGCGAGGAAACCCACGGCGAGCTTCTGCGCCACGCCCAGACCGACTACCTGACCCGTCTTGGCAATCGTAGATGGTTCTTCGAGGAAGGGGCACGCGCGATACGCGAGGCGGGATCGCGCCGGCAGGTGTCGCTCTTTGCCTTCGACCTCGATCGTTTCAAGTCGATCAACGATCGATACGGCCACAAGGCGGGCGACGAAGTCCTGAAAGCGTTCGGCGACATTGCCCGCGGCACGCTCGGACCCGACGCGATTCTCGCCCGCATTGGCGGCGAAGAGTTTGCCGCCCTGCTCTCCGGCCACGATGCCGTTCGTGCGAGCGAAGTGGGCGAGACCATCGCGCGGCATTTCGCCGGGACGATCCACCGCGGGACGGACGGCAGCGCGATACAGGCCACCGTCAGCATCGGGCTCGCCCAGTCCGGAACCGAAACACCCATGCTGGCCGACTTGCTGGCCGCCGCGGACGAAGCGTTGTACCGGGCGAAGTCGCTCGGCGGCAACCGGCTCGTCGTCGCGCCGTCCGCCTCTCGGTCCGAGGTCGCCCGTACGCAGCGCTGAGAGGGGTGAGATCGCGCAGTTCGTCGAAGCGCGCTCAACGTCCCCTTAATTGGAGGTGCCCGCCGCGAACCCCGGAATCACGCAATCGCCCAAGGCAAACCTGACGATCGTTTCGGGTGGCGCGGCGCGGGGCAACCCTTGCGAAGCGTTCGGCCATCACGGCTTCAACGGCATAAAGAGCGACGTCGTCAACGCCATTTCCGCGTGGGTGCTCGCCAACTCGACAACCGGAACGTAACGCTTTCCGCGTGCCCGGCCTGGTGTTTACCCGCCAACCCATTGCCAGAAAATTATCGATATACCGATAATGCTCTCATGGATGTGAAAACCGCAGTGCGCGTCTTCGACGTGATCAACCTCTTTGCCGAGGTCCGCCAACCGATGATCTACAGCGAGATCGCGCGTCGAACCGGGATCCCGCTATCGAGTTGCCACGCCCTGCTGCAGACGATGGTGGCCAAAGGCTATCTGTACGCGCCGGGCGTGAAGGCCGGTTACTACCCCACGCAACGGCTTCTGCACGTGGCGCGCGAGATTTGCAGCGAGGACCCGCTCACGGCGGTATTCCAGCCGCTCCTCTCCGCGCTGCGCGACGCCACCGGCGAAACCGCCGGGCTCGCGACGCTCGCGGGCAACCGCGTGGTCTATCTGGAGGTGATGGAGTCGCGCCAGAAGATCCGTTACAGCGACGAGCCGGGCGGCTTCATGTACGTACACGCGAGCGCGGCGGGCAAAGCGCTGCTCGGCGCCCTGGCGCCCGAAGCGCGCGCCCGCCTGCTCGACAGCTGCGAGCCGTTGCCGCCCTACACGGACGGCACCGTCATCGAGCGCGCAGCGCTGGAGCGCGAGGTCGAACAGGGCGTGAGCCGCGGCTGGCATCGTTCGACGGGTGAGAACGTCGAAGACGTGGCCGGTCTCGCGTGTGGCTTCCGGATACACGGCGAGGCCTTCGCGCTGGTCCTCGGCGCGCCGAAGGCGCGGCTTTTGAAGAACGAGCGGAACGCCGTCAAGGCGCTGCTCGAGGTGGTCGCGCAGATCCCGCCCGCGCTGCTCGCCTAGTCCTTGCACAGGCGTCCGCGCGCGGGCCGGAACGCGCGTTTTCCAGGCAGGCCGCACCCGGCGGCCCTCTTGCAGGAGACAGTGAGATGCGTTGGAAGAACCGGCCCGAAGGATCCAGCTGGGGGGACTTCGGCCCCGACGACCAGCTTGGCCGCCCGAACCTCATCGGCACCGAGCAGGTGCTCAGGGGTGCGCAGGAAATACGCGCGGGCCTGAGCTTCGCGCTCTCGCTGCCGCTCGATTTTCCCGGCGAAAACAAGCTCAACGTGCGCCGCCACCCGCCCGTGCTGCGCCCGACCTTTCGCGACGGCCTGCCCTATGTGAACTTCCCGTTCGCGCGCAACGAGGCGCTCGCCACCGACGTCGTGAGCGACGACCAGGTGCTGCTCTCGCTGCAGTATTCGACGCAATGGGATTCGCTCGCGCACGTAGGCGCTCGCTTCGACGCGAACGGCGACGGCGTGGCCGAAAGCGTCTACTACAACGGCTACCGCGCGAACCACGACATTGTCGGCCCCATGGAGTACCGCGCCGAAGACGGCTACGCACCCTATGCCTGCGGCGGCGAGCACAGCCATGCGGACGTGCTCGGCATCGAGAATCTCGCCGTGAAGGGCATGCAGGGCCGCGGCGTGCTGATCGACCTGTTCGCCCATTACGGGCGCGAATTCCGCACCGTCGGCTACGACGATCTGATGAGCGTGATGGAGAAGGACAAGGTCGTTGTCGAACGCGGCGACATGCTCGTGCTGCGCACCGGCTTCTCGGAGCTGATCCTCGAAATGGACCGCCAGCCCGACGAAGCGGTGCTCGCGAGCCATTGCAGCGCGCTCGACGGACGCGACGAACGCCTGCTGCAGTGGATCACCGATTCGGGCGTCGCCGCGCTCGCCGCCGACAACTACGCCGTCGAACGCTATCCCGCCCGGCCTCCCGCCACGCCCGGCGAGCATCCGCTGCTGCCGCTGCATCATCACTGCCTCTTCAAGCTCGGCTTGCCGCTCGGCGAGCTGTGGTATCTGCGCGAACTGGCCGAGTGGCTGCGCGCGCACGGCCGCTCGCGCTTCCTGCTGACCGCCCCGCCGCTGCGGCTGCCCGGCGCGATGGGCTCGCCCGTCACGCCCATCGCCACGGTTTGAACGTACCCGGCTGCATTCACCCGTTACTCACGCACCTCCGAAAATGGCAAAAGAACGAGTCTTGATCACCGGCGGCGCCGCCGGCATCGGCGCCGCGTGCGCCGCGCGCTGCCAGGCCGACGGCTACGAAGTCGTCACCGTCGACCGCGTGGGCCACGGCCTGATCGCCGACCTCTCCGATGTCGAGGCCACCGCCGCCGCGCTCGAACGCGCATTGGAAGGCGGGCCGATCACGCGCCTCGTCAACAACGTGGGCGTGGTGCTGCCCGCCGACGCGGAGCACCAGACGCTCGACGAACTCGAACGCGCGTGGGCCCTCAACGTACGCTGCGCGCAGCAGTGCATGCAAGCGCTGCTGCCCGGCATGAAAGCGGCGGGCTTCGGACGCATCGTCAACATGTCGTCGCGCGCGGCGCTCGGCAAGGAGTTGCGTACGGCCTATTCGGCCACGAAGGCCGCGCTGATCGGCATGACGCGCGTCTGGGCGCTGGAACTGGGCGCGTTCGGCATCACCGCCAACGCCATCGGCCCCGGCCCCATCCGCACCGAGCTCTTCGACCGCGCGAACCCGCCCGGCGCCCCGCGCACCCAGGCCATCATCGACGCCGTGCCCGTCAAGCGCGTGGGCACGCCCGACGACGTCGCGCATGCCGCCTCGTACCTGCTCGACGCGCGCAGCGGCTTCGTCACGGGCCAGGTGCTCTACGTGTGCGGCGGCATGACGGTCGGCGTGGCGGGAGTGTAACAAGAGGAGTACGAATCAAAATCTGAATCAACCTCGCGCGCAGCACCATAACTATTACGACCGACGGAGACACTCAGATGCAAAGAATCACCGCCTTCTTCACGGAGCTCATGCGCCGCTATCTCCCCGACCCGTTCGTGTTCGCGATCGGCCTCACGCTGCTCACGATGGTACTGGCCGTGCTCGTGCAGGGCCAGGCCGTCGCGGCGCTGACGGCGAGCTGGGGCAAGGGCTTCTGGGCGCTGCTCGCCTTCACGACGCAGATGGCGGTGATCCTCGCCATGGGCTACGTGCTCGCCACGGCGCCGCTCACCGACCGCTTTCTCGACCGGCTCGTCGCGCGCGTGAACCACCCGCGCACGGCCGTGATCGTCGCGACGCTCGTGGGCGGCATCGGCAGCTATCTGAACTGGGGTTTCGGGCTCGTGGTGGGCGGCATCGTGGCGCGCAAGCTCGCGCTGCGCGTGAAGGGCGTGCATTATCCGCTCATCATCGCCTCGGCCTATAGCGGCTTCACGCTCTACGGCCTCGGCCTTTCCGCGAGCATTCCGGTGCTGATCTCGACGAAGGGCCATCCGCTCGAAGCGCAGATGGGCGTCATTCCGCTCTCCCAAACCATCTTCTCGCCCGCCATGCTCGTCACGAGCTTCGTCGTGATCGTCACGCTGCCGCTGCTCAACGCCTGGCTGCATCCGAAGGCCGGCCAGCCCGTGACGGAGATCGATGCGAGCCTGAGCCTCGATGCGGCAGCAACGAAGCAGGCCGCGCCCGCGCTCGACATCGACGAAGGCAACACCTTCGCGAACCGCCTGAACAACAGCCGCATCCTGAGCTACGTGATCGGCCTGATCGGCATGGGCTATGTCGCGCTGCACTTCCACCAGGGCGGCTCGATCGACCTGAACCTCATCAACTTCTTCATCCTGTTCCTCGGCATCATCCTGCTCGGCACGCCTATCCGGTATGTCGAGAAGCTCAACGAGGGCATCCGCACGATCAGCGGCATCATCCTGCAGTATCCGTTCTACGCGGGCATCATGGCGATCATGGCGTCCTCGGGCCTCGTCGGCACCTTCTCGCACGCCTTCGTGAAAGTCGCCACACCCGCCACGCTGCCGTTCTGGGGCTTGCTCAGCTCGTTCTTCATCAACTTCTTCGCGCCTTCGGGCGGCGGACACTGGGTCGTGCAGGGCCCGTTCATGGTGGAGGCGGCGAAGTCGATCGGCGCCTCGGTGAGCCACACGTCGATGTCCGTCATGCTCGGCAATGCCTGGAACGATCTCATCCAGCCGTTCTGGATCCTGCCCGCGCTCGCGATCTCCCGGCTCAGGCTGAAGGACATCATGGGCTATACGGTCATCATGATGTTCTGGATCGGCATCGTCTACACCGTCGCCATTCTGCTCTGGGCATAATGCCCGGGCGGCATCCATCGCTCACCGAGGAGAACACCCCATGCTGTTTCTGGTTCATATGCAGGTGCAGATTCCGCCCGATGCCGACAAGGCCCACATCGCCGCCATCGTGGCGCAGGAAAAGGCGTACTCGCAGAAGTTGCAGCACGAAGGCACATGGCGCCACCTGTGGCGCGTGGTGGGCGAGTACGCGAACTACAGCGTGTTCGACGTCGAAACGAACGACGCGCTGCATACGATCCTCAGCTCGCTGCCGCTCTTCCCGTACATGAAGATCGAAGTCACGCCGCTCGCCCAGCATCCTTCCGCTATCGCGCCGAATTGAGGCGAAGGCGCCTTGTGAGGCGCCCGCCGCGTCGCCACCCTGCGCCCCTCAATGCGAATGCCGGGGCACCTCGGCCCCGCGGCAGCCGACGAGAAAATCAAAATCGCACCCCTCATCGGCCTGCAGCACGTGTTCGACATACAGCTTGCGATACCCGCTGCGGTCCTCCGGTATCGCCTCAAGCGCCTTCGCCCACGCATCGAGACGAGCCCGCAACGCCTCCTCGCCAATCTCGACATTCAGCGTCCCCGCCTCGCAATCGAGAGCGATCCAGTCGCCATCACGCACGATCGCGAGCGGACCGCCCGCGCGCGCTTCGGGGGCCACGTGCAGCACCACCGTGCCGTATGCCGTTCCACTCATGCGCGCGTCCGAGATGCGCACCATATCGGTCACGCCCTGCGCAAGCAGCTTCGGCGGCAGGCCCATGTTGCCCACCTCGGCCATGCCGGGATACCCCTTCGGCCCGCAGTTCTTCATGACGAGCACTGAGTCCCCTGTGACATCGAGATCGGGGTCGGCAATGCGCTGCTTGTAGTCGTCGATATTCTCAAACACCACGGCCCGTCCGCGATGCTTGAGCAAGGCGGGCGTCGCCGCCGAAGGCTTGAGCACCGCGCCGCGCGGCGCGAGATTGCCGCGCAGGATGCATAGCCCGCCGTCGTGCACGAGCGGCATGTCGAGCGGGCGTATCACTTCGGGGTTGTGGATCGGCGCTTCGCGTACGTTGTCCCAGAGCGACTTGCCGTTCGCCGTGAGCGCATGCGGATGCGGAATCAGTCCCGCCTCGCCCAGCCGCCGCAGCACCGCGGGCAGACCGCCTGCGTAATAGAACTCCTCCATCAGAAAACGCCCCGAGGGCTGCAGATCGACGAGGGTGGGCGTGCCGCGTCCGAGGCGCGTCCAGTCGTCGAGTTCGAGCGGCACGCCTATGCGCCCTGCAATCGCCTTCAGGTGAATCGCGGCATTCGTCGAGCCACCGATGGCCGCGTTCGCACGGATCGCGTTTTCGAAAGCCTCGCGCGTGAGCAGCTTCGAGAGCTTCAGGTCTTCCAGCGCCATCTCCACAATGCGCATGCCCGAAAGATGCGCCAGCACGTAGCGCCGCGCGTCCACGGCGGGAATCGCTGCGTTGTGCGGCAGCGTCACGCCCAGCGCCTCGGCCATGCACGCCATCGTCGAAGCCGTGCCCATCGTGTTGCAGGTGCCCGCCGAACGCGACATGCCGGCTTCCGCCGACATGAACTCGTGGATCGAGATGCGCCCCGCCTTCACCTGCTCGCTCAGTTGCCATACTACGGTGCCCGAACCAATGTCGCGCCCTTCTTGCTTGCCGTTGAGCATCGGCCCGCCGCTCACGACGATGGCGGGCACGTCGCAGCTCGCCGCCCCCATCAGCAGCGCCGGCGTGGTCTTGTCGCAGCCCACGAGCAGCACGACGGCGTCGACAGGATTGCCGCGTATGGCTTCCTCGACATCCATCGAAGCGAGATTGCGCGTGAACATCGCGGTAGGCCGCAGGTTCGACTCGCCGTTCGAGAACACCGGGAACTCGACCGGAAAGCCCCCCGCCTCGGACACGCCGCGCTTCACATGCTCGGCCAGCTTGCGGAAATGCGCATTGCAGGGCGTGAGTTCCGACCACGTGTTGCAGATGCCGATGATTGGCCTGCCGTCGAATTCGTGGTCGGGAATGCCCTGGTTCTTCATCCAGCTTCGGTACATGAAGCCATTCTTGTCGGCGGCGCCGAACCAGGCGGCCGAACGGAGCTTCCTCGCGCGAGTGCTCATGACAGTGCCTTTCTGGTGACAATAAACTATTAAATAGCATGACTATATCGAGGCGCGTTATCGGGAAAACGCTAATAAAAACCGTTAAATCTCCTGCATATAGTTTGGCTATTGAAGTCGGCAGGCAACGATTGCCCGATTCTTCGGGCGGTTTGGGATGGCGCGAAATCCTCGTGACGTAGTCCGGCTGTGGTGCACGGCGGGCGGTAGCGCGCTTTGAGAAAAAATAACGCAAGCTACAACGGAGACACGCATGAAACTGGCAACGCGCATGATCGCGAGCGCCCTCATGGCCACCGCCTTCGCACTCGCGGCGGGCCCTGGCTACGCCCAGGACAAGCAGATCACCCTGGGTTTCGCCCAGGTCGGCGCCGAAAGCGCGTGGCGCACCGCGAATACGGTATCCGTCAAAGAGGCCGCGAAGGACGCCGGCATCAACCTGAAGTTCTCGGACGCGCAACAGAAGCAGGAAAACCAGATCAAGGCGATCCGCTCGTACATCGCGCAGCGGGTGGATGTGATCGCGTTCTCGCCCGTGGTGGAATCGGGCTGGGAGCCGGTGCTCGAAGAAGCGAAGCGCGCGAAGATTCCCGTGATCCTCACCGACCGCAACATCGACGTGAAGGATACGTCGCTCTACGTCACGATGATCGGCTCCGACTTCATGGAAGAAGGGCGGCGCGCCGGCCACTGGCTCGAAGAGCACTACAAGGATAATCCCGGCCCCATCAACATCGTGGAACTGCAGGGCACGGTGGGCTCCGCCCCCGCGAACGACCGCCACGCGGGCCTGATGGAAGTCATCAAGAACGATCCGAAGTTCAAGATCATCGCTTCGCAGAGCGGCGACTTCACGCTCGCAGGCGGCAAGCAGGTAATGGAGGCCTTCGCCAAGACGTATGGAAACAAGATCAACGTTGTTTATGCGCATAACGACGACATGGCGCTCGGCGCGATCCAGGCCATGGAGGAAGCCGGCATGAAGCCCGGCAAGGACATCAGCGTGGTGTCGTTCGACGCGACCAAGGGCGGCTTTGAAGCAATGATCGCGGGCAAGATGAACGTCGACGTCGAATGCAGCCCGCTGCTTGGCCCGCAGCTCATGCAGGCCGTGAAGGACGTCGTGGCGGGCAAGCAGTTGCCCAAGCGCATCGTCACGAACGAGACCGTGTTCCCGGAAAACGTCGCGGCGCAGATCCTGCCTTCGCGCAAGTACTAATCCTGACGCGAGAGAGCGGCCCGGCGCTCGCCGGGCCGCGCACACATCCGCCTCATGAGCACGACGCCCCTACTCGAAACGCACGGCCTCTCGCGCACCTTCCCCGGCGTGCGCGCGCTCGCCAACGTCGATTTCCGCCTCTATCCCGGCGAGGTCCATACCTTGATGGGCCAGAACGGCGCGGGAAAATCGACGCTCATCAACGTCCTCACCGGCGTGCATCAGCCCGAAGCCGGCGAGATCCTGCTGGCAGGCGCGCCCGTGCGCTTCGCCACGCCGCTGGAAGCGGAAGCCGCCGGCATCCAGACGCTCTACCAGGAGGTCAATCTCTGCCCGAACCTCTCGGTCGCGGAGAACATCTTCGCGGGCCGCCAGCCGCGGCGGCACGGCCTGATCGACTGGAAAACGATCCATCGCCGCGCGGCCGAGGTGCTCGCGGAACTGAACCTCACGCTGGACGTCACACAGTCGCTCGACACCTACCCCATCGCGATCCAGCAGATGGTGGCGATTGCGCGCGCGGTGTCGGTGGACGCGCGCATTCTGATCCTCGACGAGCCGACCTCCAGCCTCGACGACAACGAAGTCTCGCGGCTTTTCGACGTGCTGCGCAAACTCAAGGCCTCGGGCATCGCAATCCTCTTCGTCACGCACTTTCTTGAGCAGACCTACGCGATTTCCGACCGCATCACGGTGATGCGCAACGGCGAATGCGAAGGCGAATACCTTGCATCGGAATTGCCCGTGCAGACGCTGGTGGCAAAGATGGTCGGCCAGCAGATCGCACGCGAACGGCTGGAAAACGAAGCCGCAGCGCCGCCCGCCGCCCCGCAGCCGCGGGCGTCCGAACCTTACCTCAGTGCGCAGGGCGTGGCGCGGCGCGGCGTGCTCAATCCGCTCGACCTCGACGTGCAGCCGGGCCAGATACTCGGCCTCGCGGGGCTGCTCGGCTCCGGGCGCACCGAAACGGCGCGCCTGCTGTTCGGCGTCGACCGCGTCGACCAGGGCGCCGTGTCGATACGCGGCAAGACCGTGAAGCTCGCGACGCCGCGCGATGCGGTGCGCCACGGCATGGCCTATTGCCCCGAGGACCGCAAGAAGGAAGGCATCGTGGCGGACCTCTCGATCCGCGAGAACATCATTCTCGCGCTGCAGGCGCGGCGCGGCTGGTGGCGCATGATTTCGCGCGCGCGCCAGCGCGAGCTCGCGAACGAATACATCGCACAACTCGGCATCAAGGCGCGCGACGCCGAACAACCCATTGGCCTGCTTTCGGGCGGCAACCAGCAGAAAGTGCTGCTCGCACGCTGGCTCGCCACGGAGCCCAGGCTGCTGATCCTCGACGAACCCACGCGCGGCATCGACGTGGCCGCCAAGTTCGAGATCATGGACCGCGTGCGCGCGCTGTGCGCGAAGGGTTTAGGGATACTATTCATTTCATCGGAGATCAGCGAGGTGGTGCGCGTGAGCGACCGCATCGCCGTGCTGCGCGACCGCCGCAAGGTGGCCGAGCTCGAAGGTCACGGCCGCTCCGAAGACGAGGTCTACGATCTGATCGCGGGAGGCCGCCGATGATCCGCCTTTCCACGCTGTTCAGGCATCCGCTCGTCTGGCCCGCGGCCACGCTCGTGTGCCTCTTTGCCGTCGACGTTGCGCACCGCTCGAACTTCCTCTCGATCACGCTGCTCTCCGGGCATCTGTTCGGCGCCCCCATCGACATCCTCATGAACGCCGCGCCGCTCGTCGTCGTGTCGCTCGGCATGACGCTCGTGATCGCCACGCGCGGCATCGACATTTCGGTGGGCGCCGTGGTGGCCATTGCCGGGGCCGCCGCCGCGATCGTGCTCGAAGCCGATCCGTCGCGCGTCGCCGCCGCCTTCGGCGCGGCGCTCGCGGTCGGCCTGCTCGCCGGCATGTGGAACGGCCTGCTCGTCGCCTTCATCGGCATGCAGCCCATCATCGCCACGCTGATCCTGATGGTGGCCGGGCGCGGCGTCGCGCAGTTGCTCACGGGCGGCCAGATCATCCCCATCGGCGCACCCGGCTATCTGTTCGCGGGCGACGGCTACTTCGCGCTCGTGCCGTGCGACGTCTGGATCGCCCTGGCCGTCACGCTCGTCACGGTGCTGATCGTCAACAAGACGGCGCTCGGGCTCTTCGTACGCTCGATCGGCGTGAATCCCGTGGCCGCGCGCCTCGCCGGCCTCTCGTCCCAGCTCGTGGTGTTCGGCACCTATACGTTCTGCGGCGTGATGGCCGCTGTTGCGGGCATCCTCATCAGCTCGAACGTGCGCAGCGCCGACGGCAACAATGCGGGCCTGCTGCTCGAACTCGATGCGATCCTCGCCGTCACGCTGGGCGGCACGTCGCTCGCCGGCGGGCGCTTCAGCCTCGCGGGCACGGTGCTCGGCGCGCTCATCATCCAGACGCTTACCTACACGACCTATTCGATCGGCGTGCCGCCCGAGGCCACGCTCGTCGTCAAGGCCGTGGTCGTGACGTTCGTGACCGTGATCCAGTCGCCCACGGCGCGCGCGCTCGCCGCCCGGCAACTGCTGCGCGTGGCCGGCGCCCGCCGCGCCCAGACTCCCAACTATTAGGACACCGCGAGGAAACCGTGCGCACGCCTCCCTTCGCCCTGCCACTCGCCGCGTGCCGGCGCAGCGCCGCGCGCTTCGTCGATCCGCGCGTGCTGCCCATCGCCATCACGGTGCTGTTGTTCGTCGCCCTGTTCGGTTTCGGCTCCGTGATGTACACCGGCTTTTTCTCGCTGCAGGTGCTGTTCGGACTGCTCGTGGATAACGCCTTCCTGCTGATCGTCGCAATCGGCATGACGTTTGTGATCATCTCGGGCGGCATCGATCTTTCGGTGGGCGCCGTGGTGGCGCTCGCCACGATCCTGTGCGCCGTGATGGCCGAGCGCTGGCACTGGCCCGTGGCCCTCATCCTGCTCGCCGTGCTGGCGTGCGGCACGCTCTACGGCGCAGCCATGGGCGCGCTGATCCACTACTTCCGCCTGCAGCCGTTCATCGTCACGCTCGCGGGCATGTTCCTCGCGCGCGGCACCTGCTTTCTCATCACGACGCAGTCCATCCCGATCGACGACCCGAGCTTCCACACACTCGCCGGCTTCAGCATTCCTGTGGGCACCGGCTCGCTCACCACGGGCTCGCTCATCGCGCTCGCCATGCTCGCAGCCGGCATCGTGATCGCACACTTCACGCGGTTCGGACGCAACGTTTACGCGATCGGCGGCAACGAGCGTTCTGCACTGCTGATGGGTCTGCCCGTCGCGCGCACCAAGATCGGCGTGTATGCGCTTTCCGGCTTCTGCTCCGCGCTCGGCGGCGTGGTGTTCACGCTCTACGTGCTCTCGGGCTACGGGCTGCAGGCGCAGGGCATGGAACTCGACGCCATCGCCGCCACCGTGATCGGCGGCACGCTGCTCACGGGCGGCGTGGGCTATGTGATCGGCTCGGTGTTCGGCGTGGGCATACTCGGCACGATCCAGACGCTCATCACCTTCGACGGCACGCTCAGCTCGTGGTGGACGCGCATTGTGATCGGCGCGCTGCTGTGCGCGTTCTGCCTGATGCAGCGCGCCACCGAACGCCACGCGGTGCGGCGCAAGTCGGGCGGCACCGGCATCGGCGCGCCCACGGCGAAAGCGGCGCGGCCGCAAAGCAGCACGTCGCTCGACGAGGCGCAGCTCGCTGCGGCGCCGCCGCACGTCTGAACGTAAGCACGATGGCCGCAAAACAGATTTGCGTGAAGTGGATGGGCATCCGGTGCGGTGACGGGCGGCGCGCGCGGGCACGGAGAACCCGCCGCGCTACCTGACAATAGTCCGACTTATTACGGGTATACGTGGATTAGGCCCCAACAAAGCACTGCACTACCATCTTCGTCGTACCGTCCGGCACGGTCTCCACGTTTTCACCCGCAGCGTCATGACAGGGACGCCGCCGCGCCGCCCGGTGCCATCGTGAATGTGCATGCGCCAGGACCTGCTGTTCGGCAGTTTTTCGGCAGGTCCCGGACCCACGAAAACAACCGGAGGAAAAGATGTCGCAAGAACGGGATGATGCGCAAGACCAGACGCAAGATAAGATGCAGGGACTAGTTCATGCAGGCCGGCGCGGCCTGCTCCAGGGCGCAGGACTCGGTGCGGCGCTCTCGCTGCTGGGAACGCTGGGCGCCGGCGCGGGCGGCCTGATTTCGACCGCGCAGGCGGCCGAAATGGCGTTCCCCGGGCACAAGAAATGGAAGATCGTGTTCGTCAACCACGTCACGACGAACCCGTTCTTCGTGCCCACGCAGTACGGCATTCAGGACGCCTGCTCGATGTTCGGCATGGACTACCAGTGGACCGGCTCGGCCACCTCGGACGCCGGCGAAATGGTGCGTGCCGTGAACGCCGCGATTGCCGCCAAGGCCGACGCGATTGCCGTGCCGATCGTCGACCCCACCGCCTTCGACAAGCCGATCCAGGCCGCGCTCGACGCGGGCATTCCGGTGTTCGCCTACAACGCCGACGCGCCGCGCGGCAAATCCAGCCCGCGCCTCGCGTACATCGGCCAGGACCTCTATCTCTCCGGCTACCAGATGGGCGAGCGCATTGCCTCGCTGATCGACAGCGGGCTCGTGGCGCTCTTCATCGCCACGCCGGGCCAGCTCAACATCCAGCCGCGGCTGGACGGCGCGAGCGACGCGATCAAGAAGTCGGGCAAGAACATCGAAGTCCAGAGCGTGGCAACGGGCGCGACGGTCAACGAGGAGCTTTCGAAGATCAAATCCTTCTATCTGGGACACCAGGACCTGAAGGGCATGTTCGCCGTCGATGCCGGCAGCACCCAGGGCGTGGCTCAAGTGATGAAGGAGTCGAACCTGCCTTCCAAGGGCGTGCACGGCGGCGGCTTCGACCTGCTGCCCACCACGGTCCAGCTCATTCACGAAGGCTTCCTCGACTTCACGATCGACCAGCAGCCTTATGTTCAGGGCTTCTATACTGTGATGGAGGCATTCGTGTTCCTCGCTTCCGGCGGACTCGTCGGGCCGGCGAACATCAACAGCGGCCTCAAGTTCGTCACGAAGGGCACGGTCGAGCCGTACCTCAACACGTCGACGCGCTATGAGGGCAAGAGCACCAAGCCGCAAATCGTTCCGTTGAGCGGCGCAATCAAGTCATGATGGGTACGGTAGACGAATCCCGCAAGGCGGATGTCCCGGCGCGGCCCCCGCGGTCGCCCGGGACGCTTGTTTCGGCGTGGTCGGCGGAGCTGCGCATCCTGCTCGTGGCGGTGCTGCTCGCCGCCTGGTTCGAGTTCGCCAATCACGATTTTCTGCTGACGAATGCGAGTCTCGTCAATCTCTCGCAGTTCATCGCGCCGGTTGCGATCATCGCGTTCGGCGAAATCATGCTGATGATCGGCGGCGACATCGACCTGTCCTCGGGCATGGTGTTCGCCTTCGCACCGTTCATGATGGTGTTCGCCAACGAAGCGGGCGCGCCCATGTGGCTCGCCGTGCTCGTGGGGCTCGTCGCGGCCGCGGTGATCGGCTTCGTGAACGGCGCGATCACGGTATGGCTGCGGCTGCCCTCGTTCGTGACGACGCTCGGCACGCTCTTTCTGATCAACGGCATCACGCTCACCGTTTCGCGCGGCACGCCCGTCGAAACGCCCGGCTCGCCCGCTTTCGCGAACTTCATGGGCGCCTGGGGCTACAGCGAAATCCTCTGGACCGTCGTGCTGGCGTTCGTCATGCACATTCTTCTGCGGCACACGCGCTGGGGGCTGCATACCCAGGCGGCCGGCGCGAATCCGCTCGGCGCGAGCGAGGCCGGTATCCAGGTGAACCGGCTGCGGCTTGGCAACTTCATTCTCGCGGCCGTGCTCGCGGGCCTCACCGGCATACTCGAAGGCTTTCGCATCACCTCGATCGACCCGCAGGCCGGCGGCAACCAGATCATGTTCCTCGCCGTCGCCGCCGCCGTGATCGGCGGCACGCCGCTCACGGGCGGCTCGGGCACGATCGTGGGCGGCCTGATCGGCGCGGCCGTGCTCGGTATCCTCAACGACGGCTTCACGCTCATCGGCATCAACGCCTTCACGTTCAACATCATCCTCGGCGCCGCGATTCTCGCCGCAATGGTCTTCAATATTCACGTCGGTCGTATCCGGCGCAAAGGGAGGCACGGATGAGCGAGCCGCTACCGCCCGCAGGGGCCTCGTCCGCCGAAGCCGACTCCACAGCCTCCACCGCCGCTGCCGGGCCGCTTGCCATGCGCGGCGAGAAGATCGTCAAGCGCTTCGGCGCCGTGACGGCGCTCGACGGCGTTTCGTTCACGCTCGGCGAGGGCGAGATCCTCGGCATTCTCGGCGACAACGGCGCGGGCAAGTCCACCCTCGTCAAGATCCTCACGGGCTTTCATCAGCAGACCGAAGGGACGCTCTACGTGAACGGCCAGGAAACGCTGTTGCGATCCGTCGATCACGCGCGCTCGCTCGGCATCGAATGCGTTTATCAGGATCTCGCGCTTGCGAACTCGCTCAGCATCTACCACAACATGTTCCTGAACCGCGAGATCGTGCGGCGCGGCCCGTTCCGGCTGCTCGATCACGGGCAGATGCGCGAGCGCGCCGCGCAGTGTCTCGACGATATCGGTGTTCATGTGCCGTCGGTGGATCTGCCGGTGGAGCGGCTCTCCGGCGGACAGCGCCAGGCCATTGCCGTGGCGCGCGCCGTGAATTCGAACGCGAAGATCCTGCTGCTGGACGAACCGCTTGCAGCCATGGGCGCGCGCGAAGCCGGACTGATCATCGACCTCGTTCTGCGCCTGAAGGAAAAAGGCGGGCTATCGATTATCATGATCATGCACAACTATGCGCAGACGCTCGACATCGCCGATCGCATCATGTTGATGCAACGTGGCCGCGTGACGTTCGAACAGCGCAGTGCGCAGACCTCGGTACCGGAGCTGATGGACATCGTGCGGCGGGAATACCGCGCGATGCGCGCCACGAGCGCGCATTGACAACACGCGGAGGTGCGGCCGGCAAGGGCCGCCTACCAGCCGGGGAATCATGGATTACCGCAACCTGCAGAATCGCAAGAGCATGCACGGCCGCATCGTGCAGGAACTGGGGATGCAAATCGTCGGCGGACGTTTCGCGCCCGGGCAGCGGCTGCCCCCCGAGCCCACGCTATGCGAAACCTACGGCGTGAGCCGCCCCGTGCTGCGCGAGGCCACGCGCGTGCTCGTCGCCAAGGGCCTCGTCATTTCGAAGCCGCGCGTGGGCAGCGTCGTGAAGCCGCGCGAAGACTGGCACATGCTCGACCCCGACGTGCTCTACTGGACCGTCAACAGCATTCCCGAAGGCGATTTCTTCCAGGCGCTCATGACGGTGCGCCAGATCATCGAGCCCGCCGCCGCCGCGCTCGCCGCCATCTCCGCAAGCGAGACGGACGTCGAGCGCATCAGCGCGGCCTACGCGCGCATGGAGGCCGCGCAAACGGCCTCCGAGCTGCTCGAACCCGACCTGGAGTTCCACCGCGCGATCATGGCGGCCACGCACAACGACATGCTGGCGTATATCGGCAACATGCTCACGCTCGCGCTCATGGAGTCGATCAAGCTCACGAGCCGCCACCCGAACACGCACGCACTCTCGCTGCCGCGCCACAAGGCCATCCTCACGGCCATCGAGCACCGCGACGCGCTCTCCGCGCGCCAGGCGAGCGTCGTGCAGCTCGACAACGCGCGCGCCGACGCCAACTCGATCCTCGGCGGCGCGGCGCTGGAGCCCGTGCAGCCGCGGCGCACCTGAGCGGCGCGCGCGTTCTCGCTGCGGGGGGGGGGTCGTCGCGCCGCCGGTCCTCATGATCAGACCGCGCGACGGCTGCGGCGGAACTGGTCGAACAGCACGGCCAGCAGCAGAATGCCGCCGCGAATCAGGTACTGGTAGAACGTCGGCACGTTCATGAGGCTCATGGCGTCCTGCACGGCGCCCATGATGAGCACGCCCACCAGCACGCCGGAGATGGTCGCCACGCCGCCCGTGAGCGACACGCCGCCCAGCACGCACGCGGAGATCACGCCCAGCTCCAGCCCCACCGAGGTCTTCGGGTCGCCGAGACTCATGCGCGAGGCGAGCATCACGCCCGCGAAGCCGGTGATGAGACCCTGCAGCACGAACACGGTGATCTTGATGCGCGTGACGGGCAGGCCCGCAAGCCGCGCGGCCTCGCTATTGCCGCCCACGGCCAGCACGTTCTTGCCGAACACGGTCTTCTTCAGCAGAAAACCGAACACGACGAAGCCGACGATGTTGCTCCAGATGGGGTACGAAATGCCGAGGAACGAGCCGCCGCCCAGGTCGAAGAAGCGCTCCTCGGAAATCATCACGGCGTCGCCGTTCGAGGTGAGGAACGCGAGACCGCGCACCGCTTCCATCATGGCGAGCGTCGCGATCAGCGAATTGATCTTGAAGCGCGCGATCAGCACGCCGTTGACGAGGCCCACGGCGCCGCCGGCAAGAATGCCGGCCGCGATGCCGAGCATGACGCTGTGCGACTGCGTGATGACCGTCGAGGCGACGACCCCCGAAAACGCCACGATGGACGCCACGGAGAGGTCCACCTCGCCTAGCGCGAGCACGAACATCATCGTGACCGCAATGGAGCCGATCAGCGTGACCGAGAGCAGCAGGCCCTGGATGTTGCGCGTGGTGAGGAAGTCGGGCACGGTCGCGGAGAGCACCGCGAAGAGTACGACGAACACCACGACGATGCCCGACTTGTTGATCATGTCCCACGCGCGCACGCGCCGGGCGGCAGCCGGCGCGGCGGCTTCGGTGACGGAGGAGGTGCCTGGAGGTTGCATGGCTTGACTCATCGGAGGTTCTACGGTTCAGCTACGTTTCGGTTCAACGGCCCGCAACGGCAACGGGCCGCGATGGCATGGCATGGGCGCCGCTAATGCGGCAGCGCCAGCTTGATCAGTTCGTCGGGGCGCGCATCGGCTTTCTGGACACATCCTGCGATACGCCCTTCGCGCATCACCACGATGCGGTCCGACACGCCGATCACCTCGGCGAGATCGCTCGACACCATGATGACCGTGCGCCCCGCTTCCGCGAGCTCGTAGAGCAGGTTGTAGATCTCGGCGCGCGCGCCCACGTCGATGCCGCGCGTGGGTTCGTCCATCAGGAACACCTCGATACGCTCGGCCAGCCAGCGCGAAAGAATCACTTTCTGCTGGTTGCCGCCCGAAAGCGTGCCGATGGGCGTATCGCCGTTGCGCGTCTTGATCGCGAGCTTCGCGATGTAATCGTCGGTGAGGGCGCGTTCGCGGCGCGCGTCCAGCAGGAAGCGCGCCGGGCTGAAATGGCGGCGCGCGCTGAGGTTGAGGTTGTCGGCCACGGAGGCGATCGCCACGATGCCTTCCTGCTTGCGGTCTTCGGGACACAGCGCGAGGCCGGCACGCACGGCGTCGCGCGGGCTGGCGAAGTTCACGCGTTTGCCGTTCAGTTCGACATGGCCCGCCGTGGCGCGCGTCGCACCATAGATCAGTTTCATGAGCTCGGAGCGCCCCGCGCCCACGAGACCGAAAAAGCCCACGATCTCGCCGCGCCGCGCGCTGAACGAAACGGGTTCGGCCAGCCCCGGCCCGAGCAGCCCTTTTGCCTCGATCAGCACCTCGCCCGCCTCGCGCGAGCGATAGCCATACACGTCGCTGATCGAACGCCCCACCATCGCGGCGATCAGGCGGTTGCGGTCGAGGTGGGCCACCGATTCGAAGGTTTCGATGCGGCGGCCGTCGCGGAACACGGTCACGCGGTCGCAAAGCGCATCGACTTCGTCCATGCGGTGCGTGACATAAATGATCGCGCGCCCGTCGGCGCGCAACGCGTTGATGATGCGAAAGAGGTTCTCCGTCTCGCGCGCCGAAAGCGAACTCGTGGGCTCGTCAAAGGCGATCACGCGCGCGTCGCGCATGAGCGCCTTGCCGATCTCGATCATCTGGCGCTGGCCGATCGACAGCGCCTTCACCGGCGTGCGCGGATCGATGCGCTCGCCAAGCCGCTGGAGTTCGTTCATCGCGCGCTCGACCAGCGTCTTTTCGTCGAGCACCCCTAAACGATTGGGCAACTGCCCGAGCATCAGGTTTTCCGCCACCGTCAGCTCGGGCACGAGATGCAGTTCCTGATAGATGATAGCGATGCCCGCGTCGAGCGCGGCACGCGTGGTCGTGAAGCGCTGCTCCACGCCGTTCAGCTTCAACGTGCCTTCCTGCGGCTGGTTCACGCCCGAGAGCACCTTGAGCAGCGTGGATTTGCCCGCGCCGTTCTCGCCCATCAGGCCGTGCACCTCGCCCGCTCGCACTCCGAGCGAAACGCGGTCCAGCGCGCGCACGCCCGGAAAGCTCACCGTGATGCCGTCGAGTTCCAGATACGCGCGCGGCGCCTCCCGCGCCGGCTCGCGGGCCGGCGTTTCAAGCATGGCTTCAGTCATTGCATCCCTTTCGCGAAACGTCCGGCGGCGCTTAGATACCCAGCTCCGCGCGCACGGCCTGCCAGTTGTCGCGCGTCATCAGCTTGCCGGTGGTCTGCGTGTCGGCCGGCGGCTCCTTGCCGGTCTTGATCCAGTCCACGAGGTTCTGCGTGCTGTCCTTGCCGTGGTTCGTCGAGCTCACGGCGATCGTGCCGTAGAAGCCCGTCGGTTCCTTCTTCTGGAACTCGGCGAACGCTTCGCCCGCGCCGTTGATGCCCACGCCGATCACGTCGGCAGACGGAATATGCAGTTGCTCGGTCGCGCGCACGGCGCCCAGCACGGTCTCTTCGTTGAGCGCGAAGACCACCCACTTCTTGATGTTCGGATGCTGCGCGAGCACCGGCGAGGCCGCGTTGAAGCCGCCTTCGTCGTCGGTGGTCTTTTGCGGCGCGTCGAAGATGTTGTCCTTCTTGAAGCCGTTGGCGAGCAGCGTCTGCGTCGCGCCGTCGGTGCGCAGTTTCGCCGTGGGCAGCTCATAGTCGGTAATGCGCAGCGCGCCCACTTCCTCGGGCTTCCAGCCGCGCTTCTTCATTTCGTCGCTGATCGCCTGGCCCACCTGATTGCCGATCTTGAACGCCGACATGCCGAGGTGCGGCACGCCCGCGAGCGGCTTGCCCGACGAGTCGACGAGCTGGTCGTCCACCGTCACGAACTTCATGTTGTAGCGCTTGGCGCGAGCCTGGATCGCCGGTCCGAGACGCACGTCGGGCGCACAGATCACGAAGCCCTGCGCGCCTTGCGCGCCGAGATTGTCGATCGCGGCCAGCACTTTTTCGCCGTCCGGCGTGCCGATGTTCACCACCGAGAAGCCCTCTTTCTGGCCAAGCGCCGTGGCGGCCTTCTGCTCGTTGATGAACCAGGCCTGCTCCGGCATCTTCACGAGAAAGCCGATCTTCACGGGGGCGTCGGCGTGGGCCGCGACGTTCATGCCGAGCGGCGCGATGCACATCGCGGCGAGAACGGCGCGAAGGGTCAGCCGGCGGATCTTGCTGGTCATGCTGTGTCTCCTCTGGTTTTGCGGTTGTGGTACTGCGCGGTTACGTGGGTTGTATAGGGCTGGGTGCGGCCGTATGAGCCGTCAGTGCCCGAACGCTTCGACCTCGACCTGACGGCCGAGCAGGAATGCGTCGGCGACGAGCTGCAGCGGGCGCACGTCCACGTCCTCGGCGCCGTGCGCGATCAGCCAGTGGAAGCGCTCGTAGAGCGCCGGATATTCGCGTTCGGGATCGAGCGCGACGGTCTCGCCCGCGATCGTCATGCGCTTGCCGCCCTCGCTGATCGCGAGGAGCCCGTCCGTCGTCTCCACGTCGATCTCCCATTGCTCGACGGGACCGTGGCGCCAGTCGAATTCGGCGCGCACGGGCACGCCGTCGGTGTCGAGGCAATCGAGTTCCGCGGCGATGGGAGTCGCGCAATCGGAGGGCACGTGCAGCGTCGCGGCGCGCAGCAGCAGGTCGCGCGGCAGCATGCGCGTGACGATGGAAAGCGCGTTGATGCCCGGATCGAACACACCGAGGCCGCCCGGTTCCCAGATCCATTCCTGACCCGGGTGCCAGCGGCGTACGTCCTCTTTCCAGCGCACGTGCACCGAGCGGATCGTGCGGTTGGCGAGCCACGCGCGCGCGGGCTCGACCGCGCTCGCATGGCGCGAATGCCAGGTCGCGAAGAGCGTGCGCCCGTGGGCGCGGGCGAGCGCGCGCAGCGCCTCCACTTCGCTCACGCTCGCGCCGGGCGGCTTTTCGAGCATCACGTGCTTGCCGGCCAGCAGCGCGGCGCGTGCCTGCTCGTACCGCACCTGCGGCGGCGCGCAGAGCGAAACGGCCACGAGATCGGATTCGGCGGCGAGCAGCGCGTCGATATCGGTGTAGTTGCGCACGCCGTCCACTTCGGCGTGACGGCTCGCGCAAGCGACGAGCGCAAAACCGGGATTCGCCGCGATAGCGGGCAAATGCTGGTCGCGTGCGATCTTGCCGACGCCGACCACGGCCAGCGTAAAGGGTGAGCTCATGGGGTTCTCCGCTTGCGAATCAGGGGATGCGTTTGCATGACAGGGTTGCCCGGTTCAATGCGCCGCCCAGCGCAGCACGAGCGGATCGAGGCGCCGTGCGATGGCGATCAGCTCCGCGCGCGTTTCGGGGTGCATCGGCGGCAACGGATGGCGCGGCGTCTCGCAGGCGATCACGCCGCCTTCCTTCATCAGCGCCTTGGCCGCCAGCAGGCCCGCCTGGCGGTTTTCGTGATTGATGAGCGGCAGCCAGCGCTGATAGAGCGCGAACGCCTCGTCGGTGCGGCCTTCGCGATGCGCGACGATGATCGGGCGAATGCCGTCGGGAAAGCCGCCGCCCGTCATCGAACCGGTCGCGCCCGCATTAAGGTCCGCCAGCAGCGTGATGGCCTCTTCGCCGTCCCACGGGCCGGCCACGGCGTCGCCGCCCAGGCGGATCAGCTCGCGCAGCTTGTTCGCCGCGCCCGGCGTTTCGATCTTGAAGTACGAAACGTGCTCGATTTCCTTCGCCATGCGCGCGAGGAACGGTGCGGAAAGTACCGTGCCGGCCGCGGGCGCGTCCTGGATCATGACCGGAATGTCGATGGCGTCGGAAACGCGCGCGTAGAACTCGTAGATGGCCGGCTCGGGCACGCGGAACGTCGCGCCATGGTACGGCGGCATCAGCATGACCATCGACGCGCCCAGTTCCTGCGCGCGCCGGCTGCGGGCCGCGCTGACCTGCGAGCCGTAGTGCGTGGTGGTCACGATCACCGGCACGCGGCCCGCCACGTGTTCGAGCACGGTGCGGGTGATGAGGTCGCGCTCGTCGTCGGTCAGCGAGAACTGCTCCGAGAAGTTCGCGAGAATGCACAGGCCGTCCGAGCCCGCGTCGATCATGAAATCGACCGCGCGCTTCTGGCTTTCGAGATCCAGCTCGCCGTTCTCGGCGAACGTGGTGGGCACCACCGGAAAGATGCCCTGGTAGCGGGACTGCGAGTTCGTCGTCGCACTCATGTGCGTGTCTCCTTCCGTTTCTGTTCGCTGCGCGCGTCCAGCGGGGCGAATGACGCCCCGCCTCGCGCGCAGTCCATCGACGTCCTCAATGCGAGTGACGCGGCACGGCAGCGCCGCGCTGACCCACGAGGAAGTCGAGGTCGCAGCCCTCGTCGGCCTGCAGCACGTGATCGACGTAGAGGCGCGCATAGCCGCCCTTGCCGAGCTGCTCCGCCACGCCCGGCGCCGCCGCCGGATCGACGTCGGCGAGGCGGCGCGCCAGCTCCTCGTCGCTGATGTCCAGATGCAGCTTGCCGGCCTCGCAGTCGAGTTCGATCCAGTCGCCGTTGCGCACCGCCGCCAGCGGGCCGCCCGCCGCCGCTTCGGGCGCGACGTGCAGCACCACCGTGCCGTAGGCCGTGCCGCTCATGCGCGCGTCCGAAATGCGCACCATGTCCTTCACGCCCTGGCGCAGCAGCTTGGGCGGCAAGCCCATGTTGCCCACCTCGGCCATGCCCGGATAACCGCGCGGCCCGCAGTTCTTCATGACGAGAATCGAGTCCTTGTCCACTTCGAGCGACTCGTCGCCGATCAGCGCCTTGTAGTGGTCGAAGTTTTCGAACACGACCGCGCGCCCGCGATGCTTGAGCAATTCGGGGCTCGCCGCCGAAGGCTTGAGCACGGCGCCGCGCGGCGCGAGATTGCCGCGCAGGATGCACATGCCGCCGTCTTCGATCAGCGGCTTGTCGAGCGGCCGGATCACCTCTTCGTTATAGTTCGGCGCGGTGCGCACGTTGTCCCAAAGCGACTTGCCGTTCGCCGTGAGCGCGTCCGGATGCGGAATCAGCCCGGCTTCGCCCAGCCGCCGCAGCACTGCGGGCAAGCCTCCCGCGTAATAGAACTCTTCCATCAGAAAGCGGCCCGAGGGCTGCAGATCGACGATCGTGGGCGTATTGCGCCCAATGCGCATCCAGTCCTCCAGTTCCAGCGGCACGCCAATGCGCCCCGCAATCGCTTTCAGGTGGATGACGGCGTTGGTCGAGCCGCCGATGGCCGCATTCGTGCGGATCGCGTTTTCGAAGGCCTCGCGCGTGAGCAGCTTCGAGAGCTTCAGGTCTTCCAGCGCCATCTCCACGATGCGCATGCCCGAGAGATGCGCCAGCACGTAGCGCCGCGCGTCCACGGCAGGAATCGCCGCGTTGTGCGGCAGCGTCACGCCCAGCGCCTCGGCCATGCACGCCATCGTCGAGGCCGTGCCCATCGTGTTGCAGGTGCCCGCCGAGCGCGACATGCCCGCCTCGGCGGAAAGAAAGTGATGCAGATCGATCTCGCCCGCCTTGAGCGACTCGTGCAGACGCCAGACCGCCGTACCCGAGCCAATGTCCTTGCCTTCGAGCTTGCCGTTGAGCATCGGCCCGCCGCTCACGACGATGGCCGGCACGTCGCAACTGGCTGCGCCCATCAGCAGCGCCGGCGTGGTCTTGTCGCAGCCGGCCAGCAGCACGACGGCGTCGATCGGATTACCGCGGATCGCTTCTTCGACGTCCATCGAGGCGAGATTGCGCGTGAGCATCGCCGAAGGCCGCAGGTTCGACTCGCCGTTCGAGAACACCGGGAACTCGACCGGAAAGCCGCCCGCCTCGGACACGCCGCGCTTCACGTGTTCGGCCAGCTTGCGGAAGTGCGCGTTGCAGGGCGTGAGTTCGGACCAGGTATTGCAGATGCCGATGATCGGCCTGCCGTCGAATTCGTGATCGGGAATGCCCTGGTTCTTCATCCAGCTTCGGTACATGAAGCCGTTCTTGTCCGTAGTGCCGAACCACTCTTGGGACCGCAGTTTGGGTTTCGTTGCCGACATCGTCTCTTGGGTGTAGAGCAAATATTTCGGCCTAGTCTAAGGACAACTCCGATAACCTTCTAATGAAAAATCGGATGCGTAGCATATCCATATAGACATTGGTATAAACACCTAAGATCATGCTGGAGACGAGTCCCAGGCGCGAGTCCCGCACCGGCCGTCACGCCGTGTTCACATGCAGCGCAGATGAAGACGCCGAAAGGCATTCGGCGTCATGCCCTTGTTGCGCTTGAAGATGCGCCGGAAATAGCCGCTGTCTTCGAATCCCGACTGCCGCGCCACCTGGTCGATGGTGAGGTGGCCGTCCGCAAGCAAGGTGGCGGCGTACAGAATCCGCCGTTCGTGGACCGCATCGGTCAGGGTTCGCCCATAGACCGACCTGAAAATCCGCCCCAGGTAGTCGGCATTGCAGCCCAGTTGATCGGCAATCGACGAAGCGCTAATGGCTTCGTGAAAGTGCGTGCGAATCAGGCGATCCGCACTGGCCGCCAGACGCTGCGGCGCCCCGCCCGCGCCGGCGTTGGCATCGTGAGAGCGCGTAATTTCCCACAGCATCAAAAGAATCGTGAGCCCGTCCGGAAAGGGCTGCACGCCATAGATCTCCTGATCGTTCAGCAGCCGCTGGAACAAGCCCGTGAGGTGGTCCGGCCGTTCGATCCGGGCGTGCTGGGGCACACGCAGCGCAGACTCCGGCGGCGCACCCTGCTCGCGTTGCACGCCGGAAGGGAAACGACGTTCGGCGTCGGCCGTCGTGAAATGCACCCAGTAGAACTGCAGGTCCGGGGCGAACGGCGCCGTGCCTCCATGCTGACGCCCGGGCCAGAGCAGCAGCGTTTCGCCAGCCGACACTTCGAAAGGAACGCCCAGCTCATGCAGGTGGAGCGTGCCGTGCTTCACGTAAATCAGCTCGTACGAGGGGAGGATCCGCGACGGATGCACGCCCTCGCCGCGCGAGACGAAGAGCCCCCCGTTACTGGCGTCGAGCCCGAGCCAGCTCGACCATTCAAATGTGGAGGGGTCCATGAAAAAGTCGGAATTAGCGCGTATTGATGGGGTTTCTTCATCTTGTGGCAGGCCCCGGCGCATGTCAATCTTTGGCTGCCGTGCATTGAGCGTGGTGGCCGGACACGGTTCGCGGACAAACAAAAGAAGCAATCGCGCTCACTGAACATCTGCGCGCGACACGGCGCCGAACCCGCGACACGAAGCGGTTCGGTGGCCTGCCGACAGGCTTTGGACAAGAGGAGACAACATGGTTCGATACAAGGGCTTGCTCGCTGCCCTGGGAAGCGTGGCCGCAATCGCGGCGGGTCAGGCACATGCGGACGACATCTCGTTCTGGGTACGCGCCCCCGACAGCGGATTTGTTACGCCCGTCGTCAAGGCCTGGAACGACAGCCATCCGACCAAGGTGAATCTGACGATCATCCCGACCAACGATTTCGTGACGAAGTTCGGCACGGCGTCGGCCGCGGGTGCCGCGCCGGACGTCGTCGCCATCGATCTCATCTACGTCCCGGCGTTTTCGCAGGCGGGCCAACTCACCGACATCACCGACGAAGCGAAGAAGCTTCCGTTTTACGCAAGCCTGAGCCCGTCGCACATGCGTCTCGCGACGTATCAGAACAAGATCTACGCGTTGCCCTTCAGCGCGGAAAGCTCCGTGCTGCTCTACAACAAGACGCTTTTCCGCAAAGCCGGCCTGAATCCCGATCAGCCGCCCAAGACCTGGGCCGAGCTTCAGGAGGACGCAAAGAAAATTACGGCGCTCGGCGGCGGCATAAAAGGCTTCTATTTTTCCGGCAGTTGCGCGAGTTGCAACATCTTTACGCTGACGCCTTTCGTCTGGGCTTCCGGAGGCGATGTCCTTTCCGAAGACGGCAAGCATGCGACGCTGGACAACCCCGCGCTCAAGGGGACGCTGGCGATGTACCGGCAAATGTGGCAGGCAAGCGAGATGCCGTCCGGTGCAAAAACCGACGGCGGCGAAAATTTCATCAGCGCCTTCATGGGGGGCAAGATCGGCATGGTCGGCTCCGGAGCGTTTTCGATCGGTCTCCTGAAGAAGCAGCGTCCGGATATCGACTTTGGTCTTGCCTACCTGCCCGGCAAGGATGGAAACTGGTCGAGCTTCGCGGGAGGCGACCTGATCGGCATTCCCGTCAGTTCGAAGCACAAGAAGGAGGCGATGGAATTCATCAAATGGTGCCTCAGCGAACAGGTCCAGATCGATCAGTTCGCCAAAAACGGCAGCATTCCCGTCCGCACCGATCTCGCCTCGAACGACTACAGCAAGCTCGACGCGCGCTACGCCATCGCTTCCACGGCCATGGCAAAAGGGCGCACGCCGTACAGCGCCAAATTCAATCAGTTGATCAACGATCCGAATGGCCCGTGGCTCCAGATGATTCAGGAGGCCGTGTTCGGCAAGGGAGTGGACGCAGCGGTAGCCGCAGCGCAACAACAGTTCACGCAGATTCTCTCGGGACAGTAACGGTATCGAGGAGCGACGCGCAATGGAGGTCCTGACTCAGTCACCTGCGCACGGCCAGCCGGACCGGCCGCCGCGCCGGGCACGCAGGCAACATGGCGGCGTCGGTCGCGAGTGGCAGGGCTATTGGTTCGTTCTGCCCTGCGTGATTTTCACCACCGTGTTCTTCATCGTCCCGCTGGCGATGACGCTGGGCATGTCGCTCTACCGGTGGCCGCTCATGGGCCACGCGACGTTCGCCGGGATCGCGAACTATCTCGAACTCCTGCGAGACCAGTCGTTCTGGAGCGCGTTGTGGTTCACCACCGAATACACGCTGATCGTCACACCGGCGATTTTTGCCGTCGCGTTCGTCCTCGCTCTGCTCGTGAACCGCGCGGGGCGGATGGTCGGCATTTTTCGCACTGCGTATTTCCTGCCGGTCGTGATCGGCATGACTTCGGCCAGCCTGCTATGGGTCTGGATGTTCAACGACCAGGTCGGCATCTTCAGTGCGCTGCTCATGCAGTTGGGGATCGTCGACCAGCCGGTTCAATGGCTGGGAGACGCGAACTCCGCCCTCGCGTCGATCACCGTCATGGTGCTCTGGAAAGCCTCGGGCTTCACGATGGTCATCCTGCTCGTGGGCATGCAGGCGATTCCCGAGGATCTGTACGACGCCGCCCGCATCGACGGCGCCGGATGGTTCGCCCAGCAGCGCTACATCACCGTGCCGCTGATGCGGCGCACGTTCGCCCTCGCCTTGATCATGTGCGTGATCGGCTCGTACCTTGCGTTCGAGCAGTTTTACGTGATGACGCACGGCGGCCCGATGAACAGCACGATCACGGTGGTTCACTGGATCTACCGCGCGTCGTTCACCTACTTCAAGCTGGGCTACGGGTCGGCCATGTCCGTCGTGCTGCTGGTCGTCCTGCTGGTTCTCAGCGTGGTCCAGATGCTCCTTCTGCGAGACGACGATGAATAACGTGCTGAACTCCGGCGGCACGGATCTGGGAGCGGGCGACCCGGCGGCCATGGAGACGGCGCAGCGGCACATGCACCGGCACGACGTCCATGTCGCCATCAGAAAGCGCGTGGCGACGTCGCTCTACTACGCGGCGTGCGGTGCATTGATGCTGGTGTTTCTGTTTCCTGTCGTATGGGCCGCTTTCACTTCCCTTTACCCGTCGGTGGACGCCAATGCCTCGCCGCCGAAGTACCTGCCCTCGCACCTGTCGCTCGAAAATTACCTCAATCTCGCCGCTTATGGCGCCGGGATCTGGCGATACCTCGGCAACAGCGCGTCGGTCAGCGGCATGACGGTCGCCATGACGCTGTTGCTCTCGACGCTCGGCGGCTATGGCTTCTCCCGTTTCCGGTTTCGAGGGCGCAACCTGATCTTCGTCGTCATCCTCGCGACGCTGATGATCCCGTTCCAGTCGATCCTGAATCCGCTATTTGTGTTACTGCGCTGGATGCATATACAGGGAACGCTCTTCGGCCTCGCGCTGGTGTATACGACATTCCAGTTGCCGTTTGCCGTCTTTATGATGCGAAATTCGTTCGATGCCGTTCCGCGCGAAATCGAAGAGGCAGCACGGATAGACGGATGCAGCTCGCTCCAGTCGCTGCGGATGGTCATGCTGCCGCTCGTCATGCCGGGGCTCGTGACGGCCGGATTGTTCGCGTTCTTCGGATCGTGGAACGAGTTGCTCGCCGCGCTCATCCTGATCAACGATTCCTCGAACTATACGTTGCCGGTCATGCTGCTCAACGCGCAAAGCGGACAGTTGGGCGCCGTCGATTGGGGCCTCATGCAGGCCGGCATAACGATCTCGATTCTTCCCTGCGCGGTGCTGTTCCTGCTGCTTCAGCGCTTCTATATCCATGGCCTGATCGCCGGCGCGGTCAAGGCGTAAATCATCCGATAACCATGAACGAATCTCTTGTCCATCGTCCGGTAGTCGTCGATCTTTCCGCGTCTCCTTACGCCAGAGTCAAACCGGTCTCCATTAGCGCCGTCAATCTGCGCGGACCGTTCTGGGGGCATCGCCATGACCTCAATAGTAAGCATACCTTGATAAGTCAGTGGGATCTGCTGGAGTCCACCGGAAGATTGAATAATTTTCGGCGAGTTTCCGGCGAGTTCCAGGGGGCGTATTCGGGCCTCTTCTTTAACGACTCCGATCTGTACAAGTGGCTGGAGGCCGCATCGTGGTCCCTTGCCAAGGGACCCGACGCCGAGATTGAAAGGCGTATCGACGAAGGCATCGGCCTGATCGAGCGCGCCCAGGAAGCCGACGGCTATATCGATACGTACTTCACGGTGGATCGGCCCACGGAGAAGTGGACCAACCTGCGCGATCTGCATGAAATGTATGTGGGCGGGCACCTGATTCAGGCCGCAGTGGCTCACCATCGCGCCACGGGCAGCCCCCGCCTGCTGAACGTCGCCCTGCGATTCGCGGACATGCTTCGCGAGCGCTTCGGCCCGGCGTCCGCTGGCAAGGTGGAAGGCATCGACGGCCATGAGGAAATCGAAATGGCGCTGATAGAGCTTGCGCGCGAAACCGGCCAGCCGTGCTACCTCGAACTCGCGCGGTACTTCATCGAAGCTCGCGGCCACGGCCTGCTGAAAGGCGGGCGTTTCGGCGACGCGTACTTCCAGGACGATGTGCCATTCGAACGCATGGAATCGCTTGCGGGCCATGCGGTGCGGGCGCTGTACATGGTCTGCGGCATTACCGACCTGTACCTCGAAACGGGAGACGCGAGCCTGCTGCCGCGCCTCGAAACACTCTGGGACCGACTCACCGCGCACCGCATGTACATCACCGGCGGGGTGGGCTCGCGTCATGACGGCGAATCCATCGGCAACGATTACGAGTTGCCCAACAGTCAGGCGTACACGGAAACGTGCGCGGCGATCGGCAACATGATGTGGTGCCACCGCATGTTCGCCGCAACCGGCAACGCACGCTATGTCGACCTGTTCGAGTGGACGCTTTACAACGGGATGCTGCCCGGCTGGTCGCTGGACGGGCAGTCCTACTATTACGTCAATCCGCTCGAAAACGACGGCGCGCACCGGCGCAAGACATGGTACGAATGCGCGTGCTGTCCGCCCAACGTCGCGCGCACGATTGCCTCATTGCCTGGCTACGTCTATGGAACGGATGCACAGTCGCTCTACGTCAATCTTTACGTCGATAGCGACGCGACCATCGACGTGGCCGGAAGCACGGTCCGGATTAGCCAACGCACTCGGTATCCCTGGGAAGGGAGCGTCGACATTGATCTGGATGCCGAATCGACCTTTACGTTGAAGTTGCGAATTCCCGGGTGGATCGGTGCGGACGCGGATCCTTCCTCCACGAAGTCCAACGACGCATCGTTCGATATTGCCATTAACGGAGCGCGAATCGAAGCGGCGACCACCCCCGACGGGTATGTCGAAATACACCGGGCCTGGCATCGCGGCGACACCGTGCGCCTCGACCTCTCCATGTCTGTTCGCGTGTGGCAAAGCCACCCGAAAGTACCGGACAATCGCGGTCGCGTGGCATTGAGCCGAGGTCCGGTGCTTTACTGTGCGGAGCAGGCGGATATGCCAGGCGTCGACCTCGACGAGATTTTTATCGACCCTTCGAACCTGGAGGCCTCGTGGGATCCGGGCGTACTCAATGGCATCGTGGTCCTGAAAGGCTCTGCTCAACATCGTGTAATCGATTCATCGTGGTCCGGCCAGTTATATCGGCCGTTCTCAGCGCTATCGGATGACGCGCGTACCGCGCAGTCGCAGCCTGTCGCCCTCACGGCCATTCCCTATTTCGCGTGGCACAACCGCGAGAGCGGTCCCATGAAGGTCTGGCTCAACTACCGCGATGCTTGACAGAGGCCCGACGCGAGACGGCAAAACGCTACCCCGCCAGGCCTCGACCTGGATCTTCGCGCTGGCGTCCACCCTCTTCATCGAGAATTCGAGGGTTGCAGCGTCCTCGAAGTGACTGACTTCCACGAAGACGCTAATCAACGAGCCGCCGCACGTACCCGCTCACCGCACCGATTGCGAAAGTTTTTCTAACGCGAATTGTCAATTTATCTGGTTTGCCCAGCCGCTACAAGATAGATATCGTTCTTGTTGTGCCGCTGACGATATCTCCCTCTCCTCTTCCCTCCTGAAACCCATATGCTCGGTAATACCGGCGGCATCGCACTCCTTTTTTTCACACATCATATTCATCAATTTATTCAATAATCCTGAATTATTCTCTCACTATCGCATGAGTGTTCGTTAAATGGATACTGTTCCGCAGGCACCACTAATACTGATAACGGGCGGAAGTCGTGGCGTAGGCGCAGCGACCGCGCGTCTTGCCGCCGCGCAAGGCTACAATGTCGCGCTGAGTTTCATCTCCGACGAATCGGCCGCCCTCGCAGTGGCGGCCGATGTGGAAGCCGTTGGACGCAAGGCTTTGCCCATGCGCGCAGACAGCGCGGATCCAGAACAGGTCGCTCAGCTATTTTCCGCGATCGACCGGAAGTTCGGCCGGATCGATGTGCTGGTGAATAACGCTGCAATAATTGCACAGCAGTCCCGGCTGGAGGATCTAGGATTCGAGCGCATGCAGCGTATCTTTGCAGTCAACTCGATCGGCCCTATTCTCTGCGCACAACAGGCGGTGAAGCGGATGTCGCGTCGCTACAATGGCCAAGGGGGCGTCGTGATCAACATCTCGTCGGCATCGGCCAGGCTCGGCAGTCCAAACGAATATATCGACTATGCTGCTTCGAAGGGGGCGCTCGAAACGTTCACGACCGGCTTCGCCAAGGAAGTCGCGCGGGACGGAATCCGCGTCAATTGCATTCGCCCTGGACATATCTACACGGAGATGCATGCTAGCGGTGGGGAACCGGGACGGGTGGATCGCGTCAAGGACTCGATCCCCATGGGAAGAGGCGGTCAGCCTGAAGAGGTTGCGCGGGCTATCCTGTGGCTGGCAAGCGCCGAGGCCTCCTTCATCACCGGCACTTTCCTCGATGTCACCGGCGGCAAGTGAGCAACAAAGTGCGGCGACGGAGACGGTGCCCGGCAAGGACTTGCCGTAACCGGCCGGACGATCTCATGCGAAGGAGGGCTTTATGCTTAAACGTACGACAACCCGACTGCTTGATATTGCCTATGACGAGCAGGGCGATGCTAACGGATGGCCAGTCATTCTACTGCACGGCTTCCCCTATGACATCCACGCATACGAGAAAGTGGCGCCACGCCTGGCATCGCAAGGCGCCCGTGTCATTACCCCCTACCTTCGGGGTTATGGGCCAACGCGCTTTCTTGCGTCCACGACACTTCGCTCGGGCCAGCAGGCCGCACTCGGAGCGGACCTGTTAGCGCTGCTCGACGCGCTTCGGATCGACCAGGCCGTGCTCGGCGGATACGATTGGGGCGGCCGCGCGGCATGCATCGTGGCGGCGCTCTACCCGTCCAGAGCGCGCGGGCTGGTTTCGGTCAACGGCTACAACATCCAGAATATCGCCGCCGCCTCCCTGCCAGCCGACCCCGAAAACGAATACCGCTTGTGGTATCAGTACTACTTCCACGGCGAGCGCGGCCGGGCTGGGCTGACTGAAAACCGGCGCAAGTTCTGTCGTCTCTTATGGTCGCTATGGTCGCCGACCTGGCGTTTCGACGACGACATCTACGCCCGCTCGGCGGTAGCGTTCGACAATCCCGATTTCGTCGACGTGGTCGTCCATTCTTATCGACATCGCTTTGGACTGGTCGACGGCGATCCCCAGTTCGACGATATCGAGCGCCGCCTGTCTGCCATGCCGTCCATCACCGTGCCCGCGATCACGCTCGAAGGGGACGCCGATGGCGTCACGCCATTGGGGGGAAGACAGGTTGATTCAAAGCGCTTCACCGGACGCCATCAGAACCGCGTCGTGGCGAATGTGGGTCACAACCTTCCGCAGGAGGCGCCAGAGGCGTTCGCCGATGCGGTTCTCGACATCAACGCATGGGCCGATTGACGCTTTGCGCATGGGATTAGCGGACACCTACCCGTTACGACGTTGGGGCGGTCCGCTTGCGGCAAAGCGCCTGCTCGACCGGATACAATAGGTCGAGACGTATCGCCGGTCATTGAGAAACTGGGCAGTTCAACATCCATTGAACGCCAAAGCGATCGGTCAACTTACCGAAGAAATCACCCCAAGGTTGAATAGCGAGCGAAGTCGTCACACGTCCACCTTCACTTAGTTCTCCGAAAAGATTGATGGTCTTCTCCACGTCGTCCATCATCAAGATATGGGCTGAGCCGCGCATCGGTTCAGCGTCGTGATTGTCCGAAGCATAGAAGAATACCCCTGGCCCCGCAAAAGCGGCGTGCATCACAAGTCCCCGCATCTCCGGCACCGGCACCGGCATGCCGTTCTCGCCGTACCGCTTTAGCTCGACGACAGCACCCAGTCCGCACGCGGTGTAGAAGGCTAACGCGGCTTCGCAGTCGTTCGTAAAAAACAGATAATTCGACAATCGCATGAGACGGATCTCCCCTACCGATAGACTTCAGCGAACCAGCGGGACATTCTGAACGGATTGCACCTTCAAGGCACGATCAAATAGGGCTGGTCCGGCCGAAGATTCGTGAAGATGAGAAAGCGTAATATTTCCGACTTGCTGGGGTTTCGGAACAGCGTATGAGGAATGTTCGGAAAGTCCTGGAGCGTCTCTCCTGCATGATAGATCCTGGGAGTATCGTCACCGTAAGCGGACTCTGCCGTCCCCTCGACGATATAGTTCAAACCGGCGACGGGATGATGATGCAGTGGCGATGCGACGCCCGGCTGGAAGGTGACGAGCATCATCTGCATTTCCTGGTCCGAGCCGGGAATCGCCCGCTTTTCAAGGAGGGTTCGCACGACAGGTTGGATGGATTGCGCCTCGGCTCGCGCCGGACGACTCCAACCGATCACGCCTGTCGTCGTCGCTGCGACAGCGAGCGCCGACCATGCAAATTGACGTCGCGACTGGGAGATCGGTTGGCTTTGGGAGGTAGGGCAGCACCAGCACATCTGTTCGGCCTCGATAAAATTGGGAGGAAAAGCCTGACGCATTGTGCGCGACAAGCCAGTTACCGAATCGACCCGCAAGGTCGACATCGACACCCGACGCTTCGGCAGCGGCGCGCCAATCGCAGTGAACCGTGCCGAAGAAAAGATGGCGCTACTATCGCAGACGTCTCATCGCGCTGAAAGCGGACACTGCGCAATTTGGTATTGCAGAACGAGCACGACCCGAACAGGCAATACGCTATGCACCGTGCCTCGGTTTCCAGGCGGCGTGCTTACCGCATCGAGTCGGAAGCAAAGCGGATTGGTTTCAAGTCCTGAATTTCTTGAAGCAATCAAACAGAAAGTCCAGACAAACACGAATTTTGGGAACGCGATTCCGTGGTGCCAGCGTTACCGCCGAGATATCGAACTCGGTCGGGTCTTCGTAGTTTTCCAGAACCTGGGTGAGCACCCCGCGTGCCGCGAGTTCGCCGCCTATCACCTTGTTGATGCGCCCAATTCCCATGTTTGCTCGCACGAGCGACACAATCGCGGACGTATTGTCAGCGCGAATCCTTCCTGCTACGGGCAAAGTGGACAACTCCCCATCGCCGTCGAACGGCCATTGATTGTGGGAGCCCACCGCCGCATTGGCGATCAGATCATGATGCTTCAAGTCGCGCGGAAATCGGGGCATTCCGCGAGCGGCCAGGTACGCGGGCGACCCATACAACGCCCTTCTATGCGATCCAAGCTTGAGTGCCACGTGCGTGTCCCGCGGAGCGATGCCCGCCCTGACAGCAATATCGATGCCTTCTGTCGACATATCAACCGCTCGATCGGAGATATGCAAGCTCACGTTGAGATCGGTCAACTGATGCAAATCCGGAATCACGACGTATTCGGCAAGAATGCATGCAACGCTAATTCTGACCAGTCCCGATACCCGATTGCTGCGCGACGCCAGATCGTCAGCCAGGAACGTCGCATTTTGCGAAATCGTTTTGGCATGCTCAAGAAAAATGCGGCCATCGTCGGTGAGGGACAGCCCGTGGGTGCTCCGGTGAAACAGGCGCAGGCCGCATTCCGCTTCCATTTTCGACAACGTGCGCGATACCTGACTAGGATGTTCGTTGCGCTCCCGCGCGACTGCTGCTACGGACAAGGATTCGGCGAGTCTGACGAAAAGATAACAATCCTGGAGAGAGAGGTCCATCATGGAATCACGCCTTCAGAGCACTTATGGAGCCGATTGTCGTCGATTTTGCCAGGCTGGCGCGACGCCTCCCCGCAGATCAGGGCTGGCGTTTGCCGCGGCCACCAGCGGGTTTGCCAGCCGGCTTGCGCGAACCCGCCGCCGACTTGCCGGCCGGTTTGCTGCGTGGCTTTTGCACGCTGAATGGGCTACCGCTGGACAAGCTTGTGCCTTTACCCACGGCCACAGCCCGCTGCGCCGCAGGCTTGCGCTTGTTTTCGCCACTTTGCGGGCGCGGCTTTTTGCCGAGCACCTGCGCGACGCTCGGCGCTGCTTGCGACACTTTGGACTTCTTGGGCTTCTTGGGTTTCCTGATGATCTCGCCCGTCGCGCTGGTCTGCGGCACGCGGTGTTCGGCTTCAAAACCCGGCTCTTCTTCACGCGGCAGCGTTTGCCGGATCAGCGCTTCAATCGCGGCCAGTTGCGGCGCTTCGTCGGCACACACCAGGGACACCGCCACACCGCTGGCGCCCGCGCGGCCGGTACGGCCAATACGGTGCACATAGTCTTGCGCCACGATCGGCAGATCGACGTTGATCACCAGCGGTAGATCGTCGATATCCAGCCCGCGCGCAGCCACGTCGGTGGCGACAAGCATATTGACTTCACCCGTCTTGAAGCGCTCCAGCGCACGCAGGCGCGCGGGTTGCGGTTTGTCGCCGTGGATCGTGTCGACCGCATAGCCCGCTTCGTCCAGCACGGCTGCGAGGTAATCCACGCCCTTGCGGGTCTTGACGAACACCAGCGCGTGCTCCCAGTTGTTCTCGGCCACAAGGTGCATGAAGAGGTCAGGCTTGTTCTTTTTATCCACCGGCACCACCCACTGCTTGATCTTGCTGGCCGTGGCATTGGGCGGGCTGACGCTGATATTGACCGGGCTGCGCAGAATCCCCGCCGCCATGGCGCGGATATCGTCGGTAAACGTGGCGGAGAACAGCAAGGTCTGGCGCTGAGCGGGCAAGGCCGCAAAGACGGCGTTGAGTTCGCGCGCAAAGCCCAGATCGAGCATGCGGTCGGCTTCATCCAGCACCAGCGTTTGCACTTGATCGAACTGCACCGCATTCTGGCGATTGAGGTCTAGCAGACGTCCCGGCGTGGCGACGAGCACATCCACGCCTTTGCGCAACTTCATCATCTGCGGATTGATACTCACGCCGCCGTAAGCAGCCAGAAATCGTAGGTCGAGGCCTTTACCGTAATCGATAAAGCTTTGCAGCACCTGTTCAGCCAGTTCACGCGTGGGCACCAGCACCAGAACGCGCGCGCGGTTGCTGGACACCGCCGGGCCGTGTTGCACCAGCCGTTGCAGCAACGGCAGCGCAAACCCCGCCGTTTTGCCGGTGCCGGTTTGTGCCGCAGCCATGACGTCCTTGCCGCTGAGCACGGCAGGAATCGCCTTGGCCTGCACCGGCGTAGGTGTCTGGTAATCGAGGTCCTGCACATTACGCAGCAAGGGATCGATCAGGCCAAGCGAGGCAAAGGACATTGGCGTATTCCAGGCTAAAACCGCAATTCTAGCGGTTGCCGCCCGATTGCGCCGCGCAGATCAAGAGTCGAAAAGATCGACGTTGATCGCCACCCACTGCCCGAAATAAAGCCAAAGTCCTATTGGGACTCAAGAGCATGCGAGAAAGACAGGCTATCCGTGCGCGTTTTTCAAGTACCTGCAGCACGGATTGCCCACGCGGCCTGTTAGCGTCCCGGGCTCACTCGCCTGATGGTGAGAAAGCCTCAACCGCGGGCAGCCAAAGTGACCACAATCAAAGCCGAAAAAACCAGCGCCGGGGCGAGATGCCGGAATGGCTCCCGATTTCGCACCAACGTGAAGAGCGCGCCGATCATGATCGCGCCGGCCAACGTCAGGCCCAGGATTCTGGTTTGTTGTCCAGGAAGAAGTGCCGCACTGAGCAACTCGAGCGCGCCACAGAGCAACTGAAACCATGCCGGATAACCCCAGCGTGCGAAGTCGCGCTTCACCGCGCCGGGTCTTGCGAGATTGACCACGCCAGCAATCGCGAACAGAACCGCGACGATCATCGCGAGGGTCGATTCGAGAGACGCACTGTTCCACGCCATCGTCATGCTCCGTCGGTTTGCTGAAAGTGTTCTCGTGCAGAGAGATCCGCAATCAGGCCGGGGCCATGGGGTTTCCACGCAAGAACTCGCCGGATATGCTGGCCGCTTACCGACTGGTCGAGCGCCAGTGCATCAGCAAATGGCCCAAGCGATTTGCGAGCATCGTCGAGCGGCCAGAATTCGACGCGATCGGCGCCGACCGAGGCCCGGATCGCTTCACCGATTTCGGCAACGGCAACAGCCTCTTCCGCGACCACGTTGAAGATCTGTCCCGCGACTTGACCATTCCCGCTTGCCGCCTGCTCCACCGTGCTCAGGTAAGCCGTGGCGAGATCATCGACATGAACGGCAGGCCAGTGATTGCGGCCATCGCCGACGACCCTCACGCTGCCAGTCTGATGGGCCATGCCGGCGAGCATGCCGAAGACGCCGCCGCCGTAGCCATGCACCATCGCCGGCCTGAGGATCACCGCGGCAATCGAGCGGCTCGCTGCTAACGTCTGCACATGCCGCTCCACCGCGGGCCGCCAGGCGACGAGGGGTGTCGAGTTCAGCGCCGACGCTTCAGTCGCGGGCTCCCCCTCCGTATTGCCGTAGACCCACGTGCCCGACGTATAGACAAACGCCGCGCCCGGCTGCAAATGAGAAAGCATCGCTACAACCGCGGCCTCATCGGCAGCGGCGGCAGAAGCATCGTTGGTCGATGCGGTGTGCACCACGCCATCGGCGGCACCGGCAATTGCAGCGAAAGACTGTGGCTCGCGCAGGTCGCCGGAATGCAGTTTCACACCGAGACGTGCCAGCGCGCCGGCGGCCGGCGACCTGTCCTGACGCACCAGCGCCGTCACCCGATGGCCGAGGCGGATTGCCTTGCGCGCGACCGCTTGCCCGATGTAGCCCGTACCACCTGTAATGAACAGTTCCAAAGCGTTCTCCCAACGATTGCCTGCGAAGTTAGATAACCCAACAATCGAGACCGATAAGTCTCGTTTGTTGAAATGTAGACGAGACTGGCCAGTCTTGTCAACTGCCCGGCGATCTGGTATTTATTTCGTATGAACGCTTCCTCTCTTCCCGGCCTGAGCCCGCTGCAACGCCGCAAGCGGACTGCCATCCTCGACGGCGCGAAAACCGTTTTCTTGAGCCAGGGTTTCGGCCTGGCAACGATGGACGATGTCGCGGCGGCGGCTGGCGTCGGCAAACAGACGGTCTACCGCCACTTCAAGTCGAAGGAGGCGCTCTTCGTCGGTCTGGTAAGTTCGATGTGCACTCAGGTGGGCGGCGTGCTTGCCAGTGCTCAGAACGAGCAACCCGCTGGCACGCCCGAAGTCGAGTTGCGCGAGTTGGGATGGGTGTTGGCGCAGATCCTGATCACGCCGGATTATCTGCGGCTTTACCGTGCCATCGTTGCTGAAGCCGAGCGTCTTCCGGAACTCGGCCAGGTGTTCTACGAAAATGGTGCAAAGGTCGTGCGTGCCTTCGCCGCAAAAATTCTGCGAAAGCAATTTGACGAATCCACTGCTGCATTGCGGGCAGCGACATTCGTTCAGTTGGTGCTAGGCGACGCGTATCTGGAACTGTCGATTGGCTACACGGTGTCCGATGTCGAAGCGCGCTTTGCGCTGCAGATCGACGAGGCAGTGGCGGCGGCACTTCGCTAAGGAGTGCCGCATAACGTCCCAGTATCGTCAGCGCATGCCGCCGCTCGCGACGATGCGTTCGCCCGTCAGCCAGCCTGAGTCGTCGGACGCCAGGAACACGGCAATCGACGCTATATCTTCCGGTTGCCCCGTACGGCCGAGCGGCGTCTGGCTCACCGCCATCGCTTCGAAGTCCGATCCGATGATCCCTGCCGCGTGTGCGCCTTCCGTGATCACGACACCCGGATTGATTGCGTTGACGCGGATCTTCCGCGGCCCCAGTTCGCGCGAAAGCACGCCTGTAATCGCATCAACGGCCCCTTTCGTGCCGGTATAGACAGCGCTCGTCGGCGGCGTGATTGTGGTCACCACGGAACTCACATTGATGATGCTCGCGCCCTCGCCTAAATGCTTCAAAGCCGCCCGGGTCGTGAGTAGCAGGCCGAGCACGTTGATATTGAACTGCCGGTGGAATTGCTCTTCGGTAAACTCTTCGATCGGTGCCAGCTCATAGACGCCCGAATTGTTGACGAGAATGTCGATGCGGCCATAGGTTTCGATCGCTGCGTCGATGATGCCTTGCGCGTCTTCCGCCTTAGACACATCGCCGCCGACGGCAATCGCCTTGCCGTTGGCCGATGTAATTGCGGAGACGACCGCGTCGGCACCCGCCTTGCTGCTTGCGTAATTGACAACGACCGAAGCGCCTTCCCCTGCGAGCGCCTTGGCGATACCTGCACCGATACCCTTAGACGCGCCAGTAACGACGGCCACTTTGCCTGCGAGCTTGCCCATATCCTTTTCTCCAATCGATTCGATAGCTTTGAACGGAACCGGCTGCTTTCGAGGCCAGCCGGCCACCGTGGACCGAGTCTAGGCAGTCGCTGCGCTGCGATAAAGCGCCTCAAACCGAATTGACCTGAAGGATCTGGCAAACAATCCCGTGTCCGGCCGCCAGTTCGGCGAGGCGCTGTATGTGGAACTGCAAACGCTCGCGCAACTGCCGCATAGACATCGAGCCCTACTTCGAATCGTCGGCCCGACACGGGTGGTGTTCGATGGCAACGTCCGCTGCTTACGAAAGGGGCAGATTATGCCTCGGCTGCGTCAGCATGGTCGGCTTGAGAATGTCTTCGAGTTGAGCCCGGGTGAGCAGTCCTCTCTCGACGACGATTTCCGCAACGCTTCTTCCCGACACGAGCGCTTCCTGCGCCACCTGGGTCGCATTCGTATAGCCGATGTACGGGTTCAGCGCCGTCACGATGCCGATCGAGTTTTCAACGAGCGAGCGAAGCCGATCGCGATTGGCCGTAATCCCGTCGACACACTTCGACGCGAGGGTGAGGCATCCCGCACGCAGGTGCGCGACGCTCTTGAACAGGCTGTGTGCAATGACGGGCTCGAACGCGTTCAGTTGCAACTGGCCGGCCTCCGCCGCGAAGCTGACCGTCACGTCATTGCCGATGACTTCGAAAGCGATCTGGTTCACGACCTCCGGAATGACCGGGTTGACCTTGCCCGGCATGATGCTGGAGCCCGCCTGAACCGGCGGCAGATTGATTTCGCCAAAGCCTGCGCGCGGGCCGCTCGAAAGCAGGCGAAGATCGTTGCAGGTCTTCGAGAGCTTGACGGCCACGCGCTTCAGCACCCCCGACAACTGCACGAACGAGCCGACGTCCTGTGTCGCTTCCACGAGATTGGGCGACGTCGTCACAGGAATACCGGTGACGCTGGCCAAATGGCGGCAGACGAGCGGCGCATAGTCGGGCGACGTGTTGATACCGGTACCGATCGCCGTGGCGCCCAGGTTGATTTCGCAAATCAACTGCGAGGCTTCCCTGAGACGCTCCTGATCTTCGCCGAGCATGACCGCAAAGGTGCTGAACTCCTGTCCCAATGTCATGGGAACCGCGTCCTGCAATTGCGTGCGTCCCATCTTCAGATCGTCGCGAAACTCCTCCGCCTTCCGTTCGAACGATACGCGCAAGACGCCCATCGCATCGACCAGTTGCGCGATGCCCATATGGGTGGCGATTTTCAGCGCGGTCGGATAGACGTCGTTGGTGCTTTGCCCCAGATTGACATCTTCGTTCGGGTGCAGCACCGCGTAATCCCCCCGCTCATGGCCAAGATGCTCGAGGGCGAGATTGGCAATCACCTCGTTCGCATTCATATTGGTCGACGTACCGGCCCCACCCTGAATCACGTCGACAACGAACTGGTCGTGGGCAATCCCTTCGCGAATCTGCCGGCACGCGTGAACAATGGCCTCCATCTTGCTCTCGGGAAGCAGTCCTAACTCATGGTTCGCCAGTGCCGCGGCCTCTTTCACGAACGCCAATGCGTTGATCAGATTCGGATAGGTCGAGATCGGAATGCCGGTAATCGGGAAATTGGTGAGTGCGCGAAGCGTGTGGACTCCGTAATAAGCCTCGCTGGGCACGGCGAGGTCGCCAAGAAGGTCGTGTTCGATACGTTCAGAGCGGTTGGACATGGCGTTGCTCCATGGGAGAGTTTTCGGGTCGACCGGCGGCAGTGTCCACCGGCAATGCATAAGCGACACACCGTCGAGCGAGAACGTCGGTGGGATCGACCAGCCTGACGCGAGCGCCGCCCTTGCCCACGAATTCACTCCCGGTCAAAAGGAGCGGAAGTTCCGTGCACCCAAGGATGACGACTTCAACGCCCTCGGCAATCAACCCCTCTACGGCGGCAGCGATGTCCTCCTGACACTGCCCCGTCGTAAATCCCGCCTTGACGCCATGCTTTCCGTAGATGGCTTCCATCACGCGCTCCTGTAGCGCAGGGGCGGGAACAACCTGACGAAGATCTTGCGATTCGAGCGCCTTTCGATAGACGCCGCTTTCAATCGTACCCGATGTCGCCAGCACGCCGATATCGCGCAGCGTCGGATACGTCTCGCGCAAAGAGTCGACCGTGACGGTCAGCATATTCACAATCGGGATGTTGAGATACGGCTGGATGCGCTCGACAAAGGCATGGGCCGTATTGCACGGAATCGCGATGATGTCGGCATCGCCGTCTTCGAGCCGCTTGCAGGTCGCATACAGCGAGACCGTGGGGTCAGCGCCGTCGCCAATCAGATTCTCGGTGCGGTCCGGAATCTGCGGGTTTTGCTCGACCAGCAGCTTGATGTGATCCTGGTCGCGCGTGGCGGGCGTATTCCGGATAAGCTTCTGCAGAAAGTCGACCGTCGCCGCCGGGCCGACCCCGCCCACGACGCCAACCTTGAAGGCATGTGCCGGCGCGCCGTCACCGCCCGACGCGGCGTACCGCGCGACGGACTGCGCATACGTCAGGTTGGTATCGACGAACGGTACGCTCAGCGGGCCGATTTCCTCCGCAACCAGCGCGATTTCGGTCATGCCGGGCACGATCACCTGGGCGCCCTGCTCGATCAGATCCTGGCAAGCCTCTCGCAACAGCTTGATCGGACGGCCGCGCAGATTGCCGCTCTTGATGCCGTCCGATCCATAGACGGCCTCCGTCACCGGATCGGGGCGCTCGTGGCATCGGGGGTGGATGACTTCGAATTCAGGGGACGCGAAGTAGCGTTCGAACAAGCGCTTTTCCCGCGTGTAGTCGGAGGCCAGCACGCCGATGCGGCTTGCACCGGGAAACTTGCGTTGAACGTGGCTGCGAACCGCCTCGACCATGTCCACGATCCGCAGGCTCGTGTTCGCGCGCAGTTCGTCGATAAAGGTGTGACTGAGAAAGCACGGCAGCACGACCGTCGTCACGCCGCGCTTCTCGAAGTCCCGGATCATCTCGAAGATATACAACTTCCGTTCGATCGTAGCCGCGCTTCCCGAACGCGAGTTGGGAAAGGGCGACTGCTGAAAGATGGCGTCGAAGTGGTCGGCGTCGGTCGAGGCGGGCGTCGCCTTCACCAGTTTGAAGAAGACGTCCGCGCTTGCCAGCGGTCCCAGGCCGCCGACAATGCCGAACTTGCGCTTGTGGCCGGCGAGGTCGGAAGTCATTTTGCTCCGCCTTGCGCCGGGCCGAAAATCTGCTCGTCGTCCTCGATGAAGCCGGACGCGTTGCTCTGGCGTGCGCCTTCCCACTTCGCGATCACAGCTGTCGCCACGCTGTTGCCGATCACATTGGTCATCGTGCGGCCCATATCGAGGATCTGGTCGATCGCCAGCACCATGGCCACCCCTTCTACCGGCAGATGAAACATCGGCGCTACCGCCGCGACCACCACCACCGAGCCGCGCGGCACGCTGGCCATGCCCTTGCTGCTCAGCATGAGCACGAGCAGCATGAAGAATTGCTGCGAGAGCGGCATGTTGACCCCGAAAGCCTGGGCGATGAAGATGGCCGCAAACGCCTGGTACATCATCGAGCCATCCAGGTTGAACGCGTAGCCCAACGGAAGCGTGAAGCCGACGACTTTCTTGTCGACCCCGTAGCGCTCCAACTGCTCGGTGAGCCGCGGATAGGCCGCCTCGCTGCTCGCCGTCGCAAACGCGATCATCGCCGGCTCGCGCACCGCCTTGAGCAAGGCGCCGACGCTACGGCCAAGAAACAGATAGCCGACGAAAACCAGAATCGCCCACAACACGACCAGCCCCACATAGAAGGAGCCAATCAGCTTGCCATAGGTGTAGATGACATCGAGGCCGCGCAACGTCACCGCCGAAGCGATCGCGCCAAAAACGCCGAAGGGCGCCGCACGCATGACGTAGTTCGTCACGCGCAGCATCACGGGTACCATGCCGTCGATCATCTCGATCACGACCTTCACGCGCGGATCCCGCTTCGTCGCGCTCAAGCCAAGGCCGAGGAAGACGGAGAAGACCAGGATCTGCAGGATGTCGTTGCGCGCCATGGCATCCAGCAGGCTGGTCGGAAACGCGTGGGTCAAGACATCCTTGAAGTTCAAGGCCGAGGTATTCAGGCCGGTGTCGATCTCGCCGGTACCTGCGACCATGTGCAGGCCTGCGCCCGGCTGCAGAAGATTCGCGAAGACGAGGCCCACCGTGAGCGATATCAGCGATGCGCAAACGAACCAGCCTACCGAGCGCACGCCGATGCGGCCGACGTCCTGGCCGCTGTCCATACCGGCGAGTCCCGACACCAGCGTGACGAACACCAGGGGCGCGATGATCATCTTGATGAGGCGCAGGAAGATGTCCGTGAGGATCGAGAAATATCCTGCGATGGCTTTGACTGTGGCCGGATCGGATGTACTGGCGTGGCACGCGTAGCCCACCATGACGCCCAGTATCATTCCAACGGCAATATAAACGGTGAGGCGATTTTTCATTTCCGTCTGTCCTTGAGTGACGCAAAGCGGTCGACACATGACCGGCATGCGTTGAGAGACGACTCGCGCGAGATCGGCTGCGCCTCGGTCGAGCGTTAAAGCGCAGTTTAGGCACGCGCAAAACAACGACAATGCCGGTGTCGCATGTGCGCATGCGTATTTCGCATAAGACGGGAAAACCCTAGCCGCCGGACTGCAGTACCGCCCGACAATGCTGCCAGAGCGTATCGAGAAACTCGCTACGGTTGGACACATCACGGTAGACACGCAATTCGATTTCCAGATTCCAGGGCGACGGACCCGCGGGAACCAGTTCACCCGTATCCAGTTCCGCGGCAATCGCGCTCCTGGGCAGCCACGCCATCCCCTCGCCTTCCATGACCATTTTCTTGAGAACCTCGGCCATGTCCGATTCGTAGTGAAGCAATAACGCCGGTGCTGAAGGCGCCCGGCCAAGAAGCAGCGCGAGGCAGCGTCCGAAATAACTCGTCTCCGCGTATGAAATGTGAGGCAACGGCTGTTTTGCCGTTCCCGGCAGTCGATACATCGGCGCGGAACGCGTGTTCGGCCTGCTGGCCGGCATCAGCGTGTCGATCCCCACGGTGAGATGCTCATACTTCGCGGGATCGAGGTGCAAGGGCAGTTCAGGGTGGTGATAGGCGAACATCAATTCGCAGTTGCCGTTCACGAGCATCAGGATCGAGTCGTGCACGTTGGTCGGCACCACGCGCGCGCGCACCTCCCCGAAGTGGGCCGAAAGCGCCTTGAGCCAGGCGGGCAGGAAATTCAGCGCGATCGTGTGGCCGGCCGCAATCTGGAGGCTCTTGCCGCCGATCCGTTTTTCAGTCCGGATGATGGCGCGGGTATCGAAGAGTCGGCTCAGGATATCTTCGGCGACTTCGCGAAAGAGTTGACCCGCGGGCGTCAACACGGGAGGAAAGCTGCTGCGATCGATCAGTTCCGCCCCGACCCATTGCTCCAGCGATTGAATCCGCCGGCTGAACCCGGACTGGGTCACATTGCGGAATTCGGCGGCGCGAGAAAAGCTCTGGTATTGAGCCAGGGCGATGAAGTCCTCGACCCATTTGATTTCCATACGTAGAGCCCGCCTCGTGGGACGCGAAACACCGGTTTCAGGAAGCTACGATCTTACGCCGGTCGTTGTACCAGGTCGCCGGCCGCGCCCGACCTGGTCGGCTTCGGTCAGTAGGTCGCAGCAAACGCTTCCTGCACCTGGGCGGGTGACGTGATCCCGTTGGCGATCAGCAGTTGCGTCAGCAAACGAGCCTTTTCCGGATTGAGATCGAGGGACGCGACGAATCCGCTCTTGTCGTCGTCGACTTCGACGTTCCGGTTCACAAAGCCCGATCCGACTCGCGACGACCGAACCACGACGATGCCCATTTTTGCGGCGCGCTGCATGGCAAGCATGGCGGCATTGGAAACGTCGCCGTCGCCGACTCCGGCGATCACGATGCCCTTCGCCTTGTCCGCTATCGCATGATCGATCTGTACCGCATCCATGTTGCTGTGCGCGAAGATAATCTCGACCCGGGGCAATTGCCCATCGGCGGGTAGCGCATAAGGAGCCCGGCGAGCCGCGACAACGGGCGCCACGAAGCGTATCGACGCCGGGTCCACGTAGCCGATTGGCCCGGCATTGGGAGACAGAAACGTCTGAACCGAAGTGGTATTCGTTTTGGTTATCCAGCGCGGATCATGAATCGTATCGTTCATGACCACCATCACGCCCCGCCCCTGCGACTGCGGGCTGGCAGCAACCTCGACGGCTTCGAGGAGGTTATTCGGACCGTCCGCACTGATGACGCCGCCCGGCCGCATCGATCCCACCAGAACGACCGGCCTGGTGGAATGGATCACGTTCTTCAGAAAGAATGCGGTTTCCTCCATGGTGTCCGTGCCGTGCGTAATCACGACACCGTCCGCCTCGCCGCGATCGAAGATCTCGTTGATGCGTTTGGCCAGTTGAAACCAGACCTTGTCGTTCATGTCTTGCGAGCCGATATTCGAAATCTGCTCCGCCGAGATCGTGGCGAATTTCTCGATGCCGGGCACATCCTTGATCAACTGCTGTCCGGTTCGCTCACCCGAGTTGTAGCCAATAGCCGAGCGGGCATCTGCCGTTCCGGAGATCGTGCCTCCGGTAGCCAGCACGATGACGCGCGGCAGTTGCTTTGTCTGGCCGGCAACGCTCGCTTGTTGATCTGCACTGGCGTCCGCTGCGGCGGCGGACGTGGCGTACAGGGGAAAGGCCATGAATACCGCCAGTACTGCCGCAATGGTCGTACGAAACGGGACTGAAACAGGGGGCGCGTTTTTTTTCATGATCGTGTACAAGTGGAAGAGACCTTTAACGGAAGGAGCCGCGAATTCACCGGCTCAAAGCGGACGATCCAGCGACTCCGGAATCGCGTTGTCGCGGCATGGATCACGCCTCGCACCAGAGTCAGACCGGATGGTAGAAGCGGTCAAAAAAAGAGCGATGCGGTGATGGCATGTCCGTATGCGAATCTCGCATAACGTGGGAAAACCCTGAGCGACAGGCTCAGTCGTCCTGGACCGGTCAGGACGTTGTGGAGCGCCGTGGCGGGCGGGTGTATGCGTGTGCGGGAACGGAAAGCCCTGCATAATGTCCGCATGCAAGCCCAGGATCTTGAAGACCTCGTCACCGTTACCATGCCCTTCGGCAAATACAAAGGCCGGCTTATCGCCGACCTGCCCGGGCATTACCTCAATTGGTTTGCCCGCGAAGGGTTTCCGCGGGGCAACCTCGGCCGCCTGCTCGGGCTGATGCACGAGATGGACCATAACGGCCTGAGGAGCTTGCTCGAGCCGCTGCGCAAACGCGGATAGCGCCCATCGGGCGCCATCGGTATAACGCGCCACGCAAATGGCCGCGCGAGGGGACCGGCGAGTAGTTCAAACTGGCCGCGTTGCCTCGCTCCCCAACGTCCGACTTCTCGGAGCGGCCCTCATACGCTTAATCGCTTTCGATGCGCGCACGAGTACGAGCCGTAGCCGGCGTTTTAACCGGATGGTTAATCTAGTCGGCCGAGTTAGCGACTGTGCGCCGCAGGGATTGGGCTACCCCCGCTCCTATACTTGTCATGTTGACACACGTCAAAATTTTGGAGGTTTGACCCGCTGGATGTGGCCCATCCGCTTCAGCTCGTTAGCCCGTTGCGCAGCATCGAAGTCGTTTGACCGAGGCAGGGTCAAACGACAGGAACCCACTCAAGGAGGTTGTTATGGCCAGAAATGATGACGCGAGGACGATTGTTCAAGAACTTGCATCCTCAACGAATCAACCGGAGCAACTGGTGTCCCGGATGTATGCAGAAGCGCTGGCCGATTTCAGGCACGATGCAAGAATAATGGACTATGTCCCCCTCCTGGCGGCACGACGGGTTCGTGAAAACCTCAAGAACGCCTCATTGCAATCAATAAAACAAGGGGCCGCGCCAGGCGATCCGGCAACGACCCGGACGGACGGCAGCTAGCGGCCAACCGGCGCGGTCAGCTTCACCACGCCGCAAACGCCTTACCGCTGCGGTACGCCATCGCGCCACTCGCCCCAATGCTTGACGATGTCCTGCACGAGCGGATTGCCTGCAAGAAACAGATTGTCGATCGCGATCGCGAAGCCGCCCTGCGATGCGTAGTTGAGCAGATTGTCCGCGCTCGATTGGCCAGCGTACGGCCGGTCGAAGTCCGAGCCGGCGCGCAGTACCGCGACGCGGTTCAGGTCGACGCGGTGCGCGCTCGCCGCACGCGTCAGCGCCTCGTAGGTGGCGTTGTCTTCCTGCTGCGTCGTGCAATAGGTGCCCTTGCCGTCGGTCAGGATCTTCGTCCATTGCCGCGCTCGCTCGCCGAGGTCGGTGCCCGACCACCAGGTATCGCCCGCCAGGGTGTCGCACTGGATCACGGTCGGTGGACGGTTCGCGGGTGCATAGCTGTATTTGGCTCGGGCGGCTTGCGCCTGCGCGTCGTCGGTCAGCGTCACGTTGCGCGATAGCGCGAATGCCGCGTTCGAAAGCGCCGGATTGAGCTGGAACACTTCGGTGCGATAGTCGAGCGGCGGCTTCTGCGTCGGGCCCGTCGTGTTGATGCCGAGATAGCCTGTGTTCCAGCCTGGCGGAATTTCGCGTCCGTCGATTTCCCACTGAATGCCGAAGTCGACGAGCCAGTTCGCCCAGGCAGCGGAGCCGACGGTCCCCTGCAGCGGGTCGATACCGGCAATGCCCGCCACCATGAAATACGTGTGACGCAAGTCGAAACGCGGAGAGAAGGTCAGCGCCATGATCGACGCGGCGGCATTCGCGTGCCCCATGCCCGTCGTCATCACGCAGACGTCCTGGCGATTGCAGTGCACGGCCGGGTAGTCGGGAGACAGACCCGCGACCGTGATGTCCTGCCACGGTCCGAGATGATCTAGCCACACCTGGCCTTCGGGACCGAACATCGAAATGATCATCACCTTGACCGGACGGCCATGCGACGCGCCGTCGTCCTGCGCGAAGCTGTCGTCGGCATGCGCGACGGCCGGTGCAACGGCTGCGCTCGCCATGAACAACGATGAAATCACCGCACCAAAAACACGATTTAGCATAAGAGGCCCCACCTGTTAGTTAGGAACTGCGGTTGCGAAACGTGAATCGCGTGCCGTGTTGTCGACTGATGTCGTGGTTTTGTCGGCGTGCAGCGTGGGACCTGAGCGTGAATCATTCAGGCGACAATGAGTATAAGCGGAGAAAATGGGCCATTGCGGCGTATTGCTCCGCGAAACGCTCCATACGGTCTTTCTGCTGCGCGGCTTTCCCGCACCAATACAACGCGGCAGATCGGGCATTCGTAGCCAGCTATCCCGGCCCCCAGGGAAACACCCCTCTTCAGTTTGCCGGTCGCCGGCCGATATCGCAGCTATCGGCGTTACTCGCACACGCCGGGGAGCCGCCGATGAAAGTTCGTTCGTTGATCGCCGCAGTGATCTGGGTCACCGCGTGCGCAGGCGCCTCATCGGCGCTCGCGGAAGGATCGACCCCATTGGCCGGGGACGACGGTACCGCCGTGTTTGGCGGGGTGAAATTAACCGCGGTGCAGAACGTTAGCGGCAGCGCAAAGCTCGATACTTCGTCTGCTTTCGTGGGTACGGACGCGCTGCGAAGCGCAAGCGGCAACATTGGCGTGAATCTGGCGGCCGGGGCGCTCAATGCGCAGGCCAATCAGATCGCGCTGGTTACCACACCTCAAGCGAAAATCGTCACGCAGCAGAATGTGCATGCTGTCGCGCGTATGACTGGCGGTAGCGCCGTCGCTGAACTCAGTGCCGGTGCGCTCGCCGCCACTAGCGGCAATATCGGCATCAATATCGCCGCGGGTGCGGGTAATGCGCAACTCAATGGGATGGTGGTGCATTGAGCGAGTTTGGCGCCGTGACCTGGACTATCAGTCGGCAGTCGGTCATCCGGCACGCACCTCATGCAACAGGCATAACACGAAGCTGAAAAGACACTCGCCATTCCAGATGGCGGTTGTTCAACACCTGACGCGTGCGCGTTTATTCCGGCAAAGCTCGCGTGAAACGCGACAAACTCATTACCGGAATATCAGGTTTGCCAACAACAAGCCAACGAACGCCACACCGCCGGCCACAGAGGCAGCCATAATGATCGACAGGCCGCTGGTTAGGGAGTGCGTGCAAATACTCGCTGCAAAGATAAAAGATACCGTGAACAGAACGCGATAAAGCTTGAGAACAGTGACTGGCACAGCGACTCCCGGATAGTCGAAATTTCTGATTTACCACCCCTTTAATCCGGTTGTATTGTCAACGATTTATGTGACTCTGTCGAACGTTTAAAACTGGCCCCACTCCGCTCATCGTTTGAATCTATGCGATTTCGAGCAGATGATTTATGCAAAGGGCATCAAGCGATTCTGAGTAGCCCTTCAAGCAACCGGAAAGCGGCCGCCGGGCATGGTGGATTTCGCGTACTGCCGCCAGCGCTCAGGTGGCTTGAGCCTTTTCCACTGTCCGACTATAAGCTTGCAGGAGACCACTCCTTCTCGATGTATGAATTTGCCGAGGAAGTCTCGAAACAGGCGGGCCGGTCGATCGTCTATAACAATCCGTCGCCGGCCGACTATGGGGCCGCACCGGTAAGATTCGGATTACAGAATATTCAAATTAGCACTACAGGCATAGCTCGAAAGAACGGCAGTGAGGTTGTTTTTTCGGGGTCCCGAGCCGCGACTGGGTGACCCCGAAGGCACCTCTAGCGGTCGAGATAAGACAGCATGGCTGGTAGATAACGCCTGCCGGCAGTCTGGTGTTCAGCAAGGAACGCCCGGATGCGATCCAGTTCCGCCGGCGTCAAACGGACGGAGGCCGCGCCCACGTTTTCTTCGAGGTATTTGCGCCGCTTGGTGCCGGGAATCGGCACCAGATCATCGCCCTGCTGCAACAGCCAGGCGAGCGCGATCTGGCCCGGCGTCACAGACTTCTCGTGTGCCAGTGTTGTGACGAAGTCGGCAAGCTTGACGTTCGCGTCGAAGTTGCTGCCCTGTATGCGCGGATCATTGGCCGCTCGCCAATCGTCGGAGGAAAGTTCCTCCGCTCTCCGGGCCTGGCCGGTCAGGAAGCCCCGGCCGAGCGGACTATAGGGAACAAAGCCGATACCCAGTTCGCGCAGGGCCGGCAAGACCTTGTCTTCGACGCCGCGCTCGAAGAGCGAATACTCGCTCTGCAGGGCCGAGACGGGTTGCACGGCGTGCGCGCGCCGAATGGTATCGACACTGGCTTCGGACAAGCCGAAATAGCGGACCTTGCCTGCGGCGATGGCGTCCTTGACCGCGCCCGCAACCTCCTCGATCGGCACGGCGGGATCCACGCGATGCTGATAAAGCAGATCGATGTGATCGGTCTGCAACCGGGCCAGCGACGCGTCGATCACCTCCTCGATATGTTCGGGGCGGCTGTCCAGACCGCGCACCCCGTTCTCGAACCTGAAGCCGAATTTGGTTGCAATCGTGACCTCATGACGACGCCCTTTCAGCGCGCGTCCAAGTAATTCTTCGTTGACGAAAGGACCATAAATCTCCGCCGTATCGAGGAACGTGCAACCCAGTTCGATCGCCCGGTGGATCGTCGCGATCGACTCTGCGTCATCAGGCGCGCCGTATGCGTAGGACATTCCCATGCACCCGAGGCCAATCTCCGAAACAACGAGTCCTTCACGTCCAAGCTTGCGCGTGTTCAGCATGGCGCCCTCCTGTGATAGCCATCTGCCTACAATGGCACGCAGGTCAAAGAGGTGTTAGACCAATACTCTTGATTCCTTGCACGATTCTTCGGCGCCGGCGCCTCATTGCCTGTCGAGCGTAGGCTGGCTCCAGAAACCAAGGTGCGAGCCTGCCGCTTCATCCTCGATGAGCGGGCCAACGACCTCGACAGGCCGTTGCCCGCGCGCGAAGACCTCGCGGCAGGGAAGCGAGAACGTCGGATTCTCGGCGTGGGCTCCGGTCAGCGCCAGCAGGCGGTGCTCGGAAAGCGCATAGACGACACGCCCGATGTTGCACCAGTAAATCGCGCCCGCGCACATGCAGCAAGGCTCGGCGCTCGTATAGAGCGTGCATCCGGCGAGTTGCGCCGGCGAAAGCGTGCGCGCCGCCTTCGCCGCGGCGACCAGTTCGGCATGCTGGGTAGGATCGCCCTCAGGCGGCATCGAGTTGTTTCCCGCGGACGCCACGATATGGCCGTGCTCGTCCGCCACGATCGCCGCGAACGGGTGGCGGCCGTTGCGTCGCGACTCGTTGGCGAGTTCAATGGCGGCGCGCAGCAGCGCCATGTCGCGTTCATCGAGGTTCGCGGATTCAAACGCCTTGTCTGTGTGCATGGGGTACCTTTCTAGTCCGCCAGCGACACCGTCTCGTGTTCGTCCGCCTCGAACCAGGCCGGATTGCGGGCGGCAATGGGTCCCAGCGTTACCAGGATCTCCCGCAGATGCTCCCGCATCGCGGTTTCCGCGGCATCCGGGTCATGAGAACGCAGCGCCGCCAGAATCTTTGCGTGCTGCTTGATGAGATGATCCAGCGGCGAATCGTCCGGCAGGCTCAGGTAACGAACCCGGTCCATCTGCGCCTTGATATCCTGAATCGCTTCCCAGGCGGCCCCGCAATCGATCGTCTGTGCAATCGTGCAGTGGAATGCTTCGTCCAGCGCGAGAAAGGCGGCCGTATCGTTTGCCTTCGCTGCGAGCCGCTGATCCCGAATGTTGTCCGCGAGCGCTTTCAACTGCACTTCGGTAACGCACTTCGCCGCTTTGCGCGCGACCGCCGCTTCGATCGCCTCGCGGATAAAGCGCCCTTCACGCACCCGGCGCGGCGAAATGCGCTTCACGAAAGTGCCCCGCTGCGGCAGAACCTGAAGCACCCCCGCCTCCACCAGTTTGATGAACGCTTCCCGAACCGGCTGGCGTGATACATGGAACATCCCGGAGACTTCTTTTTCCGAAAGTGGCGTGCCCGGCACCAGTTGACCGACGAAAATCGCCTGGCGAAGCGCGCGGTAAATCTGCCTGGTAATCGGTTCGGGCGATTCCAGCGATACTTGCGAGCGCAGGTCCGGCAACGTGGCGGCGCCGGAGTCATTGTCGCGGAGCCGACGGCGAACGCGTAGCGGCGCCGACCTGGCGAGCTGCGCGCCACCGTCTTCGGCCTGTATGGCGGCCGCGGATTCAGGGGTTTTCATCGTCGTTAAAGCGGTTTGAGAAAAGGCGCGTGGCATGCCGCTGCGCAACGGGCGACGCGGACATTCTCTGTTGCGACGCCGTGATGCTATACCACCATACTACTATGTTTCCTCATTGGCCCATTGCGTACGTCGCCGTCATGCGATGACCCAGGCTGCACCGCTCACGTCATTCACGCCGCTCGCGGCTGCCCTTCCCGACTGCCCTGCCGCTTAGGCTCCCGAACCCACACGAACGCAGCCAGCGCGCCGAGTACGGCAACCCCGCCCGCAAGCGCAAATGCAGCGCCGTACGCACCGTGCGTCGCTTCGATGATGAAGCCTGTCACCGCCGGCCCGATGACACCCGCCAGATTCGCCAGCAGATGCACAAAGCCGCCCACGCCGCCCACATTCTCGCGACGCACCGTATCCGCGATCACCGCCCAATAGACGGAGCCTGTGACATAGAGGAAGAAGATCGTCACGGACATCAGCGCGATAGCGCCCTGGGTCGTTTGCACGCGTCCCGCGAGGGCCACGCATACGGCGGCCATGCCGAGGCAAAACGACAGCACGAGGCGGCGCGACAACAGCGGCTTGCCGGTCAAGCGCAGAATCGCGTCCGTAACGAAACCGCCCGCCGCGAGACCGACGCTTCCCAGCAACCAGGGAATCACGGTGGCGAGGCTCATGTCGCGCAAGGACATGTGATGCGCTTCGGTGAGGTAGGTCGGAAACCACGAGAGAAAGAAGAACAGCACGTAGTTGTAAGCAAAAAACGCCACCGCGGTCGCGAGAATGATCGGCTGGCGCAGATAGAAACCCAGACCCGCTTTCTGTCCGTGCACGCCATGTTCCATCGACGCGGCCTGCTGCTGACCCGCGACGATCAGTTCGAGTTCGGCTTTCGCGACTCGCGGGTTTCCCTGCGGATGCTCGGTCGTGGTGAGCGTCCACAGCACCAGCCATGCGAGGCCGATCAGCATGATGGCGACAAACGCCCAGCGCCATCCGAACGCGATCGCCATATAACCGACCACGGGCCCCGCGACCGCGCCTCCAAGCGGCGTGCCCGAGCTGATCACACCAATCGCGCTCGCCACTTCGCGGCGCGGGAACCAGTTGTTCACCATCTTGCTGTTCGACGAGCTAAAAGGCCCTTCTCCGATGCCAAACAGCACGCGCAGCACGATCAGCGAAGCGAAGCTGCTCGCGAGCGCCGTCGCCCCGCAGAAGAGCGACCAGAGGCCCATTGCGCCGCCGAACACCTTTTTCGCGCCGATCTTGTCCGATAGCACGCCGCCGACGAAGTTGAACAGCGCATAGCCAATAAAGAAACTGCTGAACACCACGCCCATTTGCGCATGTGTGAAGTGCAGATCCTTCTGGATGAGCGGCGCCGCGATCGAAAGCGCGGCGCGGTCGAGATAGTTGACCACGCCCGCGAGAAACAGCAGACCTACGACGAACCATCGTTGGCTTTTGAACATGTTCAGTCTCCGATGTGCCACGTCTTGTTTATGCCGATCTGGCGGCTCGATGGCTTTGCGTGAATACCCAACCGTACTCTCAGTCGAATTGCAGATGCACCTTCATCGACTGACTGCGATCCTGCGCCACCTCGAACGCGCGGTTGGCTTCGGCGAGCGGAAACGAATGCGTCATCAACGGCCGCAGGTCGATGCGCTGCGATGCAATCTCGTCGGCGGCGATCGCGTATTCGTCCGTGAAGCGGAACGAACCTTGATAACGCAGTTCCTTCGCCATCACCAGATTGGCCGCAACGGGCGACTGGCCCGCAGGCAGGTTTCCAAGCTGGATCACCGTACCGCCCGCGCGCACCGCGCGCAATGCCGTATCGAGTCCCGCGGGACTGCCCGATGCCTCGATCACGACGTCGAAGGTGCCGCGTTCGCGCGCCCATGTGTCGATGCGCGCCTGGTCACTCGCGAGTACCGTCTCGTCGGCGCCCAGAGCGGCGGCCATCTGGAGTGCCCTGGGCGCCAGGTCGAGGGCAACGATGCGATGCGCGCCCGCTCGCCGTGCCGCCGCCAGCACGATGCAGCCGATTGGCCCGCACCCTACCAGCAGCAGGTTCGCGCCGACCAGCGAACCCGCCTGCTTCAATGCGTGCAACGCGACGGCAAGCGGTTCCGCCATCGAGGCTTGCGCGTAGTCCAGCGAATCGGGCACCGGCACGCATTGCCGTGCGGCCGCCGTGATGTATTGGCGGAACATCCCTTGCATATGCGGAAAGGTCGACGCGCTGCCCATGAAGCGCATATTCAGGCAGTGGTTCGGCATGCCCTTCAGGCAAAACCGGCACGTGCCGCAGTTCAGCCCGGGATTGACCGCCACGCGCTGGCCCACTTGCAGCCCGCTCACGCCTTCTCCCAGCGCGGCGATCTCGCCCGCCACCTCGTGACCGAGCACGAACGGCTCGTGCACCGCGAAGTCGCCACTCTTGCCTTTGAAGTAGTACGAAAGATCAGAGCCACAAATGCCGCCGGCGCGTACGCGGATCTGCACCTGGCCGGGAAGCGGCTGAGGCGCGTCCAGTTCGTCGATACGGAGTGTCTTCGCCTCATGGAGAACGGCTGCGAGCATGGTTGTGGTCCCTGGTTTTGCGGGGTTCGTGAAGAAGAAGATTGACGGGCATCCGCCGCGATTGCCTTTCAACGGCGCGCCGCGAAAGCGGGCGTGGCCTGCGTCCGAGCCGCGTTGGCGTCGCGCTGCGGCGCCGCCCAGTCATGAAGATCGGTGCCGAGGCGCGCAGGCGCGGTCTCCGGCAAAAGCAGCACGGAGATCGTCGATACGATGCCGGGCACCGCCACGTAAACGACCAGTCCGATCGAATCGCCGCCCGTCGCCTGGATGAGCTTCACGGCAACCAGCCCAAGCAGGCCGCTGCCGATCAGCGAGCCAATCTGCCAGATGAGCGCAATACCACTGCAGCGCACGCGCGCCGGAAAAAGCTCGGGAAAAAGCGACGCTTGCGGCGCGTAAGTGAGACTATGGCCGACCGTGATGGCCAGGATCATCACGATCTGGATCGCGAAGCGGCTGCCGCTGTCGATCGCATGAAAGAGCGGCCAGACGAGCAGCACCTGCAATACCGCGCCTGCGATGAAAGTGGCACGCCGCCCGATACGATCCGATAGCGCGCCCGCCAGCGGAATCGCAGCCAGTTCGAGCAATACCGCAACGATGATGGTCTGCAGCAACAGCGCGTCGGCAACACCGTGTGCGCGGCCGTACGCCAGCACGATCATCGTGTACATCGCAAACGTGCAGGCTTCGATCAGCTTCGCGCCCACGCCCTTCGCAATCGTCGCGCCGTATTGCCTCACCACTTCCACGACGGGTCGCGACTCGACGGCCTGGGTCGCGCGGATGGCCGCGAAAACAGGCGATTCTTCGGTACGCAAACGAATGTAGAGCCCCACCACGACGAGCACGATGCTGCCGAGGAACGGCAGACGCCAGCCCCAGTCCATCATTTGCTCATGCGTCAGCGTAGCGGCAAGCACGGCGAAGATGCCCGACGGAATCAGAAATCCCGCCGGCGCGCCCAATTGCACGAGGCTCGCGAAAAAGCCGCGCTCGCGCGGCGGCGCGTATTCCGCAGTGAGCAGCACCGCGCCCGCCTGCTCGCCCCCCACGCCGAAGCCTTGCAGCACGCGAATCGCGATGAGCGCAACGGGCGCCCAGATGCCTGCCTGCGAATAATCGGGCAGCAGGCCGATGGCGAAGGTGCCGAGCCCCACGATCAGAATGGTGACGATGAGCGCCGTCTTGCGGCCGACCCTGTCGCCGAAGTGGCCGAACACAATGCCGCCGATTGGCCTCGCGACGAAGCCCACCGCATAGGTCGCAAACGCGGCGAGCGTGCCGATCAGCGGATCGCTGCCCGGAAAGAACTTCGCGCCGAACACGAGAACAGCAGCCGTGCCGTAGACGAAGAAGTCGTAATACTCGGCCGCGGTCCCGATGGTCGATGCGGCGGCCACGCGCCGCAGCATTGCGTTGGTTTCTCTGTCTGCCATGTCTGTCTCCGGAATCTTGTGCTTTGCTGTGCGACACGCGGGCGTAGTCGCCCGCTCACCAGTTCCAGAGCGTACCGTCTTCGAGCCGCGCGACGGGCAGATACGCCGGGTCATACGGATATTTCGCGGCGAGCTTTTCGTCGATATCCACACCGTGCCCAGGCACCTCGCCCGGATGCATCATGCCGCGATCGAAGGTCCACGCATGCGGAAAGACTTCTAGCGCCTCCTTCGGGAAGCCCATGTACTCCTGCACGCCGAAGTTCGGCACCCAGAGGTCGAAGTGCAGCGCGGCGCCCATGCAGACCGGCGAAAGATCGGAGGGGCCGTGACAGCCGGTACGCACCTGGTAGAGCGAAGCAAAATCCGCGATGCGCTTCAGGTGCGTAATGCCTCCCGCGTGCGTCAGCGTCGCACGGATATAGTCGATCAGTTGCTCTTCGATCAGTTGCTTGCAATCCCAGATGCTGTTGAAGACCTCGCCTACCGCGATGGGCGTGACGGTATGTTCGCGAATCAGGCGGAAACCGGCCTGATTCTCGGCGGGGGTCGGGTCTTCCATCCAGAACAGACGGCAGGGCTCCACCGACTTGCCCAGACGCGCCGCCTCGATCGGCGTGAGGCGGTGGTGCACGTCGTGAAGCAGATGCGTATCGAAGCCGAACCGCTCGCGCACGGCCTCAAAAAGCTTCGGCACGAAATCCAGGTACTTTTCGGAAGACCAGCTCTGTTCCTCGACCGCTCCCTTGGTCGCCGGTTCGTACATGCCGTTGCCCTTCGCAACACCATACACCGACCGCATATTCGGCACACCGCATTGAATGCGGATCGCCTTGTAGCCCGCTTCGACATGTTCCGCGTAGCGATCGAGCGCTTCGGGAATGTCGCGGCCCGTCGCGTGACCGTAAACCATGACCCCATCGCGCGACGCGCCGCCGAGCAACTTGTACAGAGGCAGGTTGGCCGTCTTCGCAAGAATGTCCCAGAGCGCCATGTCGACTGCCGCGATGGCCGACATCGTGACAGGACCGCGCCGCCAATAAGCGCCTTTGTAGAGGAACTGCCAGGTGTCCTCGATACGCCCCGGATCCCGCCCGATCAGAAGCGGACAGACGTGATCCTTCAGATACGAAGCAACAGCGAGCTCGCGGCCATTGAGCGTTGCATCCCCGATGCCGTAGACGCCTTCGTCCGTCACCACCTTCAGCGTGACGAAGTTGCGGCCTGGGCAGGTGACGATGACATCGGCGCGAACGATCTTCATAGGGGATATCCTTGAGTGGGCAACTCGTTCAGCGCATACTACCATACCAGTATGTTGCAGGGTCAATCGCGGGTTTTCCCTCGCCCAGCTCGTCTACCGGATCGACCAATGACCGAAATATCAAGACTTTCCCGTCGCCATCAGGGTGCGTTGCGCTCCCATCTGCTCTCGCCGGAATGGCGTACGCCGGCCATAGGCATCGTGCATCTGGGCGTCGGCAACTTTCAGCGCGCACACGCGGCGCTCTACACGGAAGAAGCGATGCTGGCTCAGCCCGGCGATTGGGGTATTTGCGGCGTCACGCTGCAAGGCGACGTCAGCAAGCGCGACGCGCTGATGGCGCAGGACGGGCTGTACAGCGTCGTCGAGCGGGGGCCCGCCGGCATTCGGGTCACCGTCGCACGGGCGCTATGCGAAGTTCTCGCGATGCCCTTCGACCGCGCTCGGCTCTTCGAACGGCTGGCCGATGAACGCGTGCGCATCGTTTCGCTGACGGTCACGGAAAAAGGCTATTGCCGCGACCCGAAAACGGGCGATGCCGATTTCGCGCATGCCGGGGTTGCCCATGACCTTGCGCACCCGAACGAGCCGACAACGGTTCCCGGCATCCTGACCGCCGCGCTCAAGGCGCGGCGCGACGCGAATATCCCGCCTTTCACGGTCCTTTCCTGCGACAACCTCTCGCACAACGGCGCAGCGCTCAGGCAAGCCGTCTGTTCGTTCGCCCAAAAGCTCGACGCCCGCCTCGCGGCGTGGATCGAAGCGCACGTCGCCTTCCCGTCGACGATGGTCGACCGCATCGTGCCGGCCACGACCGACGCCGACCGGGAAGCCGCCTCCACCGCGCTCGGCCTGCGAGACGAAGCGCCGGTGCCGTGCGAGCCCTTTCGTCAATGGGTTATCGAGGACCGGTTTCCGGCGGGACGCCCCGCGTGGGAGGTTGCCGGCGCGCAACTGGTGGACGACGTCGCGCCGTTCGAGGTAGCGAAACTGCGCATGCTGAACGCAACGCACTCCGCGCTGGCCTACCTGTCCCTGCTTGCCGGCTTCGAAACGATTAGCGATGCCGTGGCCCACGCGCCGCTGAAGAAACTGATTCACGACATGATGACGCGCGAGATCGCACCCACCCTGGAGGTGCCGGCGTCGTTCGATCTCTTTGCTTACCGCGACGCACTGCTCGAACGTTACGCGAATCCCGCGCTCAGACACCGCTGCGCCCAGATCGCAATGGACGGCAGCCAGAAGATCCCGCCGCGCGTTCTTTCAACGATCGAGGCGCGCCTCAACGCGGGGCAATCCATCGAACGCCTGGCACTGGCAGTCGCGGCATGGTTCACGTTCCTGCGTGGACGCGCAGACAGCGGCGAACGCTACGCGATCAACGATCCGTTAGCCGACCGGTTATCGAAGATCGCTCTGGATGCGCGTGACGAAGCAGGTCTTGTCGACGCGATGCTCGCCGTTAGAGAGGTATTTCCCGCTTCGCTCGCGCATGAACCGGCACTGCGCGAATCGCTCTTGCGCGCCGGGCGTGCGTTGCGAAGCGGAGCACGCTCAGCCATCGACGACTATGCGCATTGCGAATGTTCGAAGCACCCCTAACCGTCAATCGACCGAATGACCCTCGCCGGATTCCCACCGACAAGCGTATTCGGGGGAACGTCCTTCGTGACCACCGATCCCGCCGCGACAACCGAGTTCTCGCCCACGGTGACGCCGCCGATAACGATCGCACCGGCGGCAATCCAGACGTTTCGCTCGATCACGATGGGCTTCGCGATGACACCATTGCGCCGCCGGGAGGGCTCGAGGGGATGGCCGGACGTGATGAGGCTCACGTTGGGCCCAATCATCACGTCGTCGGCAATATCGAGCCCGCCAAGGTCATAGAACGTGCAATTCTGATTGATGAAGACATTGCGCCCGACACGGATATCGACCCCGCCGGTCGTATAGAACGGTGGGATCAACGAAAAGCTGTCGTCCACCGGCTTGCCGATCAGATCGCTGAACAAGGCGCGGATTTCAGCGGCATCGTTGAATGTCAACCGGTTGAGCGCGGCGGTGAGCGTCATCGCTCGCTGGACGTTTGCTGACATTGCCGCCGATTCCGGCGTCCTCCTGGAAATTATCCTGGTGCGATCGTCATTTGCCATTCGCTACGCTCCTCCCGTTGCGGTGTCGTGGTTGCCAGTTGCGGCGGAAGCGGAGCGGTTCAGGCCGCTGGCCGGCGACAACGCCGCGCGCCTGCGCTGCAGGAACCGGCGCACGGCCGGATCGCGCGCCAGTCCGATCGCGAGATCATACGCGCCGAGGGCTTCGGCCCTCGTGCCGGCACGCGCAAGCAGATCCGCGCGCGCAACCCAGTATGGCTGGTAGTCGGCCCGAAAAAATTGCGGACGGCGTGAATACAATCAGCCCGATGTCGATGGATTGTGCGTTGCCGCACAGACTGCCGGCCGAAAAGATCATCGACTGGCATCGGCACCGCCGGGCGGCCCTCCCTCTTTTCACGCCGAACCGATTTCCTGGGCGCCTGTCATCCTCCCGACACCGGCGAGCGTCACCATCCCGTCACGAAATGGCGACCGGGCGGCAGTTTTACTGCGCGGCCTCGGCAACAAACCCCATGTTCCACGTCGCCTTGAACGGAGCATAGACCCGGACTGTGCGATATCCGCATAGCGCTGCGAGTCGCGCGGGCCGGTCATACGAGAATCGCCGATGTACCGGTAATCATCAGACGAGGAGCTTTCGGATGCAAGACATGGCGACTACAAACGACTTTCGGAAAGCCGCGATCAAGTCGGTTCAGGAGTACATCGACGAGCGGCCGATGTGGCCGGACGGCACGCGCCTTCCGTCGATCCCGATGACGGGGATGCAGTGGCGCATCTGGTCACTCGCCGCCGCCGGAAAGTTCTTTGAAGGCTTCGTCGTATTCATGACGGGCGTGGCGTTGCCGCTGATCTCGCGCGAGTTCGGCATCAGCGCGGCGCAGAACGGCTTCATCAGCGCAGCAAGCCTGTGCGGCATTCTCGTCGGCGCAGTGGGCCTCGGCGGCATGTCCGATCACTTCGGACGCAAACGCATGTTCATCGTCGAGATGATCATCTTCGTCGCGTTTCTCGTGCTGCTGGTGTTCTGCGCGAACTTCGTCTCGCTCGTGGTCTGCCTGTTCGGTCTGGGCGTGGCGCTCGGATGCGACTATCCCACGGCCCACATGATCATCTCCGAAAGCATTCCGAGCACGAGCCGGGGCAAGCTGGTGCTGGCCGCCTTCGCGTTTCAGGCCGTGGGCGCACTGGCGGGAACCGGGGTCGGCTTCCTGGTGCTCTCGATGGTGCCGACTCTCGACGCGTGGCGCTGGATGTACGGCACGGCGATTTTCCCCGCGCTGCTCGTCACCATCGGGCGCTTCTTCATTACCGAAAGCCCGAACTGGCTGCACGTACGCGGCGCGACCGACCGCGCGGAACTGGCCGCCCGTCGGCTGCTGGTTCGTTCTCCGCAATATCCGGCCGAGATCGTCCTCGCGCGCGAGTTCGTCGTGGTCGGCAAGGGCGAGCACGAGAAAGGCAGCTTCCTCGCGCTGTTCGAGCGGAAAAACCTGCGCGCGACCATCTTTGCCTCGGCGCCCTGGTTCCTGCAGGATCTGGGCACTTACGGCATCGGCATCTTCACGCCGACGATTCTCGCCACGGCGTTCGGCGCCAAACCCGATCACGTGCGCAGCATTGCCGACCTGATTCTCAACGATATCCTCGCCGCCAAAGGCGCCGCCCTCATCACGAGCCTGCTGATCATCGGCATCATCTTCGCCGTCGCGCTTGCGGACAAGTTTGGGCGTATCTGGCTGCAGGTCGTCGGCTTCGTTGGCTGCGCAGTCGGGTTGCTGATCGCGTCGCTCTCCGACGGCTTCGATGGCACGACCAAGACGGCGATGATTTTCGCGGGCTTCATGCTCTTCAACTTCATGACCAATCTCGGTCCGAACGCGCAAACCTATCTGCTGGCCGGCGAAGTCTTCCCCACCGCGATCCGCGGAACGGGTGCGGGCTTCGCCGCGGCGGTGGGCAAGATCGGCGCAGTGGCCACGGCCTTCCTGTTCCCGATTCTTCTCAGCAGCATCGGCACCGGTCCGCTTCTCTACATCCTCGTTGGTACGTCGATCCTGGGTGCGGTGGTCACCTGGATGTTCCGCATCGAAACCAATGGGGTCAATCTCGACCAGATCGGTCGCCAGTCGTAAGCAGTCCGTATGCGGCGCCCGATTCCCGATCCGGGAATCAGGCACGCGATTGAACCAATGGCTTCCCAACAAGGCGACGGAGATTCGCATGGCTTACCCGCGTAAGTGCCAGGCATTCTGGCTACGGTGGATCAGGTTTGCTGGACGGACGTTCGGCATGGCTGCGATCGCGATGCTGACCAGCGCGCCCGGCTTCGCACAGGAGACGACGCTCAGCGAGACGGGCTCGACCCTGCTCTATCCGCTCTTCACGACCTGGGTGACGCAGTACACCCGGTCGCATCCTGGCGTTCACATCAACACCGGCGCCACCGGTTCCGAGGCGGGAATCCAGCAGGTGATTGCGGGCAAGGTGAATATTGGCACTTCGGATGCCTATATGTCGGATGCCGACATCCGGCAGAATCCGCAGATCATCAACGTGCCGTTGGCAATCGCGGCCCAGACGGTCAATTACAACGTGCCGGGTCTGAACGCAACGCACCTGAAGCTGGATGGCCCGACGCTCGCGGGCATTTATTCGGGGGCCGTGCGCTCCTGGGATGCGCCGCAAATCGCGGCGCTCAACCCCGGCGTGACGCTGCCTCATCACGCGATCGTGCCGATCCGCCGCGCGGAAGGCTCCGGCGATACCTTCGTGTTCACGCAGTTCCTGACGTTCTCCACGCCTTCGTGGGAGAGCGATCACGGCTATGGCACGACGATCTCATGGCCCAGCGTGCCTGGCAGCTTGACGGCCGTGGGCAATGCCGGAATGGTGAAGACGATCCAGTCGACCGACTATTCGATTGGTTACGTTGGCGTGAGCTATAGCGACAGCATTGCTCAGGCGAAGATCGGCACGGCGGCGCTGAAAAACGGCGCCGGCGAGTTTGTCTTGCCGACCCAGGCGACGATCATGGCCGGCGCGGCTTCGCTTGGCGCGCGCACGCCGGCGGACGAGCGCCTGACGCTGGTGTTCGCGCCCGCCAGCGGTTCGTACCCGCTCGTGAACTACGAGTACGCGGTGGTCTCCACCAGGCAGCCCGACCCGGCCACCGCCGCCGCGATTCGCCGCTTCCTGCTCTGGACGATCGTGCCGTCGGAAGACAACGAAGCTTGGCTGACCTCGGCGCACTTCATTCCCTTGCCGCCGCATACCTGGGAATTGAGCCAGGCGCAGATCCAGTCGATCAAATAGCGGTTAAATCGCGTGCGCGGCGCGGCTCGTCAAGCGCCTGCCGCCGCCGCGCGCTCGATCTCCACGATATCGATCTTTCTCATCTGCATCATCGCTTCCATGGCCCGCTTCGCCGCGCCAACGTCGGCCCCGTTGACGAGTTCGAGCAGCCGCGCCGGCGTGATCTGCCACGAGAATCCCCAGCGATCCTTGCACCAGCCGCAGGCCGATTCCTCGCCGCCACGGCCAACAATCGCGTTCCAATACCGGTCGGTCTCTTCCTGGCTATTCGTCAGGACCATGAAGCTGACCGCCTCGCTGGCCTTGAAGTTGGGCCCGCCATTCAGTCCTACGAAGCGTCTGCCTAGCACGGTGAACTCGACGGTCAACTCGGGCCCGTGCCCAATGCCCGGTATCGGGGAGACGTGACCTGCATCGACATGGCTATCGGGAAAAGTGGCGGCATAAAATTCCGCCGCTTCGCGGGCTTTACCTTGATCGAACCACAGGCAGGTGACAAGCTCGGCCATCGCAATCTCCTTTTGAAAGCACGCGCCGTCGGCTGGCATCAGCCGGTTGGCCCGGACCGCGGCGCACTCGAAAGGGCCGCTCTGACTTCCTCCATCAGCGCGCCTTTCTCCAACTCGGAATTCACGGGAAAGCGCGCAAATTCCGGACCGGTTCTCACGTCCGCATAGAGCCCGCCAACGTCCTCGTGAAAATGCAGGAACGGTTTCGATTTCCAGTAGAATACGCCTCTCGAACGCTCCTTCAATTCGGAGCATTCACGCAACGCGCCAAGCAAGCTCTCCAGGCGGCCGAGTGCATCCCAACCCGCATGTTTCACCGTTTCCCGCTCCCATGGAACAACATCGCCCTTGCTTCGCAACCGCTCACGGATTGTGGACGATTCCGGCGGCGGTGTCGAATGGCCCATCCGCCCGGATCCGACTGACCCGACTGACCCGACTGGCCCGGATTCCCCGGAAGCCCACCCACGCCCCGCCGCTCTCGACAGCGTGCAGCCGGCCCGCTAAGCTCCCAGCATCAGTCGTCTCCCCCATGCCAACCAAAACGAAAAGGACGGTGGACGTTCATGAAAGCATGTGGTCCGGCAGGCTCCATTCCGGCTGCGCGTTTCGCGCCGTGGCGCGTGCTCATCCGCGCATGGCTGCTCGCGCTGGCTGCGCTCCTCGCCCCTCACGCGCACGCCCAGTCATCGGCCTCAGCGGTACGGGTCAGCACCTTCGTCATCGCTCCGTTCGTCATGCAGCAGAACGGCCAGCTCACGGGTTTCTCCATCGACCTGTGGACCGAGATCGCCACGCGACTGCATCTGCAGACGCATTACGACGTGACGCCGAACGTGAACGCGCTATTCCAGACGCTGCGCGCGGACAAAGCGGATATCGCCGTGTCCGGGCTGTTCTATAGCGTGGAGCGCGACCGGGAGTTCGACTTCTCCTATCCGATCATGGAGGCCGGCCTGCGCGTGATGGTGCGCGATACAGGCGAAGCGGAGGAAGTCACGCCGCTGCGCAGCCTCGGCACGTTGCTCGTTTCGCGCACGACGCTGCTGTGGTTCGCCGCGGCAATGGCGCTGACCGTGCTCGCCGCGCACGTGGTCTGGTTCGTCGACTGTCTGCACGCGCGCAAGCGCGGCGAGCGGGAGCCCTACTTCCCCAACATCTTCCGCGCCATCTACTGGTCCGGTTCCACGCTGCTCACGCAGGCCGACGAGCCGCGCCGCCTGTGGATCTCGCGCGGGATGGCACTGATCTGGATGTTCGTCGGAATCGTGTTCGTCGCGTCGTACACCGCGGAACTCACGTCGAACCTGACCGTGCAGCACATTCGCGGCGCGATCAACGGGCCCAACGATCTCGTGGGCAAGAACGTCGCCACGCTGGCCGGGAGCTCGGCCGTACCCTGGCTGCACGACCACGGCGCGCAGGTGGTCGAGTACGCGCGCAACCGCGATGTGTACGAGGCGCTGGCGAAGGACGAAGTCGATGCCGTCGTGCTCGGCTCGGCCGGGCTCAGCTATGTCGCGACCCACGAGGGCAAAGGCCTTTTCAAGCTGGTGGGGCCCGAGTTCAACCAGAACGACGTGGGCTTCGTCTTCCCGGTCGACAGCGCGCTGCGCAGGCGCGTGGACGCGGCCCTCCTCGCCATGCGCGAGGACGGGACCTGGCAGCGGATTTACAACAAGTGGTTCGGGACGGAGGACTGACGCCTGGCCGGGCCGCGCGATGACCTACGCGCGGCCCGGCCGCTATCGGGCGGCAAATCAGGCGGCAGCGAAATAACTGCGCTGTTCCAGATCGGCCAGCAGCGACGGCTGCACCGGCTGCCAGCCCAGGCGCGCGCGGGTCCGCTCGCTGGAGCTCGGGCAATCGACGCACGCGAACCGTGCGAACCAGCCGAAATGGCCCCCGGCTTCCTCCGGCGAAATCGCGACCACGGGAACGTTCAGGCCCCGCCCGATCGCCTCCGTGATCTGTCTGAACGGCACCCCTTCTTCGGCGACGGAGTGGAACGGGCCGCCTTCGGCGCCGTGCTCCAGCGCGAGCCGGTAAAGCCGCGCCGCGTCAAAACGGTGGGCGGCAGGCCAGCGGTTCTGCCCGTCGCCCACATAAGCGGCGACGCCTTTCTCGCGGGCAATCGCGATCAATCGCGGGACGAAGCCGTGATCGCCGATGCCGTGCGTGGTGGGCGAGAGCCGGATCGCGGCCACGCGCACGCCGCGCGAAGCAAAAGCGCCGGCAATCCGCTCGGGGTTGCGCGGAAACGCGGGCAAAGACACGTGGGGTCCGTCGTCCTCCGTCGAGACACGGCCCGGCGCGAGCAGCGCGACGCCCGAGGACACGAGGAAAGGGCGCCCCGAGCCTTCGAGCGCACCGCCGATGGCTTCGATGGCGAGCCGTTCCTGTTCGGAGTTCTGCACGAGCTTCGAAAAGTCGTGATTGAACGCGGTGTGGATCACGCCCTCGCTCCGCGCGGCGCCGTCTCGAAGCACATCGAGATCGTCGAGCGACCCGCGCTGAACCTCGGCGCCCGCCGCTGCCAGCGCACGCGCGCTCTCTTCCGAACGCGCAAGACCGAGCACGCTATGGCCCGCCGCAATCAGATCCTTGACGACCGCCGCCCCCACCCAGCCCGTGGCACCCGTTACGAATACACGCATGATGAAGTCCTCCAGGGTTTATGTGCGACTAATATCGATGCACGTCTTATCGTGGTAAAGTAGTGACGTTATCGTGTTATAAAAAGTAACAGGATGAGCGAACCCAATGGCAGTCCCCATCTGCTTGGCGACTTTCTGAAAGACCGCCGCACGAAGCTGGATCCCGCGGCATTCGGCCTGACGTCGCAGCGGCGGCGCACACCCGGCCTGCGCCGCGAGGAAGTCGCCCAGCGGGCCAGCATCAGCGCGGCGTGGTACACGTGGCTCGAGCAGGGCCGCGGCGGCGCGCCGTCTGCCGACGTGCTGGACCGCATCGCTCACGCCTTGATGCTCACGAACGTCGAGCGCGAGCATCTCTTCCTGCTCGGCCTCGGTCATCCGCCCGAGGCCCGCTACCGCAGCAACGAAGGCGTGACGCCGCGGCTGCAGCGCGTGCTCGATACGATGCACCCCTGCCCCGCGTTGATCCGCACGGCAATCTGGGACGTGGTGGCCTGGAACCGGGCCGCGACGGTCATGCTCATGGACTATGGCGCGGTCGCGCCCGCGCAGCGTAACGTGCTGCGCAACATGTTCCTCAATCCGGGTGCCCGCGCCATTCAATACGACTGGGAGAGTGTCGCGCGATTCGTGGTGGGCGCGTTCCGCGTGGACGTGGCCCGTGCGGGCGCCGCGACGGCCGTGAGCGAACTCGTCGACGAACTCTGCCATGCGAGCCCCGAGTTCGAGGCCATGTGGCGCGAGAATACGGTCCCCGTCCCGCATGAAGGCGTCAAGCACATCCGCCATCCTGTGTTCGGTCCTTTCTCGTTCGAGCATTCGGCGTTTGCCGTGGACGGGCGGCCGGACCTCACGATGGTGGTGTACAACCCCGCCACGCCGGCCGACGCCGCCAAAATCAGCGCCGTGATGAACACGGAACCCGTTCCCGAGCAGTCCTGAACGAAGTGCACCGCGCGCCCGGAAGATATCGGGCGCATGACGCAGCGGCCGACCGTCGAACCCGCGAGCGGCCGCGTGAGCCTATGCACCTCGGCCTGCTATCGGCCAGCCTCTTCCACTCTCATCACCCACGGAGCCCGCATGACCGACACACCCCGCACCGAACCGGACAGCACCGCCATTCGCGTCGCGCTGTGGCGCGCCCTGCACGTCGAAGCCGATCCTGCGCCGCACGTGCTAGACGACACGATCGGCCTGCGGCTCGCCGCCCCGCCCGCAGGCTGGCGCGAGCGCCCCGACATGGACCTGAACGGCACGCGAGGCTATCGCGCATCCATCGTCGCGCGGGCGCGTTTCATCGAAGACCTCGTTGCCGATGAAGCGGCGCGCGGCGTCGCGCAATACGTGGTCCTCGGGGCGGGCCTCGACACGTTCGCCCAGCGCCGGCCCGAAGTCGCCGGGAGTCTTACCGTATTCGAAGTGGACCAGCCCAGCCCGCAGGCCTGGAAACGGGAGCGGCTCGACGCGCTGGGATACGGCGTGCCGGACGGGCTACGGCTCGTGCCCGTGGATTTCGAAGCGGGCGAGTCGTGGTGGACGCGGATCGTCGACGAAGGCTTTGCAACGCAGCAACCGGCCGTCATCGCCTCCACCGGGGTCTCGATGTACCTCACGCGGGAAGCCAATCTCGCGACCCTGCGCCAGATCGCGCAACTCGCACCCGGCTCGACGCTCGCGATGACCTTCCTGCTGCCGCTCGACCTGATCGAAGACGCCGCCGAACGCGCGCAGCACGAATTCGTTTATGCGCGCGCCCGCGCGGCCGGCACACCGTTCATCAGCTTCTTCAGCCCCGACGAGATGGTGGCGCTCGCGCGCGAAGCCGGGTTTCGCGAAGCACGGCACGTGGGTACGGGCGAGTTGACGCGCCGCTATTTTCAGGGCCGCAGCGATGGCCTGAAACCGGCCAGCGGCGAATCGTTCCTTCTGGCCACGACCTGACTGAAGCCGAAGCCCCGGGCCGCATCTGGCGACGCGACGCCTACCCGGGATTCTACGTACTCAACTTCGCAGCGCTGCGGCCGTTAAAACAGACATGGAACGGGGCAGCGGAGCCAACGACTTGCCGCCGCATACCACGGGCCATACCCTGTCTCATGCAGTTGTAAGCGAGACGCCAAGCAGAGCCAACCTTCGGCGCCGGAGATGTCTTGTCCGGCGCGTTTTCTTTTGTGTCGCCGGTACACAGCTTCGCTCCCCTCCTTCCCCGTCGCCTCCCTCCCGTCTCCCGACGGAACCCACCAGAATCGCATCGTCGTGCGCAGGCACGACAAGCGGCCGGCGGCAATAGCAAGCAACCCGAAAGCAAAAGCGGCTGGCGCAACGCAAAACGGAATCGACTTGGCTCTATCGGCGATGTATAAGCGCAAAGGGCCACGCCACAACATAAGCGCCGCGGAAAGCCGGCATTGCGGGAGATTGTTAATGCTTGATCACCTCATCCAGATCTTCAACGACTCGGACTCGAAAGTCCGCGGCAAACTGTTCGGCATCCATGGCGTACTGATTGCCATCAACGTACTCGCATGGGTGTGGGCGCTTGCCGCCTTTCACGCTTATCCCGTACTCCTTGGGACTGCGATGCTCGCCTATGGCTTCGGACTGCGCCATGCTGTCGACGCCGACCACATTGCGGCCATCGACAACGTGACACGCAAGCTCATGCAGGAGAAGAAGCGGCCCGTTGCCGTGGGATTTTTCTTTTCGCTCGGACACTCGACCGTCGTCGTGCTGGCTTCCGTTGCCGTGGCGCTTGCAACTTCGGCCATGCAGGATCGCTTCGACAATTTCAAGGAAATTGGCGGCGTGATCGGCACGCTCGTTTCCGCTTTCTTTCTCTTCGCGCTCGCGCTGATGAATTTCCTGATTCTGCGCGGCATTTACCGTGCATGGAAACACGTGCGCAGCGGCGGCGCCTATGTTGACGACGACTTCGACATGCTCCTCGCCAACCGCGGCTTCCTGGCACGCCTCTTCCGCCCGCTCTTTCGCCTCGTGACACGGAGCTGGCACATGTATCCCATTGGCTTCCTGTTCGGCCTCGGCTTCGATACGGCTACGGAAATAGGACTGCTCGGCATCGCGGCAACGCAGGCGGCAAAAGGGCTTTCGCCATGGGCGATCATGGTGTTCCCCGTACTCTTCAGCGCGGGCATGTCGCTGATCGACACGCTGGACGGCCATCTGATGCTGGGCGCCTATGGCTGGGCCTACCAGAAGCCGCTGCGCAAGATCTACTACAACATGACGATCACGCTGGTTTCCATTGTGGTTGCGATCGTGATCGGCGGCATCGAGGCGCTCGGCCTGCTCGCGGATCAGCTCAATCTGAAGGGGGTGCTCTGGGACGCGATCGGTTCGCTCAACGACAATTTCGGAGTCCTTGGCTACATCATCATCGGCATTTTTGCGCTTAGCTGGATCGCCTCGGCGGTGATCTATCGCGTCAGGCGCTACGATGAGGCGAAAACGAGTCCGCAGCCCTGAGAACGAGGCCCGCGACGACGGAAACGCTCGAATCCAGGAAGACGCTTAAAGGCCAGTTCAAAATGGCCGCTCAGCTCGGCTGAAGATGTTCCAGCAGAC
>NZ_JBANLK010000034.1:0-78498 GCF_054968425.1 Paraburkholderia sp. AV2
CCGCGGTGCTCTCGCCGAACTTCTTGACGACGTTTTCGATGCGGACGAACGCGTCGTTGGTGGTGGCCTTGGTGCCCGATGCACCCGCGGCCGGATTGGCGTTGACTTGTGGCGTCGATTTCATGATGTAACCTTGGTTCCTGTCTGATCGCAGGCGCGAACGGTCCCGCACGGGGCGCATGACGCGACTCGCGAAATAAGTACTGCGAACGGAGCTCGTTGGGGGTTGCGCGCGTCGTCAGGGGAAAAGGGCGCGGCGCGCGCAACCGGACTTCGGACTACGACTGATGGCGCGGAGAGGTCGAGCGATCCCTCCGGCGCACTGTCTCCTTCACTCTCCTTCAGGGGTTTTGCGCAATCAGTGACCCGTCTTGAGCTGCGCCCACAGACGGTTTTCCAGACGCAGGATGTCGGCCGGCATCGGCTTCATCAGCGTCATCTTCTTCAGAACGTCTTCCGGCGGGTACACGGTCGGATCCTGAACCACGGCCGGCGTCACGAACTGGTGAGCAGCCTTGTTGGCGGTCGGGTAGAACACTTCGTTCGTGATCTGTGCGTTGACCTTCGGATCTTCGATGTAGTTGATCCACTTCATCGCGGCTTCGGGGTGCGGAGCATCCTTCGGGACGACCATCACGTCGAACCACAGCAGACCGCCTTCCTTCGGGTTGGTGAACTTGAGGGTGTACGCGCGATGAGCTTCTTCGGCGCGGCGGTGTGCGATGCCGACGTCGCCCGACCAGGCCACAGCAACGCAGATGTCGTTGTTCACGAGGTCGTTGATGTAGCCCGACGAATTGAACTGGGTGATGTACGGGCGAACTTTCTTCAGGACTTCGAAGGCAGCCTGGTAGTCGGCCGGGTTCGTGCTGTTCGGGTCCTTGTGCATGTACTGCAGCACGGCGGCGAATACGTCCACGGCCTGGTCGAGGAACGACACGCCGCAGCCCTTCAGCTTCGAGAGATATTGCGGATCGAACACGAGCGCCCAGCTATCCACCGGCGCGTTGTCGCCCAGCGCCTTCTTGATCGCTTCCTCGTTGTAGCCGATGCCGTCGGTACCGAATGCCCAGGGCACGCCGTACTGGTTGCCCGGGTCGGCGTCCGCGATCATGTGCATGAGGACGGGATCGAGGTTCGAGAGATTCGGCAGCTTCGACTTGTCGAGCTTCTGGTACACGCCGGCCTGGATCTGCTTGGCCATGTAGTTCGACGTCGGCACGACGATGTCGTAGCCCGAGCTGCCTGCGAGCAGCTTGGCCTGCAGCGTGTCGTCGCTGTCGTAGTTGTCGTACTTGACCTTGATACCCGTTTGCTTTTCGAAGTCGGGGATCGTGTCCTTCGCAATGTAGTCGGACCAGTTATAGACGTTCAGAACGTCGTCCGCCGCCTGGGCCTGCTGGCTCGAAGTGGCAGTAAGACCTGCGCACAGGGCCAGGGCAGCTGCCGCGACCGCATGACGAAGATGACAAACACTCATGTTGTTTTCCCCTGAAGGTGAAGGTGGACCGGCGGCGTCTTTACCCCGTAACGCGCCGCCGGTCCGGACAAGTGGTGTTACAAGAAACCCAGTTGTTGCGCGGTTGCGTCGATGGCCTTCTTCGCCTTCGACACGATTTCGTCAATCTCGGCACGCGTGATCACGAGCGGCGGCGAAAGCAGCATCCGGTCACCCGTCGCACGCATGATGAGATTGCCGTTGAAGCAGAAGTCGCGGCAGATCGTGCCCACGTCGCCGCCGTTCGCGAAACGCTTGCGCGCCTTCGGATCTTCGGCGAGCTGGAGGCCGGCCACGAGGCCGACGCCCGAAATGTCGCCGACGATCGGATGGTTGCCGAAGGTTTCGCGCAGGCGCTGCTGGAAGTACGGGCCGGTGTCCGTCTTCACGCGCTCGATGATCTGTTCGTCGCGCAGGATCTTGAGGTTCGCGACGGCGACGGCAGCCGCCACCGGATGGCCCGAGTACGTGAGACCGTGGTTGAAGTCGCCGTTCTCGATGATCACCTGCGCCACGCGGTCGTGCAGACCCACCGCGCCCATCGGCACGTAGCCGCTCGTGAGGCCCTTGGCCAGCGTGATGAGATCGGGCTCGAAGCCGAAGTGCTGATGCGCAAACCATTCGCCCGTGCGCCCGAAGCCGCCGATCACTTCGTCGGCGCACAGCAGGATGTCGTACTTGCGGCAGATGCGCTGGATTTCCGGCCAGTAGGTCGAGGGCGGGAAGATCACGCCGCCCGCGCCCTGGAACGGCTCGCCAATGAAGGCCGCCACGTTTTCCGCGCCCACTTCGAGAATCTTCGCTTCGAGCTGCTGCGCACGCGCGAGGCCGAACTCCTCGGGCGTCATGTTGCTTTCGGCTTCGCCGAAGAAATACGGCTGGTCGATGTGGACGATATTCTCCACCTTCGAGGGCATCTGCTCGTGCATGTAGCCCATGCCGCCCAGCGTGCCGCCCGCGATGGTCGAACCGTGATAGCCGTTCTTGCGCGAGATGACGACCTTCTTCGAAGCTTTGCCCTGCGCGAGCCAGTACTGGTGCACGATGCGCAGCACCGTGTCGTTGCCCTCGGAGCCGCTGTTGCAGTAGAAGAAGTGGTTGAACGGGCCCGGCGCGACTTCGGCGAGCATCGCCGAAAGTTCGATGACGGGCGGATGCGTGGTCTTGAAGAACGTGTTGTAGTACGGCAGCTCCTGCAGTTGCTTGTAGGCCGCATCCGCGAGTTCCTTGCGGGCATAGCCCACGTTTACGCACCAGAGGCCAGCCATGCCGTCGATGATCTGGTTACCTTCGGAGTCCCACAGATACACGCCCTTGGCCTTCACGATCACGCGGCTGCCCGCCTGGTTGAGCGAGCCCATGTCCGAGAACGGATGGATGTGGTGCGCCGCGTCCAGCGCACGATATTCGGCCGTCGAGCGTTGGGCCTGAGCGCGCAGCGTCGTCGGCGCGGGTTGCACCAGGCCGGCGGGGGCGTCGATTCGGTAGCTCATTGCTTGTCTCCTTGCTTCGTTACACGTGCAGCAGCAGATGCTTGCGTTCCCACGAGCTGATCACGCGGAAATACGCTTCGTATTCGGTTTCCTTCAGCGCCAGATACGCGCGCACGAACTTCTCGCCGAGGATGTCCTTCAGCGGCTCGCACGCGCCCATCAGCGAGAGGCCTTCTTCGAGGTTGCGCGGCAACTGGTACGGTAGTTCGTAACCGTCGCTGAGCAGCGGCTCGGTGGGCTTGAGGTGCTGCGTCATACCGAGGTAGCCCGCGGCGAGCGTTGCGGCGATCGCGAGGTACGGATTCGTGTCCACGCCCGGAATGCGGTTTTCGACGCGGCGCGCGGCCGGCGACGAGTACGGCACGCGGAAGCCCACGGTACGGTTGTCATAGCCCCATGCAACGTTGATCGGCGCAGCCATGAAGCGCGACAGGCGGCGGTACGAATTGATGTACGGCGCGAAGATCGGCATCAGCGCCGGCGTGTACTTCTGCAGGCCGGCGATGTACGCGTAGAACATGTCGGTGGCCTTGCCGTCCGCGCCCGTGAAGAGATTCTGGCCGCTTTCGGCGGAGACGAGGCTCTGATGTATGTGCATGGCCGAGCCGGGTTCATTCTCCATCGGCTTCGACATGAACGTGGCGTACATGTGGTGGCGCAGCGCGGCTTCGCGCACCGTGCGCTTGAACAGGAACACGCGGTCGGCGAGGCCCAGCGGTTCGCCGTGCATGAAGTTGATTTCCATCTGCGCGGCACCAACCTCGTGAATCAGCGTATCGACTTCGAGGTCCTGAATATCGCAGTACTCGTAGATGTCTTCGAAGAGCGGGTCGAATTCGTTGACGGCTTCGATCGAGTACGCCTGGCGGCCCGTTTCCGGACGACCCGTGCGGCCGATGGGCGGCGCGAGGGGAATGTCCGGATCCTTGTTCATGTCGACGAGGTAGAACTCCAGTTCCGGCGCGATGATGGGCTTCCAGCCCTTCGCTTCGTAGAGTTCCAGCACGCGGCGCAGCACGCGGCGCGGCGAGATTTCGACAGGCGTGCCGTCGAAGTGCACGCAGTCGTGAATCACCTGGGCCGTGGGATCGACGGCCCACGGAATGATGCGGATGGTGGAGGGGTCGGGCACGCAGACCATGTCGGGGTCGGTGACGCCCGTGAGGCTGCCGTCTTCCGGATAGTCGCCGGTCACGGTCTGGATCATCACGGCCTGCGGCAGCCGCATGGATTCGCCCGATTCGAACCGGCTGCGCGGAATGATCTTGCCGCGTGCGATGCCCGCCATGTCGGGGATGATCGCTTCGATTTCGGTGATGTGGTGCTTCTTCAGGAATTCTTCGATTTCATGCATGTTGGTTCTCTCTGTCTGGTACGGGTCGGCTCAGGCGTGGGCGGCGCGAGGCGCCGCGGCGTTCTGCCGGTCGGCCCCGCCCGGTATTCGGGCCAGCATGCGTGCGCGGCAGGCTGCGCCGAAGGCACGGAAAATAGCGGTGGAAAGGGCGTCTTCAGCGTGCTTCCACTCGGGATGCCACTGCACGCCCAATGCGAAGGCGGGGGCGTTCGCCACGCTCACGGCTTCGATCAGGCCATCGGGCGCAACCGCTTCGGCAACGAGTCCCGCGCCGAGCGTATCGATTCCTTGCCCGTGCAACGAGTTGACGCGAGCCTCGCGGGCGCCCTGCAGGAAGCGCTGCAGCATGCCGCCGGCAGCGAGCGTGACCGCATGTGCCGGACCATATTGCTGGTCGAGCGGATCGGCCTTGTTCTCGCGGTGATCGTTGAGCCCTTCCACGTTATGCACCTGCTGGTGCAGCGTGCCGCCGTACACCACATTCATTTCCTGGAAGCCGCGGCAGATCGCGAGCACGGGCACGCCCGCCTCGATTGCGGCGCGCATGAGCGGCAGCGTGGTTGCGTCGCGGTGCGGATCGTGCAGCGTGCCCGGCTCGCTCGCCACGCCGCCGTAGCGATACGGCTCGACGTTCGAGTAGCTGCCCGTGAAGAGCAGCCCGTCGACGGCGTCGAGCACGTCGGCCGTGGCCTGGCGCTCGCCGAGCGCGGGCAGCACCAGCGCGAGTGCGCCGGCGCCGTCCACGGCTGCGGCGATGTACTTCTCGCCCGTCGTGTGCGACGCGTGGGATCCCACCATGGTTCGGTCGGCGGTAACGCCGATCAGGGGTTTCATTCGCATGGCTAAAGTTCGACTTCCTTGACCCGGGCAATGCTCTATTCACGGATATAACGTGTATTGCAGGGATGCCGCGGGCGTGACATGACCTTGCAACCCTGCACGAGGCAAGGCCGCAACCTGGTTTGCAGCGAGAGCGTAGCTAACGCATCGCGCTGCGCGTGGAGATCATGTAGGCGGTTCGTTTCGTACTGCGATGTGGCCAGACCGGAGACGCAGCCCTGTTCGGGCGCGCACGGCCACCTCGCTCGCGAGCGGCGGCACGCGGCCACGCAGGCGATCGACGATAACGAACGGCGCAGGAAGGAGAGGCGCTAGGGCAGCAGCGACGCGACTTCGTCCGTGTGGACGGCGATGAAGGCGCGTGCGGAGACGGCGTTATGACGCCGAACCGACCGGCGGGACAGTATCGTGAAGATGGACAGAAGCAGGCGAGAAGCAAGCCTGCCGCTACTGCCATCGGCGATGGCGGCCGAGTCACTGCGAAGACACCTCGCATGACTTCGATCCCATCTGACCAGAGGGCCACGGACTCTCACAATTGCACTCGACTGGGTGACGTTGAACAGGGGCATTCCGGTCAAAAAAGCGTAAACGGTAAATCCTGATTCGACCGGAACGCGGCTGGTGCCAGATGCCCTTTGCATCGCTAAACGTCTTGCTGCACCGGGTGCTGCAAGATGTGCCGCTACAAGAACTTCATGACTTCCAACCTGTGGTCCAGCATATACGAGCCAAAATGGGCGTCAATTATTTTTTACGCTTTTTATGTCAGCACTTTCCCGAGTTCCCCTGCAAATACGCTGATGCACGGAACCTGTGCGCACCATTCTGAATATTTCGAATGCCTTACAGGGGTTTGTACCGACAGAAAAAAAAGCCAAGTGATTAGAATATTCAACACGTCCGCGCCGGGTCTGCGTGCGCGCTCTTTCGTCTACGGTTCCTGAAAACGTGTCCGAGTCTGCCTCGATGTCCACCGAAGTCGCTACGCGGCTACGCTACGTCCGCAAGCGGTATGGTCTGTCCCAGCGCGAGCTTGCCAAGCGCGCGGGCGTCACCAACGGCGCGATCTCGCTGATCGAGCAAAGTCGGGTCAGCCCCTCGGTGGGGTCGCTGAAGAAGCTGCTCGAATGCATACCGATGAGTCTTGCGGAGTTCTTCACGTTCGACCTGAGCGAAGGCGGCAGCGTGGTGTCGCGGCGCGGCGAGATGCCGAATCTCGGCAACGCGTCCATCGAGTTCTATCTCGTGGGCGCGAACGTGAAAGACCGCAACATGGGTATCTTGCGCGAGGTGTACCAGCCGCTCGCCGATACGGGCCCCGAAATGCTCACGCATGCGGGTCACGAAGGCGGCATCGTGGTGTCCGGACAGATCGAGCTGACCGTGGACGGCACGACGTGGCTGCTCGACCCCGGCGACAGCTATTACTTCGAAAGCCGTCTTCCGCACCGTTTCCGCAATCCGAGCGCGGATCAGGTTTGCGAAGTGGTGTCGGCGAATTCGCCGCCCACTTTTTGATCGCGCCCACCCCGGCCGCGAGCCGCCGCGCAAGCGTGGCGTGCCCGGCCCGTCGTACCCAACCGCACAACACTGCGCACAAACAACACTGAGGCATCCTGATGGAAAAGAAAACTCTCGCTTACTGGCAGGACAAGGCTGCGACGCTCTCGATCGAAGGCCGCGCATTCATCGACGGCGCGTATCGCGATGCCTACTCGGGACGCACGTTCGACTGCGTGAGCCCGATTGACGGCCGCGTGCTTGCGAGCGTCGCCGACTGCGGCGCCGCCGATGTGGACGCGGCCGTGGCCGCCGCGCGCCGCGCGTTCGACGCGCAGGTGTGGGCGGGCCTGAATCCGCGCGCGCGCAAGGCGATCCTGCTGCGCTGGGCCGCGCTGATGCGCGAGCACCTGGACGAACTCTCGCTGCTGGAGACGCTCGACGCGGGCAAGCCCATCGGCGACACGACCACGGTGGACGTGCCGGGCGCGGCGTACTGCGTCGAATGGTTTGCCGAAGCGATCGACAAGGTGGGTGGCGAAGTGGTGCCGGCCGATCATCATCTCGTGGGCCTCGTCACGCGCGAGCCGATCGGCGTGGTAGCGGCTGTGGTGCCCTGGAACTTCCCGATCCTGATGGCTTCGTGGAAATTCGGCCCGGCGCTCGCGGCTGGCAATAGCGTCGTGCTCAAGCCTTCGGAAAAGTCGCCGCTTACGGCCATTCGCGTCGCACAGTTGGCTCACGAAGCGGGCATTCCGGCCGGTGTGTTCAACGTGCTGCCGGGCGGCGGCGAACCCGGCAAGCTGCTCGCGCTGCATCGCGACGTGGACTGCATTGCGTTCACGGGCTCGACGGGCGTCGGCAAGCAGATCATGCAGTACGCGGGCCAGTCGAACCTTAAGCGCACGTGGCTCGAACTGGGCGGCAAGTCGCCGAACATCGTGCTGGCGGACTGCCCGGACCTCGACCGCGCCGCCAACGCGGCGGCCGGCGCGATCTTCTACAACATGGGCGAGATGTGCACGGCCGGTTCGCGCCTGCTCGTGCATCGCGACATCAAGGACGCGTTCCTCGCGAAGCTCGTGGAGGCCGCGCGCAACTATGTGCCGGGCAATCCGCTCGACCCGAAGGTTTCGATGGGCGCGATCGTCGACAAGATCCAGCTCGAGCGCGTGCTCTCCTATATCGAGGCGGGCCGCAAGGAGGCAAAGCTGCTGCTGGGCGGCGAGCGCGTGAACGAGGCGAGCGGCGGCTACTATATCGAGCCGACCGTGTTCGACACCCATCACGATGCGAAGATCGCGCGCGAAGAGATCTTCGGGCCGGTGCTCTCGGTCATCACGTTCAGCACCATCGACGAAGCGGTTCGCATTGCCAACGATAGCGACTACGGCCTCGCGGCCGCCGTCTGGACGGCAAACCTCACGAACGCGCATGAAATCTCGCGCCGCCTGCGCGCGGGCACCGTGTGGGTCAACTGCTACGACGAAGGGGGCGACATGAACTTCCCGTTCGGCGGCTTCAAGGAGTCGGGCAACGGCCGCGACAAGTCGCTGCACGCCCTCGAGAAGTACACCGAACTGAAATCCACGCTCGTGCGGCTGCGCTAACCATGACCGACATTATCCATGGCGACGGCGCGATCCGTCGCCGGTCGCTTTACGGCTCCTCGGTCGAAAATACCTACGGCGGCGTGCTGTCGTTCATGCGGCGCAACTACACGCGCGAACTCGACGGCGTCGATGTCGTCGTTTCGGGCGTGCCGCTCGATCTCGCCACCACGTTCCGCTCCGGCGCGCGCCTTGGGCCCGGCGCCGTGCGCGCGGCCAGCGTGCAGCTCGCCGAGCTGTATCCGTATCCGTGGGGCTTCAATCCGTTCGACACGCTTGCCGTGACCGACTACGGCGACTGCTGGTTCGACGCGCACAATCCGCTCTCGATCAAGCCCGCCATCATCGAGCACGCGCGCACGATCCTGCGTTCGAACGCGAAGATGCTCACGTTCGGCGGCGATCACTTCATCACGTATCCGCTGCTGGTCGCGCACGCGGAGAAATACGGCAAGCCGCTTTCGCTGATCCATTTCGATGCGCACTGCGATACCTGGGCCGACGACTCGCCCGACAGTCTCAACCACGGCACGATGTTCTACAAGGCCGTGAAGGAAGGCCTGATCGATCCGAAGACCTCGGTGCAGGTGGGCATCCGCACCTGGAACGAGGACTTCCTCGGCATCAACATCCTCGACGCGGCGTGGGTGCACGAGCACGGCCCGGCGGCCGCGCGCCGGCGCATTCTCGACATCGTGGGCGACCGCCCGACCTATCTGACCTTCGATATCGACTGCCTCGATCCGGCCTTCGCGCCGGGAACCGGCACGCCGGTGCCGGGTGGGCTTTCGTCGGCGCAGGCGCTCGCGATCGTGCGCGGGCTCGAAGCCGTGAACCTGATCGGCGCGGACGTGGTGGAAGTGGCGCCGGCCTACGACCAGAGCGAGATCACCGCCATTGCGGCGGCGCACGTTGCGTGCGATCTGCTATGCCTGTGGCGCCAGCGCAAGGTGGCGGGCAAATAACGCGGCGCGTTAGCGCTCCACGAGCGGTCCCAGATTGGCGCGCACGCGTTGCAGCATCTGGCTGAACTGCCCGGCTTCTTCAGGCGTGAAGCCCGCAAGGGCTTCCGCCTGCACCTCGTCACCCACGCGGCGCGCGGCCGCGAGCACGCTTTCGGCCTTCGGCGTGAGGCTCACCTGTAGTTCGCGACGGTCGTTCGGATTCGCCGCGCGCACCACCCAGCCGTTTTCCTCCAGTCTTTCCAGCATCCGCCCCGCCGAGATCGGCGCCACCTCCAGGCGCTGGGCGAGACTCACCTGGTTCATGTCCCCGTAATGCGCGAGGTACGCGATGATCCGGCACTGCGCGCGCGTGAGGTCGAGCGACGACTTCGCAAGGTCGTCGTAGCGTTTGCCGTAGAGCCGGCCCACTTCGGCGATCAAGAAGCCGAAGCGTTGTTCGAGGTCGGTAGCCATGGCGGGATTATACGGAGGCGCGGCGCGGACAGGTCGCGCTGGAGCAGGTCGGGGGGGCGGTGGGGCCATTCCCCGATTGCGTCAGGGGGCTCGATCCGTATAATAAGCATGCTTATTATCTCCCTCACGCTCCGCTCTTCACACGATGACCGCAGTCGCGCCGGGCGGCCAGGCCGCGCCGCTCAACCGGGGCATGATCACGCTCTCGATCATGCTCGCCACGCTGATGCAGACGCTCGACAGCACGATCGCCAACGTCGCGCTGCCGCACATGCAGGGCTCGATGGCCGCTTCGCAGGACGAGATCACGTGGGTGCTCACTTCGTATATCGTCGCCGCGGCCATCGCCACGCCGCTCACAGGCTGGCTGGCCGACCGGATGGGCGTGAAAAAACTGCTGGGCGTGGCGATCGCCGGCTTCACTCTGGCGTCCGCGCTCTGCGGGCTTTCGGAGACGCTCAGCGAGATCGTTGCCTCGCGGCTCCTGCAGGGCGTGTTCGGCGCTTCGCTCGTGCCGCTCTCGCAGTCGATTCTTCTCGACATCAACCCGCGCGACCGCCAGGGCCAGGCCATGGCCGTGTGGGGCATGGGCGTGATGGTGGGCCCGGTGCTGGGTCCCACGCTCGGCGGCTGGCTTACGGATAGCTACAACTGGCGCTGGGTGTTCTTCATCAACGTGCCGATTGGCGCGTTCGCGTTCTTCGGCGTTTCGACCTTCATGCCCACGCGCGAGCCGGCGCGCGAGGCGCGCTTCGATATGTTCGGCTTCGCCACCCTCGCGCTGGCGATCGGCGCGTTGCAGGCGCTGCTCGACCGCGGCGAGCAGCTCGACTGGTTCGGCTCGATGGAGATCCGCATCGAGACGCTCGTCTCGGTGCTCAGCTTCGCATTCTTCGTCGTGCACACGGCCAGTTCCGGGCCGGGCACGTTCTTTCGCTACCAGTTGCTCAAGGACCGCAACTTCGCAACGGGCACGTTCTTCATCTTCGTGATCGGCGCGGTGCTGTATGCCACGCGTGCGCTGCTGCCGCCCATGCTGCAGGGCTTGATGGGTTATCCGGTAGCCACCACGGGCCTCGTTACCGCGCCCAGCGGTGCGGGTACCATGGTCGCCATGCTGATCGCCGGGCGCATGCTGAAACACGTGGATGCGCGCGCGCTGCTGCTGTTCGGCTTCGTGGTGTCGGCGTACGCGCTCTGGCAGATGATGCAGTACACGATCGTGCTCTCGGCCTCGGACATCGTGTGGCCGGGCGTGGTTCAGGGCTTCGGACTCGGCTTCGTGTTCGTGCCGCTTTCGGCGCTCACGTTCTCCACGCTCACGCCGCAACTGCGCGCGGACGGCACGGCCACCTACAGCCTGATGCGCAACATCGGCAGCAGTATCGGCATTTCGATCGTACAAACCTTCGTCACGCGCGGCACCCAGGTCGCGCACTCGGATCTCGCCGCGAACGTCACGCCGTTCAATCCTGCCTTCCAGACGATGCTTTCGTCCGGTTCGCGTTACGATCTCGCCGTGCTCAACCAGTCGATCACGCAGCAGGCGCAGATGATCGCCTATCTGAACGACTTCAAGATGATGTTCGTCGCGACGCTGCTGGTGATTCCGCTGCTCGTGCTGATCCGGCCTTCGGGCGGCAGCGCGGGTGCCGACGCGGGCCATGCCGCGATGGATTAGCTGTCCGCCGCCACGTATCCATCTTCGTCTCTCAACGCGCGCCGCTCATGCGCGCCTGCCACACCGGATCTCATGCTTTCCGCCGTATCCATTCTGTTGCCCGTATTCGGGCTGATCTTCGCAGGCTTCGCGTGCCGCCGCTTCGGCGTGCTCGGGCCTGCTGCCGCGTCCGAACTGAACCGCTTCGTCGTGTGGCTCGCGCTGCCGGCGCTGCTCTTTCATATCCTCGCGCACGCAAGCTGGCGCGAACTCTTCCAGCCGGCCTTCGTTGCCGCGTTCGGCGGCGCGGCGCTCATCGTATTCGCGGCCGTGGTGGGCGTGCGGCTCTTCCTGCGCCGCCCGCTTGCCGATGCGAGCATCGACGGCCTTGCCGCCGCCTATCCGAACACGGGCTACGTGGGTTTTCCGCTGTGCATGATCGCGTTCGGCCCGTCGAGTCTCACGCCTACCACCATCGCGACGATCCTCGTCGTCTGCGTGCTGTTTGCGATTGCGATCGTGCTGATCGAAACGGGCCTGCAAAGCGAGCGGCGTCCGCATCACCTCGCGATCAAGGTCGTGCGCTCGCTGCTGCGCAATCCGCTGCTGGTGGCGCCCGCGCTGGGCGCGATCGTTGCGGGCACACACGTCACGCTGCCCGAGAGCGCGGAGACGTTTCTCAAGCTGCTGGGCGGCGCGGCGAGCCCGTGCGCGCTGGTGAGCCTGGGGCTCTTCCTGGCGGAGCGGGGTAATGAGGCAGCCGCAAAAGCAACCGCGGATAAAACGACGGAGAAACGCGAATCCTCATGGTGGCTCACGCTTTCGAAACTCGTGGCTCAGCCGGCGCTGACCTGGTGGCTTGCCGAGCGCGTGTTCGCGCTGCCGGCGCCGCTCGTCCAGATGGCCGTGCTGCTCGCGGCGCTGCCAACGGGCACAGGCCCCTTCATGCTGGCCGAGTATTATCGCCGCGAGGCGCATGTCACGTCGCGCACCATTCTGCATTCCACGGTGGGCTCGCTCGTGACGCTCACGCTGCTGTTGCTGCATCTGCGGCACGGAGGCTGAGGGCGTAATCCGCCTTACTTGACGGCACCCAGCGCGAGCCCCTTCACCATATACCGCTGCAGCCACGCGAACACCACCGAAACTGGTAGCGTGGCGGCAAGCGTGGCGGCCATCACGAGCTCCCATTCGACGGTGTACTTGCCGGCCACCATGTCGGTGACCTGCACCGTGAGCGTCTTGTTCTCGGGCGAGCGGATCAGCGTATAGACCACTGCGAACTCGTTCCACGCGCTGATGAACGTGAAGATTGCCGTCACCACCACGGCGGGCACCGCGAGCGGCAGGAACACGCGGAACACGGCGCCCGTGCGGCTGCAGCCTTCGAGCCATGCCGACTCTTCGAGATCGCGCGGCACCGTCTGGAAGTACGACGAGAGCATCCACACCGCAAAGGCGATATTGAACGCCGCATACGAGACGATCACGCCGATCTTCGAGTCGACGAGATTGCCGTCGCCCCAGGGAATCATCGCGGCGAGCCGGAACAGACCGACGACGAGCAGAATGGGCGAGAGCATCTGCGTGACGAGCAGGAACTGGCGATAGAGGCCGCGGCCGCGAAACGGAAAGCGCGCGAGCGCGTAGGCGGCCGGCAGGCTCACGGCGAGCGCGAGCGCGGTCGAGCACACGCTCACCTCGATGCTGTTGCGCAGCGCGACCCCGAAGTTGGCGGCCTCCCACATGTCGACGTAGTTCTGCCAGCGCCAGTGCATGGGCAGCCAGCGCGCCGGATAGACGAACACCTCGGAGGCGGGCTTGACCGACGTGAAGAACATCACGGCGAACGGAAACAGCACGACGATCACGAGCGGCGAGAGCGCGAGCCAGCAGAGGAGCGAGCGTTTGAGTTTGCTGTTCATGCGAGGTCTCCTTCCGCGCTGCCTCCACGCTTTGCCTGCAGCCGCAGATAGGCCACGGAGAACGCGAACAGGATCACGAGCATGACGAGCGAAACCGCCGCCGCTTCGCCGGGGCGTCCCAGCCTGAAGCCCAGTTCGTAGAGGTAGGTAACGAGAATGTGGGTGCTGTCGTCGGGGCCGCCTTGCGTCATGACCCAGATGATCGGAAACGAGTTGAACACGTAGATCACGTTCAGCAGGATCGTCATGTTGATGAACGGCTTGAGGAGCGGCAGCGTGAGCTGGCGGAACTGCTGCCAGGCACTGGCGCCGTCGATGCGCGCCGCCTCGTAGATGTCGCCCGGCACCGAAGAGAGCCCGCCCAGCAGGATCGTGGTGGTGAACGGAATCGACACGAGGATGCCCACCGCGATTTCCACGGGGAAGGCATATTCGGGCGTCGCCAGCCAGTGGATCGGCCCCGAGGTGAGGCCGAGGCGTTGCAGCGTCACGTTGACCATGCCGTAGTCGTCGTTGAATGCCCAGCGCCATACCACGGCCGTCATCGTGAGCGAGACGGACCACGGCAGCATGATGATCGTGCGCGCGACGCCGCGCCCGTAGAAGTCCTGATTGAGCACGAGCGCAACCGGCACCGAGATCAGCACCGTGCCGGCCACCACGAAGAAGGTCCAGACGATGGTGTTCTTCAGCGCGGAGAGAAACACCGGGTCGCTCAGGACGTTATAGAAGTTCTGCAGGCCGCTGAAGTCGCGGATCTGCCCGAAGCGCGAAACATCGTGCAGCGAGTAGAACACGATGTTGAAGATCGGATAGCTGATGATGAAGAGCGCGAGCACCAGACTCGGCACGATCAGAAGCCAGGGCGCGCGGGGCGCGACGACGGCACGGTTGGAGCGGCTCATGCGGTTGGGTTCGCGGGTTCGGCCGGGAGCGCCGCCGGCCGCCTGACTGGCGGGCTGCGCTTGGCCCGGGTGTTTCTGGGGACCGGAAGTCATATCGTCAAAGCGTCGTTGCCCCGTCATTACGGCGAGGCTCCGGCGGCTCGGGGCATGTCGTGCGACACGCCCCGGGCCGCTTTCAGGCACGGCTTACTTGCCGAGCGACTTGTTCGCTTCGTCGGCAGCCTGGTTCAGCGCGTCGGCGGGCTTGGCCTTGCCGAGGTAGATCGACTGCATCCCGTTCGTCACGGCCTTCGCGGTGTCTTCCCAGCCCGTCACGGTCGGCGCGAACTTCGCGTGCGGCAGCAGCGCGACGAAAGCCTTCGTGTCCGGATCCTGGAACGCCGGGTCGGTCGCTTCAGCCTTCGTGGTCGGCAGGAAGCCTTCCGTGCTCGTGAACTCCACGCGCGGCTCTTTCGTGAACAGGAAGTCGAGGAACTTCCAGGCTTCCTTCTTCACCTTCGAGTTCTTGAACATCATGATCGAGTCGGTCACCGCGTAGGTGGCCGGCGTCGTGCCCACCGGGATCGGGTCGATGCCGTACTTGATGTTCGGGGCTTCCTTCTTCAACTGCTTCGCGAGGAACGGCGCCGAGATCATCATCGCCACGCGGCCCTGCTTGAAGAGGTTCTGCACGTCTTCGCGGCTGTAGCCCGTCACGCCCGGCTCCGTGAGGCCCTCGTCGATCATCGTCTTGTAGAGCGTCGCGGCCTTGATGCCGGCCGGCGAGTTGAACGCCGCCTTGCCGTCTTTGCCCACCACTTCGCCGCCGTTGGTCCACAGCGCGTAGTAGAAGTACACGTCGGTTTCGATTTCCTTGCCCTGCAGGCCGAAGCCGGCAATGCCCTTGGCCTTCAGCTTCTTCGAGGCGTCGATCACGTCAGCCCAGGTCTTCGGACCGTTCGGATAACCGACCGATGCGAGCATGTCCTTGTTGTAGTACAGCGCGCGCGCCGAGGCAGCGATCGGCAGGCCGTAGATCTTGCCGTTGATTTCGCCTGGAGCGAGGAACGGGCCGATGAAGCGCGCCTTGAAGCTCGGGTCCATGTAGCCGTCGAGCGGTTCGGCAATGTCGTCCTTCACGAAGTCGAGCAGCCAGCGCGTGCCGATGATCGCGAGGTCGGCGTTGGCGCCGCCGGAGATGTCCGTTTGCAGCTTCTGTTGCAGCGAGTCCCAGTTCACGTCTTCGATCTTGATCGTGGTGCCGGGGTTGGCGGCCTCGAACTCCTTGGCCATTTTCTCGAAGTACGGAGCGGTGGAGTCGCTGTAGTGCGCGACGGTCACGCGGACCGTATCGGCGTGCGCCGCGACCGCGAGGCCCGCGAATGCGAGCGCGGCGGCGAGCTTGCCGAGCGTGGTGGTTGCACGTTGCTGAAACGACATGCTGTCTCTCCTTGTGGTTGTTCCTGGCTGGTTCAGGTTCTTGCCGCCGCCGTCGCCGCGGTTGTCACGGTTCTCGCTGCCCGGCTGCCGGGTTGCGTTGTTTGAAAAAATCCTACAGGATGAAAAAAACATTGTCACCTGGGAAACGCGATATTGTTTTTTCCTTCGTAGCTTGCCTAACATGCTGTAAAACTGGGGAAATTCCTGCGTTGCAGCAGATTGGGCAGTGCGCGTTAACCCGAATGTCGCTGCGTTTCACGTAGCGAGTCTGTTGGAAATTTACAGGCCCGGCGGCACGGCTGGCGGACCTGGTGGGTGAATTCTTTCGGAGAGCCGACGATGAGCCGGGTGGTGCTGGTGACGGGCGCGAGCGGCGGCATAGGCCGCGCGCTGTGCAAACGCTTTCTCGACGCGGGCGATACGGTGCTCGCGCTCGACCGCAACGAGGCGGGCGTCGCGGCGCTCGCCGCCGAATTCGGCACGAGCCGGCTGGAGCCGCTCGTCGCCGACGTGAGCGATGACGGTTTCGTGACAAGTGCCATTGCGGCGGGCGTGGCCGCGCGCGGTCCCGTGGACGTGGCGGTGGCGAACGCGGGCGGCGCGGCCGGCACGACGCTCGCGCACACCGACGCCGCGAAGTGGCGGCGCGACGTCGACCTGAACCTGAACGGCACGTACTACACGATCGAGGCGGTGCGCCGGTCGATGATCGAGCGGCGGCGCGGGGCGATCGTGATGATCGGCTCGGTGAACGGGCTCAGCGCGCTCGGGCATCCGGCCTACAGCGCGGCGAAGGCCGGGCTCGTGAGCTACACGAAGGCGCTCGCGATCGAGCTGGGCCAGTACGGGATTCGCGCGAACCTGGTTTGCCCGGGTACGGTGAAGACGCCCGCGTGGCAAAAGCGCGTCGACCAGCATCCGCAGATCTTCGAAGAACTGAAGAAATGGTATCCGCTAGGCGACGTGGCCGAGCCGGAGGATATTGCCGATGCCGTGCAGTTTCTCGCTTCGCCGCAGGCGCGCGTGATCACGGGTGTCGCGCTGCCCGTGGACGCGGGCCTCATGGCCGGCAACCGGATGATGGCCAACGAGCTGACGCTCGATCCGCTCTGAAGCCGGATTCCGAACCGGCACACACGCACGAATAACGCCAATACGCGCACGAGAGCGCAACCAGCGAACGAGGACAGCATGGCAGCGGTACAACTGAACGGCATCTACAAGCGCTACGGCGAGACCCAGGTCGTGCACGGCGTCGACCTCGACATCGAGGACGGCGAATTCGTCGTGCTGGTCGGCCCGTCGGGCTGCGGCAAGACCACGCTCATGCGCATGATCGCCGGGCTCGAAGATATCAGCGGGGGCGAGCTCACCATCGGCGGCGCGCGCGCGAACCATCTGCCGCCGCAGCAACGCAACGTGTCGATGGTGTTCCAGAGCTACGCGCTCTATCCGCATCTTTCGGTGTACGACAATATCGCGTTCGGCCCGCGTATTCGCAAGGAACGCGAGGAGGGCTTCAAGCCGCGCATCGAGGCGGCGGCGAAGATGCTCAATCTCTCGAACTATCTGGAGCGCCTGCCGCGCGCCCTCTCGGGAGGCCAGCGCCAGCGCGTGGCGATGGGACGCGCGGTGGTGCGCGAGCCCTCGCTCTTCCTCTTCGACGAACCGCTTTCGAATCTCGACGCCAAGCTGCGCGTGCAGATGCGCACCGAAATCAAGGCGCTGCACCAGCGGCTGCGCAACACGGTGGTCTACGTGACGCACGACCAGATCGAGGCGATGACGATGGCCGACCGGATCGTCGTGATGAACTCGGGGCGCATCGAGCAGATCGGCCGGCCGCTCGATCTTTACGACAAGCCCGCGAACCTGTTCGTCGCGGGCTTCCTCGGCTCGCCCTCGATGAACTTCGTGGCGGGCAAGGTGATGAGCGACGCGCGCGGCACGGCGCTCGTGCTGGACGACGGCGTGCGCATTGCGATACCCGAAGGCAAGGCGGAAGCGGGCGCGTACGCGACGCTCGGCATCCGCCCCGAGCATATCGAGGCGGGCGGCGACGTGCCGTTCAACGTCGAGGTGATCGAACCGACTGGCGCCGAGACCCATCTGTACGGGAAAATAGGCGGTTCCACCTGGTGCGTCACCACGCGCGCCCGGCCGCAGGTCGGGCCGGGGCAGCGCATGACGCTCGGTCTGCCTCTCGCGCACCTGCATCTGTTCGACACCGAAAGCGGCAAGCGGCTCGATTGAGACTGAACGGAATACGACACTGAGCGTCGGGCGCATCGGTCAATCCATGGGATATTGAGCTTGCCGGTCTCCAACCTGATCCATCACATCCGCAATGTGGCCGAGTCGCTGCGGCCCGCGGAGCGCAAGGTCGCCGAGATGGTGCTCGCCGACATCGACTTCGCCATGCGCGCGAGCATCACCGAACTCGCGCAGCGCGCCGAGGTTTCGGAGCCCTCGGTTACGCGTTTTTGCCGCGCGGTGGGCGCGCACGGCCTGCGCGACTTCAAGATGCGGCTCGCGCAGAGCGCGGCGGGCGGGTTGCCGTATGCGGCGGCGTCGGCCGAGGTGGCTAGCGGCGACGCCGTCGGCACGCTGCTCGACAAGGTGACCGAATCGGTCGTCCAAGGCATGACGCTCGCTCGCGCGTCGCTCGATCCTGCCGTGTTCGAGGCTGCGATGGCCGCGTTGGGCAGCGCGCGGCGCGTCTATTTCTTCGGCGTGGGGGCGGGTTCGGGGCTCGTGGCGCAGGATGCGGCGCTGCGCATGCTGCAGCTCGACGTCGCCGCGAGCGCGTTCACGGACGCGCATTTGCAACGGCTCTACGCGGGCCTGCTCGAACCCGGCGACGTGGCGTTCGCGATCTCGCAGTCGGGCCGCAGCGTGGAGGTGAACGAAAGTATCCAGATCGCGAAGGAGCGCGGCGCGACCACCATCGCGCTGACGAATGCAGGCTCGCGGCTGGCCTGGATCGTGGACATTCCGCTGCTGCTGCGCGTGCCCACGACGACCGAGCCGCAGGCGCCGGGCGTGGCGCGCCTCGCGCATCTGGCGGTGATCGACGCGCTCGCGATAGGCGTGGCGCTCGGACTCAAGCCGAAGACGCTCGAGAAGATGCGCGACGCGCAGGCGCGCAGCGACGGCGAAACGCCCGAAGTGGCCAGCGACGATACCTGAGGCGGTGCTTGAAGCGGCTCAGGCCGCCGGGCGCGGTACGAGTCTCACTGGCATGGTGTCCGGCACCATCGTGAACTGCTGGACCTCGGTGATTTTCCCGGGGTCGATCATCAGTTCTACCTGGAATTCCTTCATCAGCATCGAAAGCGCGAGGCGCATCTCCACGGTCGCGAGATGCCGACCGGGGCATACGCGCGGTCCCGCGCCGAACTGCAGGTAGGCGCGCACGTCGTGCGCGCCGCGCGGCTCGCCTTCTTGCCCCTCTTGCTCCTGACGCTCCTGGCGGCGCAGCCAGCGATAGGGATCGTAGCGCTGCGGGTCGGCGAAATTTTTCTCGTCCAGCATCGCGGGGCGTGAGAGGAAGAACATGCGTGTGCCCTTCGGTAGCGCCACGTCGCCCACCACCACATCCTCCAGCGGCTCGAACGAATGGATCGAGGCCACGGGGCGCAGGCGCGTCGCTTCGATGCAGATGGCCTCGAAGAGGTCGAGGTCTTTCAGCGTCGCGTAATCGGGGCACACGGGGGCGTTGCCCAGCACGCGGCGGGCTTCGTCGCCAAGCGTTGCCTGTAACGCCGGATCGGCGGCGAGATAAGGCACGGTCCATGCGATCGAGTGCGCCGTGGTGTCTTCGCCGGCCAGCAGCAGCGTGATCACGTTTGCGGCGATGTGCGCGTCGGTGATCGTCGAGCCCGGCTCCTGCTGCTGCACGAGCATCGCTTCGAGCAGGTTGCGCGGCGTTTCTGGGGGATCGTCGCGTATGCGTTCGCGCGCGCGTTCCATCGTGGCGCGCACGTAGCGGTGCACCTCGGCCAGCGACGCCTCGAGCTTGCGGTCGCGCGGCAGCTTCACATAGCGCCACCAGGGGAACAGCGCGTTGGTGCGCGACATCACGCCCGGCAGGATTTGCGCCAGATGCTCCTGGATCACGCCCTGGTCGCGTTCGAGCGTGCGCGGGTCGTCGCCAAAGGCGAGCGCGCTCGTGACGTCGACGGTATAGCGCTTCAGGTCCTCCACCATTTCCACGGTCTCGCCGCGTTGCGACGCGCGCAGCCAGCGTGCGCGCAGGCGGGCGGTGATGTCGGCGAGCGTGGGGTAGAAGGCCTTGACGTTCGGGATCGAAAGCGCCTGCATCACGAGGCGCCGCTGCGGTTCCCAGGCGGCGCCTTCGGCGGAGAAGAGGCCGTTGAAGCCCATTTCGCTGAACACGGCTTCGATGGGCTGATAGCGGCGATAGCGGTGCGGCCGCTCGCGCATGATGCCCTGGATCAGTTCGGTATCGGTCCAGATCGTGATGGGCACGCCCGCGACTTCGAAGCGATACGGCGCCCCCAGTTGGGCGGCCCAGTCTTCGAGGATTCGGTGCAGCCGCGGCGGCGCGAGCTGCAGCAGGTTGCCGATGAGCGGCAGGCCGCGCGGACAGGGCAGGTCGGCGATGGTCCGCGGCGTCGTGCGGGGTCCGGCGGATGCCGTGCTCATGGATGGGGTCCTCGGGCCTGGGCCGTGTTTGGTCACGCGAATCGAGGGCGATTATAGCGGCGCGGCCGCTGCGCCCTCCATATACCCGAAGCGCCGCGAGAGCCGTTGCGCGGCGGCCAGCAGCTCCTGCGCGGGCGGGCATTCGCTGGCCGTTTCCATGATGCCCGAGGGGCCCATCAGCGCGAGCACGAGGCACACGTTGCCCGTGTGATCGAAGACCGGTGCGGCCACGGTGCTGATGCCGGGCACGGGCTTGTCGAGCGCCGTGTCGATGCCCGTTGCGCGGATCGCCGCGAGCCGCTCGCGGTACGCGGGTGTTTCGCCCTCGCGCGCGGGCGCGCCGGCAAGCCGCAGCGCGTCCTGCGCGAGCAGTTCGGCGCGCACTTCGTCGTCGAGCCAGGCAGCCAGGACTCGGCCGATCGCCGTGTGCACGATCGACATGACCGTACCGGGCCGCAGGCTCACGTGCAGCGGCCACGCCGATTCTTCGAGCCGCACGACCGTCGGGCCGAGCGGTCCCGGCACGGCCAGCGCGACGCTCATGCCGGTGGCGGCGGCGAGGCCCACGAGCTCGGCGTCGGCCTCGCGCACGGGCGAGAGGCGCGCGAGGCCGATGAGCCCGAGTTCGAGGCCAAGCGGGCCCGCTTCGTAACGGCCCGCCGCGTCGCGCGCGACGAGGCCGATCTTTTGCAGGCTCACGAGATGCGGGAATGCCTTGGCGGGGACCATGCCCGCCAACGCCGCAAGGTCGCGCAGCGCGAGCGGGGTGCCCGCCGCGACGAGCGCCGCGAGCAGCTCGCCCGTCACGTCGAGCGACTGGATGCCGCGTTGCGGCTTGTCCGCGGGCGCTTCCTGCGCGGTTTGCTGGCTTACTCGGGGCATGGTTGTGTCGATGGAAAAGCGGCCGCGCCGATCCTGCCGGCGGCATCGCGCAGCGCGCGTACGACCGCGCCGTTCTCGCGTACGTCGAGCGCGCCGGTGGCGCCGATGGCCGTGAGCGTGAGCGCCAGTTCCCCATTGCGGCCGCGCACGGGCACGCAGACGCTGCTCACACCGGGGCTGGGCGCGTCGACGCCGTAGTCGAAGCCGCGCGCGCGGATGGCCTCGAACGTGGCGGCGAGGGCGGCGTCCGGCGCGTCCGGGTGGGCCGTGGCCGGCACGGCGGCGGCGGCGTTGGCCGTGCCGCGCCATACCGGCTGCGCGCTCTGGCCGGCCCACATCGCGCGCAGCGCATCGGGCGCGAGGAACGCGCAGAACACGCGGCCCGTGGACGTGGCCGGCAACGACATCACGGTGCCCACGTGCAGGTTCACGTGCAGCGGCAGGCTGGCATGCTCGTAGCGCACGATCGTCGGCCCCTGCGGCCCGGCGATGCACAGCGCCACGCTGCAGCCGAGCGTTTGCGCCAGCGCCGAGGCCTGCGGCACCGCCTCGCGCAGCGCGCGCTGCTGACCGAGATGCAGCAGGCCGAGGCGCAGCGCGAGCGGCCCCGGCTCGTAGCGGCCCGAGAGGGAGTCGCGCTTGATGAGCCCAAGGCGCGTAAGGCTCACGAGATACGCGTGCGCCTGGCTCGACGGCAGATCGCCGCTGGCCGCGAGGTCGCCGGGCGCGAGCGGCGCGCGCGCGTCGGCGAGGGCGCGCAGCAGGCGGCCGGCCACCTCCACGCTCTGGATGCCGCGCTGGGTGCGCGCGAGGGCCTCCGTCCCGGTGTCGCCGGGGGGCTCGGTCAGGCTCGCGCGCTCGTTGCGACGTCGGTTCACAGCGATTCTCGGGTTCAAAAAGGGCACATGGTAACTGAACAACCTGCGCGAACGGCCCACTGCGGTGGTCTCGCTGTCTTATTAAACAATAGCGAGTATATTCGCTATTGACAAACAAAAACGGGAGAGCCTAATATGGCCTCACCCCGGCAGAACAGCCGTTCATTCAAAATCCAACACGGGGCGAGACATACACCGGCCGGCGCGCTGCCAGTGGCATTTGTCACTTCCGCGTCCCGGCACGGTCGGCCCTGAGCCCTCGCCCCGCGTCCCTCACGTCCCACGATACGGAGACTCACGATGGCAAAGGCGTTCGCATCCCAGGCCGACCTCGAAGAGAAAAAGGTCACGTTCACGCAGCTTTCCGAAAACGCGTACGCGTACACCACGGAAGGCGATCCGAATTCGGGCGTCATCATCGGTGACGACGGCGTGCTGATCGTCGACACCACCGCGACGCCGGCCATGGCGCAGGATCTCATCGCGAAGATCCGCAGCGTCACGGACAAGCCCATCAAATACGTCGTGCTCTCGCACTACCATGCGGTGCGCGTGCTGGGCGCTTCGGCGTACTTCAAGGAAGGCGCGCAGCAGATCATCGCGAGCCGCGGCACGTACGAGATGATCGTCGAGCGCGGCGAGGCCGACATGAAGTCGGAGATCGAGCGCTTCCCGCGCCTCTTCGCGGGCGTGGAAACCGTGCCGGGCCTCACGTGGCCCACGCTCGTGTTCGAGAAGGAAATCACGCTGTTCCTCGGCAAGCTCGAAGTGAAGATCGCGCATCTGGGCTCGGGCCACACGAAGGGCGATACGGTGGTGTGGCTGCCCTCGCAGAAAGTGCTGTTCTCGGGCGACCTCGTGGAATACGACGCGGCGTGCTATTGCGGCGACGCGCAACTGGCCGACTGGCCCGCCACGCTCGAAGCGCTGCGCGCGCTCAAGCCCGAAAAGCTCGTGCCGGGCCGCGGCCCCGCGCTTCTCACGCCCGCGGAAGTGGACAAGGGCCTCGACTATACGAAGGACTTCGTGACGACGCTGCTCGCCCAGGGCCGCAAGGCCGTGGAGCGCAAGCTCGACCTCAAGCAGTCCATGGCGCTCACGCGCGAAGCGATGGACCCGAAGTTCGGCCAGGTCTTCATCTACGAGCACTGCCTGCCGTTCGACGTTTCGCGCGCCTATGACGAGGCGAGCGGCATCACGCATCCGCGCATCTGGACCGCGCAGCGCGACAAGGAGATGTGGGACGCGCTGCAGGATTGAGGCACGGTGAAATGGCGCTTTGCATGGGACCAGAGTAAGTGCTGAAGCACTAACTCTGGTCGACAGGAGACACAAAGATGATCGATTATCAGGCGCTGACGTTCGAATACGCGCGCTGCCATGAACAGGGTGCGGCCGGGGATACGCGCCTGCACCCGGTAGCGGTGGTGGGCGCCGGGCCCGTGGGGCTCGCGACCGCCATCGACCTCGCGCAACAGGGCGTGTCCGTCGTGCTCGTCGACGACGATTGCACGCTCTCCACCGGCTCGCGCGCCATCTGCTTCTCGAAGCGCTCGCTCGACATCTTCGACCGCCTCGGCTGCGGCGAGCGCATGGTCGAAAAGGGCGTGAGCTGGAATGTGGGCAAGGTGTACCGCAAGGACGAACTGGTCTACACCTTCAACCTGCTGCCCGAGAGCGGGCACCATCGTCCGGCTTTCGTCAATCTTCAGCAGTACTACGTGGAAGGCTTCCTGCTGGAGCGCGCCCGCGAGCTGCCGAACCTCGAAATCCGCTGGAAGAGCAAGGTGACGGGGCTCGCGCAGCGCGGCACGCGGGGCACGGAGGGCGCGCACGTCGCGCTGACCGTCGAGACGCCCGATGGTCCCTATGAATTGCTGGCGCGCTACGTGGTGGCGTCGGACGGCTCGCGCAGTCCGCTGCGCAAGGCGATGGGCCTCGATAGCCACGGCCGCACGTTCAAGGACCGCTTCCTGATCGCCGACGTGAAGATGGAAGCCGACTTCCCGACCGAACGCTGGTTCTGGTTCGATCCGCCGTTCCATCCTAACCAGTCGGTGCTGCTGCATCGCCAGCCCGACAACGTCTGGCGCATCGACTTCCAGCTTGGCTGGGATGCCGATCCCGTGCTGGAGAAAACGCCCGAGCGCGTGATTCCGCGCGTGCGCGCGCTGCTCGGCCCGGACGTGAAGTTCGAGCTGGAGTGGGTCAGCATCTACACGTTCTCGTGTCTGCGCATGGACCGCTTCCGGCACGGCAACGTGCTGTTCGCGGGCGACTCGGCCCACCTCGTGTCGCCGTTCGGCGCGCGTGGCGCGAACAGCGGCTTTCAGGATGCCGAAAATCTGGCATGGAAGCTCGCCGCCGTGCTCGAAGCCCGCGCGCCCGATGCGCTGCTCGACACCTATGCGAGCGAACGCGAGTACGCGGCCGACGAGAACATCCGCAACTCCACGCGCTCGACCGACTTCATCACGCCGAAGAGCGCGGTGAGCCGCGTGTTCCGCGACGCCGTGCTGACGCTCGCGCGCGACCATGCGTTCGCACGCCAGCTCGTGAACAGCGGGCGGCTTTCGGTGCCCGCGGTGCTGAGCGAGTCGTCGCTCAACACGGCCGACGAAGACGCATTCGCCGGACGCATGGTGCCGGGCGCCTCCTGCGCCGATGCGCCGGTGACGGACGCGCAGGGTCGCGAAGCCTGGCTGCTCGCGCAGCTCGGCGACTGCTTCACGGAGCTCGTCTTTTGCGCGGCGGGCGCGGCTCTGGATACGCAAACGATTGCGTCGCTCGATTCGCTCGCGAATGGGCCCGTTCCGGCAAAAATCGTGGCGGTGGTGCAAGGCGAAGGTGCGGTGCCGTCGGGACTGCCAGGTTCTGCGACGATCCTGCGCGACAGCGAGGGGCTCGCGGCGCAGCGTTACGATGCCGAGGCGGGGGCGTTCTATCTGATTCGTCCGGACCAGCACGTCTGCGCGCGCTGGCGGCGTGTCGACACGGATCGCCTTGCGCATGCCCTCAAGCGGGCACTGTGCGTGCAAGGCACGGCATGACGGCTGGCTGCCGCGCGAGCAGCGGCCAGCGCAATGAAAACAGGCAGGAGACAACCATGCTCAACACCCAACCGAACCTCACGCGTCCCGACGACTTCTACGAAGCGCTGATCGACATGCATCGCGATCTGGACGAAGCACAGAGCCAGTCCGCCAACGCCCAACTGATTCTTTTGCTGGCCAACCACGTGGGCGAGCACGAAGCGCTCATGGAGGCGATCCGCTACGCGCGCGGCGGCGTGGTCGCGCCTTCGTCGAACGGCGCGGACGGCAAGCTGGCCGCTTGATTAGCACATGATCCGCATGGCCAGCGAGGGCTGGCCATGCAACGTCCTTTTCGTACTACCTTTCCCCCTCGCGCTTTCGCGCAACTTTCGCCGCGCTTACCGTATCGCCACCCATGCGTAATGATTAAAGAGCGTGGGGGTCAAAGCCGTTAACGCGCCATATAGCAGCCACGAAGCAGCCACGAACAGCCGCACCGCAACGGGTCGGCAGCGTGCTGCCCATATGCCACACCGGGGGAAAGGCTTTGAATCGCAATCAGACATGGTCGCGCACGGCGTCGCCGGGCGAGATCATCTACTCCGAAGGCTATTCGGGGGAACGCGTCATCTATGTGATCGCCGACGGAAAAATAGAAATCTCGACACGCTGTGACGAAAAGAAGGTCGTGGTGGCGACACTCGGGCGGGGCGAATTCTTCGGCGAGACCGCCTTGCTCGGCGCGGAGCCGAGAAGCAACACGGCGAAAGCGTTGACGTTCTGCCAGTTGACGGTCGTACCGGTCAGCATCGTGGAAGAAGAACTGGAGCGCGTCTCGCCGCTCCTGCGGCATATTTCGCGCACCCTGATCCGGCGCGTGAAGGCCAAGGACGATCTGCTAGCAACATACACGCACGCCGACTTTCTCCCCGGTGTACTGTCGTATGCCCATGTGCTCGCGCTGATGGCCGGCGCCGAAACGCGCGAGGAGCGCGGCGCCTGGGGCCGGCAGGGCGCCGCGGGCGAAGTCTCCGTCTCGCTTGCCGACGTGGTTCAGAAGTGCCGCGCCGTGGCGGGGCATTCGCGCCCGCACGTGATGGCCATGCTCAAGCGCATGGAGAAGCTCAACCTCATCGCGATCGAGGCGGCGCAGACCGCCGGCTATACCGGCTCGGGCCTGGCGGAGTCTGCCGTCGCCGAGGGCCCGCTCGGCCGCCAGGTCGTCAGCTTCGATCCGGCGCGGATCGTCGATCGCGCGGCGCAGGTGGCCGACCGCGATCTGGACGTTTCCATCAACAGCGAGCTCGAACTGATCGAGCTGGCCGACCTCGAGGCGCTGATCGGCGTGGAGCGCAAGATCATCCTCAACAAACTCTCGCACGGCGAGATCGCCGACGAAGTGTTCGCGTTCCGCAAGTCGAAGGTACTCAACTACGTCGAAGAGAAGGGCGTGGCGTACTTCACGAAGCGCACGGTTCGCGGCGCCGGGGCGCTCAACTCGCTCGACGACCTCGTGTTCGTGGACGAGCGCACGCTGTTCGAGGCCGTAAGCGGCATGGACACCTACGACCTCGCGAAGCTGCTGGCCTGCGTGAACGACGCGTCGCTCTCGTCGCGTCTCATCTCCGTGATGGGCGAGGTGCGCAAGAACGAGGTGTCGTGGCTCATGCGGCGCGAGATCAAGATCGATCCGGCGGAAGTGGCGGAAATCGAGCAACGCCTGATCGAGTCGGTACGCGCCCTCAAGCAGGTGCCCGCCATCTGAGACCGGTAACGACAGCGGAGAAAACATGGATTTTCTGACCTTGTTCGGAGTCCTGCTGGGCGGGGCGGCCGTGGTCGTGGGCTATGCGCTGGAAGGCGGGCACGTGGTGGCCCTCGTTCAGCCCGAAGCGCTCGTCATCGTGCTGGGCGGCACGCTGGGCGCGGTGATGATCCAGAACACGTGGGCGAAATTCGTCGACGCGCTAAGGCATCTGCGCATGGCGTTCGTCAAGGCGCCGCAGGTCGATCAGGCGAGTCTTGCCGCCGTGCTCGAATGGGGCGACGAAGCCAAGCTCAACGGCATGCTGGCCTTCGAATCGATGAACCTCGACCCTGTGCATCCGTTCGCGCGGCGTGGGCTGGAATTGCTGGCGAACGGCGTGACGACGGCCGTGCTCGAAGACGCGCTCAATCGCGAACTGGAGGCCTACGGGCGCACCCGCATGGCGGCGGCGCGGCTGTGGCAGCAGGCGGGCGGCTATGCGCCCACCTTCGGCATTCTCGGCTCGGTGCTCGGCCTCATCCAGGTGACGGGCCACCTCATCGACCCTTCGAAGCTCGGGCAGGGCATTGCCGTTGCTTTCGTGGCGACGCTTTACGGGCTCGCCTTCGCGAACCTCGTGTTCCTGCCGGTGTTCGGCAAACTGCGCGCGCATATCGAAAGCGAGCTGCGCCTGCGCAAGCTCTACCTGGATGGGTTGCTTGCCATCTCGCGCAAGGAAACGCCCGCCACGATCGCGACGCGTCTCGCGGGCGACGTGCGCGACCACGCCTCGCGCTCGCTCGAACTCGCGCACTGATCTGGACGCATGCCGATGCCGACCGAAAGCCATCTTCCGTTCATGGCGCAGGACGCTCAGGAAGAAGAGAGCCACGACGCGCAGTCGTCGCGCTGGCTCATCTCTTACGCCGACCTCATCACGACGATGATGGTCCTGTTTCTCGCGCTCTACGCCATGGAGCTCGCGAAGAACAAGGAAATGGAGATCCGCTACCAGTCGTTGGCGGCGACGTCGCAACCGGTGGCCGCCGCGCCGCCGGCAGCCGGGCAGACGCTGCTTGCGTCGCTCGAGCCGCTGCGCGAGCGCGGCGAGATCACGATCGTGCGCGCCGCGCACGGCGTGGAGATCGGCATCAACGCGAAGATCCTGTTCGACGCGGGCGACGCGCGCCTCCTGCCGGACGCGTTCGGCATGCTGGACAATGTGGCGGACGTGCTGCGCGAAGTGCCTTCGGGCAATGTCCTGGTCGAAGGCCATACGGACAGCACGCCGATCGCGAATGCGAAATACGCGTCGAACTGGGAACTTTCGTCGGCGCGGGCCGGCGCGGTGGTGCGCTACCTTGTCGAGCGCGGCGTCGCGCCCCGGCGGCTCACCGCCATCGGCCGCGCCGACAACTTTCCGCTCGTCGCCGCCGACGATCCCGCGAGCCGGGCGCAGAATCGCCGCGTGACGATCTTCGTGGAGTACTGACGAGCTGGCTGGTCTCTAGTTCTTGTCCCCCTCGCGATGCACGGGCTGCGTCTCCTTCAGGCTCTTCGCGAGCCGCGAGGCCTCCACATAGCCCGGATTCGCGGGCCGCTTGAGATAGCGGCCCGCGCCGCGCCGCGCGCGCAGATCGCCGTTGGCCCACACCAGTTCGCCCTGCGCGATCGTATGCGTGGGCACGCCGCGCACGGTCATGCCTTCGAACACGTTGAAGTCGACGTTCTGGTGGTGAGTCTTCACTGAGATCGTACGCGTGGCCTGCGGGTCCCAGACGACGACATCGGCATCGGCGCCGGCATCGATCACGCCCTTGCGCGGGTACAGATTGAAGATCTGCGCCGCGTTCGTGGAGGTGACGCGCACGAACTCGTTGGGCGTGAGGCGCCCCGTGTTGACGCCCTGATCCCAGAGCACGGCCATGCGATCCTCCACGCCGCCGCAACCGTTCGGAATCCTCGTGAAGTCGTCGCGGCCCATGGCCTTCTGCGAGGCGCAGAACACGCAATGGTCGGTGGCCGTGGTATGCAGCAGGCCGCCTTGCAGACCGCGCCAGAGGGCGTCGCGATGCTCCTTCGTGCGGAACGGCGGGCTCATGACGTGCGCGGCGGCGCGCGTCCAGTCGGGATCGCGGTAGACGGATTCGTCGATCACGAGATGCCCGGCCAGCACTTCGCCGAATACGCGCTGGCCTTCGCCGCGCGCGCGGGCGATGGCTTCGAGCGCATCTTTTGCCGAAACGTGCACGATATACACGGGCACGCCCAGCACCTGCGCGATGCGGATCGCGCGATTGGCCGCTTCGCCTTCCACCTCGGGCGGGCGCGAAAGCGGATGGGCTTCCGGCCCGGTGAAGCCGCGCGCGAGCAGTTGCCGTTGCAACTGGAAGACGAGCTCGCCGTTCTCGGCATGGACGGTGGGCAGCGCGCCCAGTTCGAGCGAACGCGCGAAGCTGTTCACGAGGATTTCGTCGTCGGCCATGATGGCGTTCTTGTACGCCATGAAGTGCTTGAAGCTCGACACGCCATGATCGTGCACGAGCAGGCCCATGTCGCGATGCACGCTCTCGTCCCACCACGTCACGGCCACATGAAAGCCGTAGTCGGCCGCGGCCTTCTCCGCCCAGCCGCGCCACTCGCGAAATGCTTCCATGAGCGGCTGCTTCGGATTCGGAATCACGAAGTCGATGATCGACGTCGTGCCGCCCGCGAGGCCCGCTGCCGTGCCCGTGAAGAAGTCGTCGCTCGCGGTCGTGCCCATGAACGGCAGTTCCATGTGCGTGTGCGGGTCGATGCCGCCCGGCATCACGTACTGGCCGCCCGCGTCGACCACGGTTGCGCCCGCGGGCGCTTCCAGCGCGGTGCCGACGGCCTGGATGGTGCCGCCCTCGCACAGGACGTCCGCGCGCCAGGATTTGTCGGCGTTGACGACGGTGCCGCCTCGAATCAGGATCGCCATGATGCAATGTCTCCTTCGGTTGATGCCGTGACGGATTCGCTCACGCGCTCGCGATGCTCGGGCGGCGGCTCTTGCCGAGCTTCATCAGCACGCCATAGACGAGCGCCGCGATAGCGAGGCCGACGAACCACGCATAGGTGTAGAGCCCCTTGAACGCGTCGGGTACGGCCGGAAACGCGGCCGGAAACGCCACGTTCAGAAAGCCCGGCAGGTTCGGCAGCACGCCCGCGAGGAGCGCGATGACGGCGGCCGGATTCCAGCCGTTCGAATAGGCGTATTCGCCGCTCTCCTCGAAGAGCTGTTCGGTATCGAGCCGCGTGCCGCGAATCAGGAAGTAGTCGACCATGAGGATGCCGGCCACAGGGCCGAGCAGCGCGGAATAGCCCACGAGCCAGGTGAAGATATAGCCTTGCGTGGTGGCGAGAATCTTCCACGGCATCATCACGATGGCGATGGTCGCCGTGATCAGGCCACCCGCCTTGTACGAGATGCCCTTGGGCCAAAGGCTCGAAAAATCGTAGGCCGGGCCGACGAGGTTGGCCGCGAGATTGCAGCACATCGTGTCGAGCGTGAGGATCACGAGCGCGATGCCCACGCCGATGCCTTCCATGCGGCTCGTGAGATCGATAGGGTCCCAGATGGCCTTGTTGTAGATGACCACGGTGGCCGAGGTCACCACCACCGAGACCACCGAAAGCAGGGCCATCGGCACGGGCAGGCCGATTGCCTGGCCCACGAACTGGTCCTTCTGGGTTTTCGCGAAGCGCGTGAAGTCGGGAATGTTGAGCGCGAGCGTGGCCCAGAAGCCCACCATTGCCGTGAGGCTCGGCCAGAACGTGACCCAGAAGAGCCCCGCTTTCTTGCCGCCGGGCGCGAACTGCGAAGGTTGCGAGAGCATCGAGCCCACGCCGCCCGCCTTCGAGCAGGCCCACCAGACCAGCGCGACGCACATCACGACCTTGATCGGCGCCGACCAGCTTTCGAGCCAGCGGATCGAGTCGGTGCCGTGCACGATGAAGTAGATCTGCAGCGCCCAGAACAGCAGGAAGCATGAGGCCTGGCCAATCGAGATGCCGAGGAACGGCAGCGCGTCGCCCACGAGCGCGTTGTGCGTGAGGATGTTGGCGAGCGTATAGATCGCGCTGCCGCCCAGCCAGGTCTGGATGCCGTACCAGCCGCAGGCCACGATCGCGCGCAGCATGGCGGGCAGCTTCGCGCCCTGGGTGCCGAACGACGAGCGCACGAGCACGGCATACGGAATGCCGTACTTCGCGCCCGCGTGGCCGATCAGCAGCATCGGCACGAGCACGATGGTGTTGCCCAGCAGCACCGTGAGCACGGCCTGCCACGGCGACATGCCCTGCTCCGTGAGGCCTGCCGCGAGCATGTACGAGGCGATGTTCATCACCATGCCCACCCACAGCGCCGCGAAGTGGTACCAGCGCCACGTTCGCTGCGCGGCGCCGGTGGGCGCGAGGTCGTCGTTGTATAGCTCGCTTTCGCTGCGGCGCGCGCTCGCGTCGCCGGGTACGGCTGGCTGGCTCATGGTGCGGGTTCTCCGTGGCTTGTCGTGTAGTGGGGAATCAGGCCGCCTTGGGATCGGCCACGCGCCCCGGGTTGTTCGGATGCGTGGTCCAGTTCGAATAGCGGCCCGCGTCGACGCGCTCCATCGTGATGCACTGGTCGACCGGGCACACATGCATGCATAAATTGCACCCGACGCAGTTCGCATCGATCACCTCGAAATGGCGCTTGCCGTCGCGCGTGGCGCTGATGGCCTGGTGCGAGGTGTCTTCGCAGGCGATGTGGCACAGGCCGCACTGGATGCAGCGGTCCTGGTCGATGCGCGCCTTGATGTCGTATTCGAGGTTCAGGTATTGCCAGTCGGTGACGTTGGGCACGGCGCGCCCGCGAATCGCGTCGAGGTTCGCGTAGCCCTTGTCGTCCATCCAGTTCGAGAGGCCGTCGACCATGTCCTCGACGATACGGAATCCGTAATGCATCGCCGCGGTGCAGACCTGCACGCTGCCCGCGCCCAGCACGATGAATTCGGCGGCGTCTCGCCAGTCGGAAATGCCGCCAATGCCCGAGATGGGCAGCCCCTGCGTTTGCGGGTCGCGCGCGATATCGGCGACCATGTGCAGCGCGATGGGCTTCGCGGCCGGGCCGCAGTAGCCGCCGTGCGTGCCCTTGCCGTCCACGGTGGGCAGCGGCGCCATCGCGTCCAGATCCACGCCCACGATCGAGTTGATCGTGTTGATGAGCGAGACGCCGTCCGCGCCGCCCTTGAGCGCCGCGCGGGCGCCGTGGCGAATGTCGGTGACGTTCGGCGTGAGCTTCACGAGGCAGGGCAGGCGCGTGCCTTCCTTCACCCAGCGCGTGACCATTTCGATGTATTCGGGCACCTGACCCACGGCCGCGCCCATGCCGCGCTCGCTCATGCCGTGCGGGCAGCCGAAGTTGAGCTCGACTGCGTCGGCGCCCGTGTCTTCCACCTGCGGCAGGATCCATTTCCAGTCTTGCTCGTTGCACGGCACCATCAGCGAGACGATCAGCGCGCGGTCGGGCCAGGCGCGTTTCACCTCGTGGATTTCGCGCAGGTTCACGTCGAGCGGGCGGTCGGTGATCAGTTCGATGTTGTTCAGGCCCGCCATGCGCTGGCCGCGCCAGGTGGTGGCGCCGTAGCGCGAGCTCACGTTGACGACGTGCGGGTCGAGCCCGAGCGTCTTCCAGACCACGCCGCCCCAGCCGGCCTCGAAGGCGCGGTTGACGTTGTAAGCCTTGTCGGTGGGCGGCGCGGAGGCAAGCCAGAACGGGTTCGGCGAATGGATGCCGGCTATCGTGCAGCGCAGATCGGCCATGTTGGGACTCCTTTCCTGATCGTTCGTGTTGGTCGTTCGCCAGGTGCGGCGGTTGGTTTCAGGCGGCCTTCCCGGCCTGTTCCGCGAGATAGCGGTCGATCGCGCGGGCGGCGAGCTTGCCGTCCTGCACGGCCTGCACCGTGAGGTCGGTGGCGCCGTGACCCGCGCAGTCGCCGCCGGCCCAGACACCGGGGAGCGACGCGGCGCCGTCCGCGTCGACGGCAATGCGCGTTCCGTTCGCCGTCAGTTGCAGTGCGTCGAGCCCTTCGGGCGACAGCTTCTGGCCGATGGCCTTCAGCACCATGTCGGCTTCCACGCGCACGGTCTCGCCCGTGCCCTTCACTATGCCGTCCGCCGCAAGCGCGCTGCGTTCGAACTCCACGGCCTCCACATGCGTGCTGCCCAGTATCCGCACGGGCCTGGCCCACTCCATCAACATCACGCCTTGCGAGCGCGCGAATTCCTGCTCGGCCCACGTTGCGCTCATCTGCGCGGTGCCGCGCCGGTAGGCCAGCGTCACCTGCTCCGCGCCGAGCTTGCGGCTCTGCACGGCGGCATCGATCGCCGTGTTGCCGCCGCCGATCACGACCACCCGGCGCCCGACCGGCAGCCAGGAGAGATCGCGCGTGGCGCGCAGGCGCGCGATGAAATCGACGGCATCGCGCACGCCCGGCAACGTTTCGCCTTCGATCCCGAGCGCTTGCGTGCCGCCAAGCCCGATGCCGAGGAACACGGCATCGTAGTGCTCGCGCAGTTGCGCAAAGGCGAAGTCGCGGCCGAGCTGTTGCCCTTGCCGCAACGAGATGCCGCCGATAGAGAGCAGCCATTTCATTTCACGCTGCGCGTAGTCGTCCACCGTCTTGTACGCGGCAATGCCGTATTCGTTGAGGCCGCCCGGTTTTTCCCGGGCGTCGAACACGGTCACGTCATGGCCGGCGAGCGCGAGCGTATGCGCGCAGGCGAGCCCGGCCGGACCCGCGCCGACCACGGCGATGCGCCGCCCCGTCTCGCTCGTGCGCTTGAAGAGCGGCGGCGCGCCTGCGGCTTCCCGCGCCATCTGGAAGTCGGTGGCGTGACGCTGCAGCGCGCCGATGCTGACCGGTTCGCCATCCTGATGATTTCTCACGCAGGCGCCTTCGCAGAGAATTTCCGTGGGGCACACGCGCGCGCACATGCCGCCCAGCGGATTCGCGCTGAGTATGTCGCGCGCAGCGCCCTTGAGATTGCCGTTGCCGATCTTGCGGATGAAGCCGGGAATGTCGATGCCGGTGGGGCAGGCGGCGACGCAGGGCGCGTCGTAGCAGTAATGGCAGCGATCGGCGGCGACGATGGCCGCATCGACCGAAAGCGGCGGTGCGACGTCGGCGAAATTGCAGCCGAGTTGTTCGGCACTGAGACGGCCTGCGGCGACATCGGCCGCGGCGTTTTTGGTGGGCTGGGACATCCGGGTGCTCCTTTCGAGGCAAAACACGGGTCCACCGGCTCGCGCAAGGCGCGAGCCGGTACGTGGGGAAACGGGGAGTGCAGCGCGGCGCTACGGCCGCTTTTCTTTCGCGTTTAGCCGGGCTCGCTCGCGCGTTCGAGCATCGCGTGCAGCAGCACGTTCGCGCCGGCCTCGATCCATTCGAGCGTCGCGTCTTCGATCTCGTTATGGCTGATGCCGTCGACGCACGGCACGAACACCATCGACGTGGGCGCCACGGTGGCCAGATAGCAGGCATCGTGGCCCGCGCCCGAAACGATGTCGCGGTTCGAATAGCCGAAGCGGTCGGCGGCGGCGCGCACGGACTTCACGCAAGCCTCGTCGAACGGCACCGGCGCGTAATAGAAGATCTGCTCGACCTGCGCTTCCAGCTTGCCTTGCTCCGCGATCTTCGCAATCCCATCGCGCAGTTCGGCGTCCATCTGTGCGAGTACCTCGTCCAGCGGATGGCGAAAATCGACGGTGAAGAACACGCGCCCGGGAATCACGTTGCGCGAGTTCGGGTGCACCTGCATCATGCCGACCGTCGCGCAGGCGAGCGGGGCATGGCGCAAGCCGATCTCGTTGACGAGCTGCACGACGCGCGAGGCACCCAGCAGCGCGTCGCGCCGGCGCGGCATCGGCGTGGGGCCGGCATGCGCCTCCTGACCCGTCAGGACAACTTCATACCAGCGCTGGCCCTGCGCGTCGGTGACCACGCCGATGGTCTTCTTCTCCGCCTCGAGGATCGGTCCCTGCTCGATATGCAGTTCGAACGCCGCGTGAATCTTGCGCCCGCCGCACGGCAGATCGCCCGCGTAGCCAATGCGCTTCAGCTCTTCGCCAATGGTCTTGCCGTCCACGTCCTTGCGCGAGAGCCCGTAGTCGAGCGTGAACACGCCCGCGAACACGCCCGAGGCCACCATCGCGGGCGCGAAGCGCGAGCCTTCCTCGTTGGTCCAGATCACGGTTTCGACCGGATGCTCGGTTTCGATGCCGTGATCGTTCAGCGAGCGGATCACCTCCAGCCCGCCCAGCACGCCGTAGATGCCGTCGAAGCGGCCGCCCGTGGGCTGCGAGTCGGCGTGCGAGCCCGTCATCACGGGCGGCAAGTCGTTGTTGCGGCCCGCGCGCCGCATGAAGACGTTGCCCATCTGGTCCACGCTGATTGTGCAGCCCGCCTCTTTGGCCCACTGCACGATGAGGTCGCGGCCCGCTTTGTCGAGATCCGTGAGCGCGAGGCGGCACACGCCGCCTTTGGCCGTCGCGCCGATCTTCGCCATTTCCATCAGGCTGTTCCACAGACGCTGGCCATTCACGTGGATCGCGGTGGTCAGCGCGGCTTCGCTTACTGCGTTCATGCCGGTCCTCCTTTCGAGCAGATCGGGTGGTCGAGGTCTTGCGGACTTCCGTTCGCAAGACGCGGTCGTGTTCAGAAAGCGTGCATCTCTGTCATCATCTGGGGCAAGTTGCGCAGCGGCGGTGCATGCGCGCAAGCGTCCTTCGAACCCGCGCATCCCGCACTCGCGAATCCTGTCCGATTGGACAGGTTGTAGGCGATAAACCACGCGATTTCAATACGGTATTGCCAGCGAAAAGCGTGCCATCGATGCTGCACTGCGTGATAAGCAAGCTCGCAGCAAGCCCACGATGAGCCCGCGGCGAGCAAGCGGTGCGCGATGCGATTGCGCACGGCGAAGCGGGCACTGTGACTACAATGAAACCGGCACGCTGCGGCCGATAGGCCGCGATGCCTTGTTTTCCTTGACCGGAACGAATGCCATGCGCGACGACGACACGACCACGCCAGCCGCGAACCTCGCGACGCGCCCTCCGCGAGCGGGTCGCGAAACCGCTGACGCGGCGCACAAGCCGGCGCCCCGGCGCAAGGCGGCGATACGGGCTTCGAACGAATCGCATCTGCTGGCGTGCGCGGAAGCCGTGTTCGCCGAACGCGGCTTCGAAGGCGCGAGCACGGCGCTGATCGCCGAACGCGCGGGCCTGCCGAAGGCGAATCTGCACTACTACTTCCCGACCAAGCTCGCGCTCTACTGGCGTGTGCTCGACGACGTGTTCGAGGAATGGAACGCGGCCGCCGACACCTTCGACGCGAGCGACGACCCGGTCGAGGCAATAGGCGGCTACGTGCGCGCGAAGATGGCGCTCTCGCGGCGCAGGCCGCTAGGCTCGAAGGTCTGGGCGAACGAGATCATCAGCGGCGCGGCGCACATGCAGGACATTCTGCTCGAACGCGTGAAGCCGTGGATGGAGACGCGCGTGAAGCTCATCGAGCGGTGGGTGGAGGAAGGCTTGCTTGCCCCCGTGGACCCGAAGGCGCTGCTCTTCATGATCTGGGCCACGACCCAGCATTACGCCGACTTCGAAGCGCAGATACGGGCGCTCGCGGGCAAGCGCGCGCTCTCGGCGGCGGGATTCGAGTCGAGCACCGAGGAAGTGGTGCGCATGATCCTGCGCGCGAGTGGGGCGCGCTCGCCGCAGGCGTAAAGGGGCAAGAGGGGTAAGGACTGCCCGCGCCGCGGCTCAAACCTGCATCGACGGCACGTCCTTCATGCAGCGCAGCGCGAACATCGACCGGCTATGCCGGATGCCCGCAATGCGATAGAGCTTCTCGCGCAGGAAGCGCTCGTAGCCGGCCGTGCCGTCCACGGCGACCTTGATCCAGTAGTCGTACTCGCCGGAGACCAGATAAGCCTCCAGCACCTCGGGCAGCGCCGCGAGCGCCTCGCCGAAGCGGGCGAGCGCGTCGTCCTCATGGCGGTCCAGCGTCACTTCGAGGATCACGATGTCCGCGTAGCCCAGCTTCTTCTGGTTCACGAGCGCGACATAACCGTCGATATAGCCGTCGGCTTCGAGTTGCCGCGTGCGGTTCCAGCATGCCGTGGTCGACATGCCGGCCTGCTCGGCCAGTTCGGCGTTGGAAAGACGCGCGTTCTTCTGCAGTGCGCGCAGGATCTTACGGTCCTGGCTGTCGAGCGTGCGGGCGGGGCGTTCGCGTGCGGTCATCGTCGGAAAAGAATCGTGTTCAGGAAAATGCGATTCTAGCGGAAGAACGTTCCGTCAATTTGCGCAATCAACCCTAAAACAGGAAGCCTTTCCAGCGCCTCGGCCGGTATATTTTCCAACGTGCCTTCATGCCCGGCACGACCCGCCCAGTCACCTCGCCGGTGCGGGGTGCGCCGCCGCAGCCACGAGCCAAGGCGGACCGTCAGGCCGACAGAGCGGTTCAGCCCGCCGTCCAACCGCCGGCCACCGGGCGTTTCGCGCGAACCCTGCGTCAGGAGGCGCGCCCGACGGGCCTGAAGGCATGCACACACACGCCGCTTCAATCGCACCCCTGCACTTCCCGTAGAAGAACCAACGATGTCGATCCAGTTGTACCTGTCTTTTTTCGCCGCCGCGCTCGTCCTCGTCTATACCCCCGGTCCCGTCAATGTGCTCACGATGAGCCAGGCCCTGCATGCCGGCTGGCGCGAGGCCTTGCCCTGCGTCTGGGGCGGAACGCTCGCCGTGCTGCTGCAGCTCGTCTTCACCGCGCTATGCCTCAACTCGCTGTTGCTCGTCAGTGAGCATTCGCTCACCGTGCTGCGCTGGCTCGGCGCGGCCTATCTCGTTTGGTTGGGGTGCAAGCAATGGCGCAGCCGCGATCCGGCCGGCTCCGGCACCCTCGCCGGGACCACCGGCGCGGGCCGCAGCGCGCTGTTCTGGCGCGGTTTCGCGACTTCGGGTCTAAATCCGAAAACCCTGCTGTTCTTTCCCTCGTTCTTCCCGCAATTCATGAGCGCGGACGCTGGCTGGAGCGCCGATCGCCAGTACCTGCTGCTGGCGACGACTTTCGCGGTCCTGTTTGCGGGCGGGGTGGCGTCGATGGCGCTGTTTTCGCACCGGCTGCGCCACGTCCTGCAGCGGCCAAAGCGCATGCGCGCCGTGAACCGCCTGATGGGCAGCCTGCTCGTCGGGATGGGGGCGATGATGGCCGGATTGCGCTGACGCGAGAATGGCCCGTACGAGGCAAGGAGCGGCCGTTAGTGGGCGCTCGCTTCCTGAGGATGCCTTCGTACGTTCAAGGTGCCGCGGGCGCCGTGGCGGCCGATTCTGCCGCGTTGGCGGCGCTCGCGGGCATCGCCATTGCCGCCGGCGTAGTGTTGGCCGGGGCCGCTTGCGCGGCGTTGGCTGCGGCCGGAGCGGCTGCCGAAGCGAGCGTGGTGGTGCCGCTGGCGAACAGGGGCGGTTCGGCATCCGCCTGGGCCGGGGCGGCGTCTCCCGTCATCGCGGCCGAGCTTGCCGCTGCAGCGGGGGCAGCGGGAGCGGCGGCCGGGACTGCCGCGGCACCCGAGGCCGGCGCCGGCGCGACCGGCACCGGGAGCGCCACGCCAGTCGCCGCACCGCTGTGCACGACGCCGGTCTGCGCCGCCTGTGCGGCAGGCGGCGTGGGCATCGTCGCCGGCGATGCGGCGGGATGCGCGGGCATGACGTCAGCAGGCGCGGGAGCCGTGGCCGTTGCCGGTGTCGTGACGGGGGCGAGCGGCGTGATCTTGATGCCGTCGTCGCCCGGCACCGGCTCGCTGCGCACCGCGGTGGACAGATAGTGCCCGACCAGATCGAAGAAACGGTCGTAGAACGCGCCGGACTGGATCGTCTCGCTCGAAATTTTGACCATCGAGTCGCTGTTCGAGCGGATCGGCAGCGAGACCGACCCCAGGATCGAGAGGCCCACGCTCGCCGAGGTATCGCTCTTCTTCAACGCATAGCCGCTTTGCACCGCGTTCACATAGACCATGCTCGCGTTCGTCGAATCGCCGGGCGTGCAGACCACGTGCACCTCCACGACGATGTGGGAGTCGGCGGCGGGCTGGAAATCCTTGCTGGCGTCGACGGTGTCGCTGTGCGGCATCGTCGTCATGTAGCCCTGGCTCAGCAGGGCGCGGCGCGCGCTTTCGCAGGCATCGGTGCTCGGGTAGCCGAAGCTGCGCGAGAACTGATTGGGCGCCGTGCTCAGCAGTTGATCCTCCTGGAACTTCGGCTGCGACGACGAGCACGCGCCGAGCGTGAGGACGGCGGCCGCACAGGCGGCAACCAGCGGACTGAACAGGGACGGGGCGACGGTCGGAAAACGGGACATATTCGGAGCGGACATTGCGGCAATGCATCGGACGGCATGCATTGTAGTTCGGTTCAGGGTGGCGTGACCGAAGTGTTATTTATCCGTTCGTACCCCGAAAGCTCGGTGAAGGGCGCGCGTGGTCCACGCACGCGGCCATAAAGCAAAAGCGGGCTGTGCCCGAAGGCGCAACCCGCTTGCAGTCCGATCAGAGTCCGGCGTTTCGGTCGGGCGTGACCGCTCAGACCGCCATTTCCGGCGGCGCGCGGCGGAAGCCCCGCGTAATCCAGCCAAGGTAGGCAAGGCCGACCACGAACCAGATGGCGCCGAGGACCAGCGCGGTCTTTTCGAGGCTGACGAGCAGCCAGATGTCGGTAATGGCGCCGATGAGCGGGAACACGAGGCCGCCGAGCAGGCCAAAGGCGCGCGTTTTCTCGCCGCCCGCGAAGTACTGGCGGATCACGCAGAGATTCACCGCCGTGAACGCGAGGAATGCGCCGAAGTTGATGAACGAGGTGGACGTGGCGACGTCGAGCTTCAGCGCGATCAGGCCAACCACGCCCGCAATCGCGATGTTGATGGCGGGGGTGCGAAAGCGCGGGTGGATGAAGCCGAAGATCGACTTCGGCAGCACTTCGTCGCGGCCCATGGCGTAGAGCAGACGGCCCACGCTGGCCTGTGCCGAGATGCCCGAGGCGAACTGCGCGAGGATCAGGCCGGCGAGGAAGATCGAGACGAAGATGTCACCGCCGACCTTGCGCGCGATTTCGAACGCGGCCGAGTCCGGGTCCTTGAAAACGGCACCCGGATGCGCGAGTTGCAGCGTATAGGCGGCAATCACGAAGATCGCGCCGCCCACCAGCGCGATCAGCACGATCGCACGCGGAATGGTCTTCTCGGGTTCGATGGTTTCTTCGGTGAGCGTAGAAACCGCGTCGAAGCCGAGGTACGAATAAGCGGCGATCGCGGCGCCCGCCATCGTGGCCGAGAGCGGCACGTGCGCCTGGAAGAACGGCTGCGCGGAGACGAGGCCGCCGGGGCCGGCCGCCGCCGCGACGTAGTGGCAGCACAGCACGACGAACATCGCGACGATGACGAGCTGCACGATCATCAGCACGATGTTGAAGCGGTTCGCGAGTTCGATGCCGAGGATGTTGAGCCCGCTCGTCAGCACGATGAACGCGACGATCCAGATCCAGGTGGGAATGCTCGGAAACGCCGCGCCGAGATAGGCCGCGCCGATCAGCCAGATCACCATCGGCAGGAAGAAGTAGTCGAGCAGCGTGGCCCAGCCGATCAGGAAGCCCAGATGCGCGCTGAACGTCTTGCGCGTGTACGTGTAGGCGGAGCCGGCCACCGGGAAGAGGCGGGCGAGCTTGCCGTAGCTGAGCGCCGTGAACACGATCGCGACGAGCGCGATCAGGTAGGCGAGCGCGGCCGTGTCCTGGGCTGCGCCGGCGAGCACGCCGTAGGTGCCGTAGACGATCAGCGGCGCCATGTAGGCGAGGCCGAACAGCAGCACGGAGGGCAGGCCGAGCGCGCGCTTGAGATGAGGTTCGTGGGCGCCTGGGGCGGTCGGCGGGGCTGAGGGCTTCATGATGCTTTGTCTCCTGATGGACTGCGCTGAGGTACTGCGGTCCTGCATGCGGGCGCGGCACGCCACGGCCGCCCGCGCGAGGGCGGAGCGGGCCACGGTAAGCCGTGCGGGGGGACCGGTCGGCGCGCGTCGCACGCCGCCGGTCGATTCGGGTCAGCGTGCGCGGATCTTCAGCGAGCGACGTCCTTGCGCGTCGTTCTCATCCGCGAGATTCAGCGCGATGCGCGCATCGTGCAGATAGCTGTAGTGTTCGCGGCTTTGCGTGAGCAGCGCGCGGTCCGCCGTCACGGCGAGCACGGCGTCTTCGTTCTTCAGTTCCGCGAGCACGTCGCCGAACGGGCTCACGAGCGCCGATTCGCCGGGGAACGTGAGGTTGTCGTCGCCGTCGCCGATGCGGTTCACGAGTGCCGCGAATACCTGGTTCTCCATCGCGCGCGTGACGATCGCGCGGCGATGCACGGGACCGTACGGATCCATGTTGCCGTTGGTGACGATCAGCATCTCGGCGCCGAGATGGCCGAGCGCGCGCGCGCCTTCGGGAAACTCGATGTCGTAGCAGATCAGCAGGCCGACGGTTATGCCCTTGAATTCGCAGACCTCGAAGCGGTCGCCCGGCGTGAATACGCCGACGTCGGTGGCCCACAGATGGGTCTTGCGGTAGCGCAGCGCGAGTTCGCCGCGCTCGTCGATCAGGACTGTCGTGTTGTAGAAGCGGTCGCCTTCGCGCTCGGCAAGGCCCACTGCCACCGCCACCTTCGCGGCGCGCGCGGCATCGCGCACGGCGGTGAGCGACGGGCCTCCGATGGCCTCGGCCACATCGCGCACGGTGTCGCGCGTGGGAAAGCCCGTGAGCGTGGCTTCGGGAAAGACGATGAGGTCGGTGCCTTCGCGGCGCTTGCCGATGGTCTCGATGACGCGGGCGAGGTTGGGTGCGACCACGCCATCCTGGAGCGGAATCTGGGCGAGTTCGAGTTGCATCGGCTGTCTCCGGTAATGCCTGTTTCTGCGGGCCTGCGAGCGACCGTGACCGGTAACGGTCCGATAACCCGGGCGCCTGGGCGTCTGAGCGGCTATTATCACCACGTTATTTTTGTCCAGAAATTCCCCAACCGGGGTACCCTGATCGGAGGACTCATGGAACACGACTGGCAGGACCGCGCGTTCCATCATCACATCGCGACCCTGATCGACGCCCTCGACAGCCCCGATTTCTGGACGCGCATGACGCGCGTGATCGAGCGCTACGTGGCCTTCGACAACTGGGTCTCGCTCGTCTTCATGCGGGACCGCGCGCCCTTCGTCTGCGCCGAGTCGCCGATGCCGGACGGCACCGTGGATCTGCTGTTTCGCGCCTACCTGGAGGGGATGTACCAGCTCGACCCGTTCTGGATCGCGGCGTGCGAAAGGGCGCGCACGGGCCTCGTCACGCTTGCCGAAGTCGCGCCCGACAACTTCCGCATGACGGACTACTATCAGCGCTACTTCAAGAGCAACATCATCGGCGACGAAGTGCAGTTCAACCTGCCGCTCGACGCGCAGCGCACGCTGATCTTCTCAATCGGGGCGAAGCACCATTACGCCGAGCGCGAGATTGCGCAGTTCGCGTTGTTCGCGCCGTGGATCGTGGCGCTCATGCGCCAGCGCGCGCCGTACGAGCATTTTGGGCAGGGCGGTTCCGAGGCCGTGCCGGACGAGGCGGCCGCACTCGTGGCGCCGGGCCGCGAACGCGACGACGCGCGCCGCTTCGAGGCCGTAGCCCAGCAAAGCGGCCGCGTGCCGCTCACGGCGCGTGAAATCGAAGTGGTGCGCCTGAGCCTCAGCGGCTTCTCCACGCGCGCGATTGCCGAGCGTCTGGAGATCTCGTTCGAAACCGTGCGTGCGCACAAGAAACACATCTACGCGAAGCTCGGCGTGAGTTCGCAGTCGGAGCTGTTCGCGCTGTTCTACGAGACGGGGGTGAGCGAGGGCGGTTGAGCGCCGGCGCACCCGGCGCGACGGCGCTGGATGCTCATCTGGCGCTCAGAATTCGACGAGCGCGAAATCTTCCTTGCCCACGTCGCAGAGCGGGCAGCGCCACCCGTCGGGTACGTCGGCCCAGCGCGTGCCGGGCGCGAGGCCGTCGTCGGGGGCGCCTGCCGCTTCGTCGTATACCCAGCCGCAGATCACGCAGACCCATTGCTTGAAACCGTTATCCGAAGCAGCTGCCGTCGCGGCGCTCGCTGGCGCTTGCGCGGCGATGGGGGCTTCGGCACGCGGCGGCGTATCGAGCGCCACGACGAGCGGCGCCGAGGTGCCGCCTTCGCGCGCGGCTAGTTGCGTTTGCAACGTTTCGAGGAGCTTCGCGGCTTCGTCGGCGGTAAGGTCGATCCAGTAGGGATCGCCTGCGCCGTCATTCAGGCGTTCGGGGGAGAACTGGATTTCGAGGGCGACGCCTTTCTTGTACATGCGTATCTAACCGAGAGCGGGAGAGCGGACTGCCCGCGCCCCGGCCGGCTTCAGAGGAAGTACCGGGCCGCGAGCGACACCGCGAGCCCGCTCGCGGCGATCAGCGCGAGCATCTGGAGCAGCGTGATCGACTTGTTCGACGAGGCGGGCAGGTTGGCGGGGGCAGGATTACGGGAAGTCGTGTTCATGGTGCGTGTGGCCGTGCAGTGAGCGTGTGTTGGCGTTTCGGCGCGCCCGGAGCGACGCGCGGCGCGAGAGTGTCGCACGAAATCGCATCTGCGGGGGCGCTTTGGCGCGGGCTGCGCCGCGCGGTCGCATGGGGTGGCCCCTGCGTAGCGGTTGGCGAGCCGTTGCACGGCGCCCCCCGATTATCGCCGCTAAACGGGGGCCGATTCGTGCGCGGGGGGAGATGAATTATTTCCCGATGGTGAGTATCGCGAGTATCGGCGGCCGCCTAGGCGTGCAGCCATTTGCGTTCGACGTAGGAGAACAGCCAGCACACCGGCAGCGCGCACAGCATGCCGAGGGTGACCTCGGCGCAGCGGAACAGCGCGACGGTCCAGACCGGGCCGTGCGTGGGCACGAGCAGCACGACGGTGGTCGTGATCCCGGCGAGCCGCGCGGCCGTGCTGACTTTCAGGCACCAGCACACGACGATCACCACGGCCACCGCCGCGAGATAGACCGCGATGTTCTCCGTGCCGAGCGTGGCCGCCGCGAAACCGCAGACTCCGCCGGCCAGCGCGCCGATGAACTGGTCGCGCGACTGGCTGAGCGTGTCCGCGTAGTCGTGCTGCGTGACGGCGATGGCGGTGATGGCGGCCCAGAAGGCCTGCTCGGTGTGCAGGGCGCGGCCGATGCTGTAGGCAAGGCCCGCGCCGCACACGGCGCGTAGCGCCATCAGCAAGCCCTGCGCGGCGCGGCTCTTGAGCGGCAGGCTCTTGAGCGCGCCCAGCGCGGATTGCTGCAGCGATGTCAGGTAGGCGAAAAGGTTGTCTTGCGAATCGGGCATCTAGCTTGGCGGGTGGAAGTAGGGCCGCGGGGCGGCTTGGGGTGAGGGAAGGATAGCAAGACTTGGTGGACGGCCTTGCGCGCAGGCTTCTGACTAAAGAATCCATTGCCCGTGCCGATAAGCGAGTCAAGCTGCTCCCCGTAGATGAGAGGCCGGCTGTGCCTCGAATGTTGACAGAGAATCCAAGAAAAATGAGATACAAAAATAACCGTCTGCTTATCGGCGCTTCGCTCATATCGGTTGCGCTATTGTCCGGATGCGCCCAGTTCGTGTCGGTCAAAGACATTGCGAATGACCAGCCCGGATATCTCGCGGCACATTTTGGCATCGACTCCTTGCCCACGAGCGTTCGAGACAGACTGCCTGCGGCAGGCAAGCACGAACTACCGTTCAAGATTTTGACGGTGTTGGGTACGGTGTCAGGTCATGTCGGCAATGCGGCGATTCAGAACGACTTCAAGAGCGTGCTGATCAACGCTCAAAATACCGGCATGGTTCAACAGGTATACGAAACGTCGGCGAACGGTGTGCCCGCCGGCGTAACGTTTAGCCTCTCCTACCTCAATATTTACAGCCTGAAAGAAGAAACGGCGATGTACTCGCAGCAGGTCGCGTTCATCCCGTTTGTGACGCACGACGTCGACAACAATCAGTTTGCTTTCAAAGCGCCGCAAGAGAACGAGACCTACACGACGGCGTTCAAGCTCGGCACGACGGTTCAGATCGTCAACTTCCAGACTCTCGTGTGGACTTGTCATGCGAGCCACTACTATCCGGCCTCGCAATTCAACTCTGCGTTGACCGGTAAAGCCATTGATCTGGACTGCGAGTCAACAAAAGATGGCATCGTCCAGAGCAGGCTGCGTCGAACCTATTTGACCGAATACGGAGTTGGTCTGCCTCGCTCGACCGCGACCTCGGTGCTCAAACTGGAATGGACTTACAGCGCATTCGACAAGGATGGTCAGGCGGCAAATCTGCCTGGCGGCCAGCCCCCCGTCGAAAAGCCGATTTGATAGAGAAGCATCCGGTTCAGCGTGGAGTTGCGCTAACGGTGCCGGCTGGTTGCGCCTCGCCAGAGGTTTCCTGAGCAACATCGGGCAGACAGTGCCCTCGCAGCTTCCGTGCCGCATGCCGCAAATCGCGCTCGATCGCGCGCCGCACGCCTTCGGCGTCGCGGCGCTTCAACCGCCGCATCAAACCGTCGTGAGCGTCGTTGAGCGTTGCTGAAAATGCCGCGTCGTCGAACAGCAGGTTCGAGATCGGCCCCACCTGCAGCCACACGGTCTCGATCAGTTCGACCAGCAGCGGCGATCCGCTCGCACGGTACAGCACGAGATGGAACGCTTCGTTGGCGTCCAGATAGCGTGTCGGCACGCCCCGCGCGAGCACCTCGGCCATCTGCGAGCAAAGCGCGTCCAGTTGCCCGATCTCTTCGGACGTAAGGCGCGGCGTGGCGAGGCGCGCCGCCTCGCCCTCCAGCATCACGCGCACGTTCAGCACGTCGTCGAACTGGGCGCGCGTGAGTTGCGGCACAAGCACGCCGCGGTTGGGCAGATTCACGAGCGCCGATTCGGCGGCGAGCCGCACGAGCGCCGCGCGCACCGGCATCACGCCCACGCCTAGCTGCTCCGCAAGCGCGTGAATGCGCAGGCGCTCGCCAGGCACGAAGCGGCCAAGGCTGAGCCAGCGGCGCAGCGTGGCGTAGGTTTCGTCCTGCAACGACTGATGCGCGCGGGTTTTCATCGCCGGGTTCCGCCTACTTCAGCTCTGCTAAACACGCATCGAACGCTTCGAGCAGCCGGTCGACGTCGGCCGCCGTCGTGTCGGAGCACACGAGCATCATGTTGTGGAACGGCGTGATCAGCACGCCGCGGTTCAGCAGGTACAGATGCACGATGTGTTCGAGTTCGTCGTCCATCGCGGCGCGCGCCTCGGTGCCGTTGCGCGGTGGTGTCTTGCAGAACTGGAACTCGGTGCGCGCGCCCACGCGCGTCACGCACCACGGCAGCCCGTGGCGCGCGATCGTATCGCTCAGGCCGTCCGCAAGCCGCTGCGCGAGTGCGAACATGTGTTCGTAGGCGGCATCGGTCATCACTTCGGTGAGGGTTGCGCGCATGGCGCTCATCGAAAGCATGTTCGCCGTGAGCGTCGTGCCGATGCCGGAATGGCCCGGCGGGGCATCGAACTTCGCCTGCTGCGCGCGCGCCGCGAATGCTGCGGAAAAGCCGTATACGGCGCACGGCACGCCGCCGCCCACGGGCTTGCCGAGCACGAAGAGATCGGGCTCGATGCCGTGCTCGCGCGCGTAGCCGCGCGGGCCGCTGGAGATCGTATGCGTCTCGTCGATGGCGAGCAGCGTGCCGTGGCGGCGCATCAGCGCCTGGGCTTCGCGCCAGAAGCCGGGCTCGGGCAGCACCATGCCGACGTTCGTCATCGCGGGCTCGGCCAGCACGCAGGCGACCTCGCCGTCGGCCAGCGCATGCGCTAACGCAACGAGGTCGTTGAACTCCACCACGCGCGTATAAGGCAGCAGGTCGTGCACCTGGCCGAGCAGGCTCGCGCGCTGCGTCGGCACGCCGTCGACGAGATCGACGAACACGTCGTCCACCGTGCCGTGATAGCAGCCGTTGAACACCACGATCTGCTTGCGGCCCGTGGCGGCGCGCGCCCAGCGCAGCGCGAAGCGGTTCGCGTCGCTGGCGGTCATCGCGAACTGCCAGTACGGTAGGCCGAAACGCTCGGCGAGCGCCTCGGCCACCACGACGGCGTCCTCGCCCGGCAGCATGGTCGTGAAGCCGCGCTGCGCCTGCGCGGCGAGCGCGCGGGAGACGGCTTCGGGCGCGTGGCCGAACATCGCGCCCGTGTCGCCGAGGCAGAAGTCGGCGTAATGGTGGCCGTCCGCGTCGGTGAAGGTGGCGCCGCGCGCGGCTTCGACGTAGAGCGAGAAGGGCGTGGACCAGTCGTTCATCCAGTGCAGCGGCACGCCGAACAGCAGATGTTGCGCGGCGCGTGCGGAAAGCGCTTGCGACTTCGGGCGGGCGGCGATGAACGCTTCGCGTTCGCGTGCGAGGACGCGCTGCACGCGGTCCCAGTTCACGCCTTGACGGTCGGGCATGGAGTGTCTCCTGTGTGTAGCGGTTTGCCTCCTCGAAGAGGATGGGCACCGCAAGATTTGATCAAATCATCGCATGGGAGGGGCCGCGATGTAAATTTGATCAAATTTCAGGAAAGCGGGAGAGCGGGACCGGGGATTAGCCTCCCGTCTCTCTTGTTTCCAGCAGAGAGCGCACGCAAACGTCCACGCTCAGTTCGTTCAGGGCTTCGAGCGGCAACGTTTCGTCCGCCGCGCGCGTCAGCACGCGCAACACCTTCGGCTTGAGGCGCGCGAGCACCAGCCGGCGGCCGTCGCGCGCGAGTTCGGCGGCGTAGGTATGCAGGCCTTCGATCGTCGAGCCGTCGATATCGGCGGATTCCTCGAGGCTCATGATCGTGGTGTGCAGTTCCCCGCCTCCCACCGCGCCCAGCATGCGCAGACTGGTCAGCACGCGTTCGACGTTGGCGAAGAAGAGCGGCGCTTCGGGACGCACGATCAGGATGCCCGGCACCGGCTGGGCGTCGTGGTGGATGCTCGTGTCGACGAAGTCGTGCGTGTCGCCAAGACGGCCAAGCACGCTGACCTTGGGCTCCGAGAAATTGCGCAGGGTCCAGAGCAGGCTCACGACGATGGAAAGCAACAGCCCGTCCAGCACGCCGAGAATGAGCACCGCGAGGCACGCGCCGAACGCGAGATAGATGTCGCGGCGCCATTTGACGTACGGGGCGAACACGCGCGGATCGATGGTGTGGCTTACCGCGTGGATCACGATGGCCGCGAGCACGGGCTCGGGAATGAGCGCGATCTGCGGCAGCAGCAGGGCGACCATCAGCGCGATGACGGCGGCGGCGCACCACGCGGCCACGCGTGTTTGCGCGCCGGCTGCCTCGTTGGCCGAAGTGGCCGAATAGCCCGCTCCCACCGGCATGCCGCCGAACAGTCCGGAGACGAGATTGCTCGCGCCGAGCGCGGCGAGGTCGCGGTTGGGCACGAACGGGTCGCCGTGCTTGAGCGCGAAGCCGCGAATCGAGCCATACGATTCGGCGTAGACGATCAGCATCATGGCGACGGCCAGTTCGCCGGAGCGCAGCCATTGGTTGCGTACGAGATCGGGCAGGCGGAAGCCGACGCGGTCGAAGTCGATGCGGCCCACCTGGGCGACGCCGTAGTGCGGCAGATCGACGGCGTAGCCCAGCGCGACGGCGAGCACGATGACGACGAGCGTGGCGGGCACGCGAGGCCAGCGGCGCAGCGCATAGAGGAGGGCGAGCGCCACGAGGGCGAGCGCGCCGCCGTAGAGATTCCATTGATGCGACGCTTTCAGGAGACCCAGGAAATAGCGCGGCGCGTCGGAGTGCGCGGGGCTCACATGCAGCGCGAGGCCGACCTGCTTGAGGACGATGGTGATGGCGAGGCCGAACGTAAAGCCGCGCAGGACCGACTTCGCGATGAAGTCGGACATGTTGCCGAGCCGTGCGAGGCTGGCGGCGAGAAAGAACGCGCCGGTCAGGATGACGATGCCTGCCCCGATCAGGAGCCGCGAGGCGGCGTCGCCGCCGGACTCGGCGAGCGTGACGGCGGCAAGCACGGCGGCCGATGAAGACGTGGACGAAACGACCGCAAAGCGGCTCTTGCCGATCAGGCCATAGATGACGAGCCCCGCGAGCAGCGCGACGATCCCCGCCTGCGCCGGCACGTTGCCGATGTTCGCGTAGGCGACGGCCTCGGGCAGCAGCAGCCCGGCGATGGCGCAGCCGGCGAGAAGATCCTTGAGATGGCGCTGCAGGAAGGGCGTGGCGCCCTGTGGGGTCGTGGACATGTCTGCCTCTCATCCTTGTTGTTGGTCGTGTGCCCGCGGGTGCCGACGAGGGTGTCGACGAGGGTGTCGAGGATGGTAGCGCAGACGCCGGAGCGTGGGATGCAACAGCGGCCGGCCGCATGATGCGGTGCAACGAAAAAAAAGGCGCGACGCCGGACGAACGGCCTCGCGCCTTCCCGCACGGCGAGCCGTGAGGCTCGCGCGCTGCTTACTTCCTGTCGATCGAGAACCGTCCCGGGCCGGTCACGGCGAGCGCCAGCAGGCCGCCCGCGATGCTGACGTTCTTGTAGAAGTTGATCATGTTTTCCATCTGCTCCATGCCGGTCTCGGTCCAGAAGTGATGGCCGACGAACCCGGTGGCAATGGTGTAGATCGCGAGCAGCACCGCGAGGGGACGCGTATAGAAGCCGACAAAGATCAGGACACCTACCACCAGCTCCATGACAACGGCGATGATCGCCGAGAGCATCGGCGCGGGCGCGCCCACGTGCTCCATATAGCCGACGGTGCCCGAAAAGCCCGTGATCTTGGCCCAGCCGAACAGCACGAACAGCGTGGCGAGGAAGAGGCGCGAGACGAGCAGGACGAGGTCGTTGCTCTGGCCGAACAGGTTGTATCGCATGTTGAATCTCCGAAGGAGGTTGCAGTTCGAATTGTTTCTGTGGGTTGCAGCGTCTGCCGGGAGAGGGGCCCGCCGGGCCCCCTCCAAGCCTACGCGATCTGGTGCGCGACGATCAACATCAGGACCAGAGTTCGGAGACTTCGTTGTTGCGCAGGTCGAAGACCAGCACTTCGGTGTCCTGGCCGTCGCTGAACGTCAGCTCGCGTTCGTTGCGGATGCGCGCGCCGTCACCTTCGCCCAGCGCTACGCCGTTCACGCTTACGCTACCGCGGGCCACGTGCACATAAGCGTAGCGGTCGGCGTCGAGTTCGAGCTTCGCCGTTTCCGCGCCGTCGAAGCGGCCGGCGTAGACGCGCGCGTCCTGGCGCAGCAGCAGCGAATCGTCGGCGCCGTCCGGCGAGAGGATGAGGCGCAGCTTGCCGCGCTTTTCCGTATCGGCGATGTTCTTCTGCTGATAGCGCGGCTGTGCGCCCTTCACGTTCGGCGCGATCCAGATCTGCAGGAAATGCACCGGGTCGCTGGCCGAGTGGTTGAACTCGCTGTGCGCGACGCCCGTGCCGGCGCTCATCAACTGCACGTCGCCGGGGACGATCACCGAGCCCGTGCCCATCGAGTCCTTATGCTCCAGTGCGCCTTCCAGCACGTACGAGAAAATTTCCATATCGCGGTGCGGATGCTTGCCGAAGCCGCGCGCCGGCGCAACGCGGTCGTCGTTGATCACGAGCAGGTCGGAGAAGCCGATCTGCTGCGGATCGTAGTAATTCGCAAACGAGAACGTATGGCGTGAGCTAAGCCAGCCATGCTCGCCGCGGCCGCGTTGGTCGGCATTGCGCAGTTCAATCATTTCGACCTCCATTGATGTTGTCCGATGGGATGAACGTCAGTTTAGGTCAATCCAGTTGATTATAATTGACTGAAAATTGGAATGACTGTCACGTTTAAGTGGACAATGGCAATGCAACTCGACGACATGCGGATCTTCGTGGCGACCGTGGAGGCGGGCAATTTCACGGCGGCGGCCAACCGCCTGCGGCTTTCGAAGCAGTTCGTGAGCCGCCGCGTGGCCGCGCTGGAGGCGAGTCTTTCCGTGCGGCTCCTCGTGCGCAACACGCGCAATCTGGCTGTCACGGATCTCGGGCAGGATTTCTACGAGCGGGCGAAGCGCATTCTCGCGGAGGTCGGCGAAGCGGAAACAGCCATGTCCGCGCGCCGCACCGAGCCGCGCGGCCTCTTGCGGGTGAGCGCGCCGATGTCGTTCGGCATGGCGCACCTCTCGCCGCTCGTTGCCGAGTTTCTGCGCGAGCATCCGGACGTGCGCTTCGACATGGACCTGAGCGACCGCACCGTCGACGTGGTCGGCGAGGGCTTCGACATGGCTTTGCGCATCGGGCAGTTGCAGGATTCGACGCTCGTTGCGCAAAAGCTTATCGACGTGCGCATGATCGCGTGCTGCAGCCCCGGCTACCGGCGCCGCCGCCGCGAACCGGCCACGCCGGCCGATCTCGCGCACCACGCCTGCTTGCCCTATGGACAGGAAGGCCGGGCGGCGTGGAGCTTCGTCGTGGACGGTGCGCGCACACCGTTCGAAGTGCAGGGCCCGCTGCGCGCGAACAACGGCGAGGTGATCCGCGATGCGGCTATCGCGGGGCTCGGCATCGCTTATTTGCCCGATTTCATCGTAGCGGGATCGGTGGATGCGGGGCTTCTGGTCGAAGTGCTCGCGCCGTTCATGCCGCCGCCGGGCGCGCTGCATGCGGTTTATCCCCAGCATCGCGAAGGTTCTGTGACGATCCGGGCGTTTACGCAATTTCTGCGAACGCGTCTGGCGGCCCGTGCGGCAACCGCGCGCGGCGGGGCGCTTTGATGCGAGCCGAGGTGCGCCCGCTCTTGCCAAATGGCCGTTGCGTCCGCATCTGTTCGATTGACGACGGCAAGGGGGCGCGGCGACTGAGGCGCAATGTCGCAGTTTCGTTGTATGCTCGACGCCCCCGGTGGTTGCGCCGGGTCGGCTCGAACGGGTGAGAGCGGGCGCGGGCGGGGCTTTCGGCGGTCTCTATGGAGGCCGATAGGAACAGACAATACCCGCGATCAAAGCAACCAATTTTTCAAACGGACGCGATTCCCGTAAATTTCGTCCATACCTTTTCCAACCCAGCGAGGAAACAACGCATGTCTCTCATCAACACGCAAGTCAAGCCGTTCAAGGCCACCGCTTATCACAACGGCAAGTTCGTTCCGGTTTCGGAAGAGAACTTCCTCGGCAAGTGGTCGGTTGTCGTGTTCTACCCGGCTGACTTCACGTTCGTGTGCCCGACGGAGCTGGGCGACCTGGCTGACCAGTACGCAGAATTCCAGAAGCTCGGCGTCGAAGTCTACGGCGTCTCGACCGACACGCACTTCACGCACAAGGCCTGGCACGACACGTCGGAAACGATCGCCAAGATCCAGTACCCGCTCGTCGGCGACCCGACCGGCGCGATCACGCGCAACTTCGACGTGATGATCGAAGAAGAAGGCCTCGCGCTGCGCGGCACGTTCGTGATCAACCCGCAAGGCGAGATCAAGCTGTGCGAAATCCACGACAACGGCATTGGCCGCGACGCCAAGGAACTGCTGCGCAAGGTGCAAGCCGCCCAGTACGTCGCCGCTCACCCGGGCGAAGTGTGCCCCGCCAAGTGGACGCCGGGCGCTGAAACGCTGAAGCCGTCGCTCGACCTCGTCGGCAAGATCTAAGCGTCGCATTCGCAATGCGATCGCCTTGATCGCATGACGCTGCTGTAATCCGGGCCGCGCCCTTGCGGCTGCGGCCCGGACGCCTGAACGGCATTCCCCTCTGCTTCACTTCTAGCCGGAAAGAAAAGCCATGCTCGACGCCAATCTCAAGACTCAACTGAAAAGCTACCTGGAAAAGATCACGCAGTCGATCGAGATCGTTGCGTACCTGGACGACGGCGAGAAGTCGCAGGAACTGCAGGGGCTCCTGCAGGATATCGCCTCGCTCTCGGATCGCATCCGCTACGAAGAACGCCGTGGCGCCGCAGCCGGCGACGCGCGTACCCCTTCGTTCGAACTGAAGCGCGCGAACTCGGACGTGTCGGTCACGTTCGCGGGCATTCCGATGGGCCATGAATTCACGTCGCTCGTTCTCGCGCTGCTGCAGGTGGGCGGCCATCCGGTCAAGCTCGAAAACGAAACGATCGAACAGGTGAAGGCGCTCGACGGCGCGTTCTCGTTCGAAGTCTATATGTCGCTCACGTGCCAGAACTGCCCGGAAGTCGTGCAGTCGATCAATGCGATGGCCGCGCTGAACCCGAACGTGAAGATCGTCACGATCGACGGCGCGCTGTTCCAGGACGAGGTCGAGAAGCGCCAGATCATGGCCGTGCCGACCATTTACCTGAACGGCGAAGTGTTCGGCCAGGGTCGCATGGGCGTCGAGGAAATTCTCGCGAAGCTCGATACCGGCGCCTCGGCGCGTGCTGCCGAAAAGCTGAGCCAGAAGGATATGTTCGACATGCTCATCGTCGGCGGCGGCCCCGCCGGCGCGGCGGCCGCGATCTACGCGGCGCGCAAGGGCATTCGCACCGGCGTGCTCGCCGAACGCTTCGGTGGCCAGGTGCTCGACACGATGGCGATCGAGAACTTCGTCTCGGTGAAGGAAACGGAAGGGCCGAAGTTCGCGGCGGCGCTGGAGCAGCACGTGCGTGCCTACGACGTCGACATCATGAACCTGCAGCGCGCCGAGGCGCTCGTGCCGGGCGACAAGTCGATCGAGATCCGCACCGCGAGCGGCGCGACGCTGCGCGCGAAGAGCGTGGTGCTCGCCACGGGTGCGCGCTGGCGCAACGTGGACGTGCCGGGCGAGCAGGAATACCGCAACAAGGGCGTGGCGTACTGCCCGCACTGCGACGGTCCGCTCTTCAAGGGCAAGCGCGTGGCCGTGATTGGCGGCGGCAATTCGGGTGTGGAAGCGGCCATCGACCTCGCGGGCATCGTGAGCCATGTGACGCTGCTCGAGTTCGGCACGCAACTGCGTGCGGACGAAGTCCTGCAGCGCAAGCTGCGCAGCCTGCCGAATGTCGCGGTGCACGTGAACGCGCAGACCACGGAAATTTCGGGCGACGGCCAGAAGGTTACGGGCCTCGCGTATCTCGAACGCACGAGCGGCGAGAAGCGTCATCTCGAACTCGAAGGCGTGTTCGTGCAGATTGGCCTCGTGCCGAACACCGAATTCCTCAAGGGGACGGTGGCGCTCTCGAAGCACGGCGAGATCGAAGTGGACGCGAAGGGACAAACGTCGGTGCCGGGTGTGTTTGCCGCCGGCGACGTGACCACAGTACCGTTCAAGCAGATCGTGATCGCCGTGGGCGAAGGTGCGAAGGCTTCGCTCGGTGCGTTCGAATACCTGATCCGCTCGTCGGCGGACCAGGAAGAGGATGCGAAGGTTGCCGCCGTGGAGGCTTGAGCCTTGGCGGGAAAATAGTCTCTCTTTGACGCGCCGGCTTTGCCGGCGTCTTTTTTGGGGGGTCTGGACTTCGTGGATGGATCGCGGGGCGTGCGGTATCTGGCCATCCCCTCACCCCCGCACCGCAATCTCCTTCTCCCACCCCTCAATAATCTTTGCCGCGAGCGCGCCGTAATTGCCGTCGAAGTGGTGGCTGCCGTTCGTCTTCACGATGTCCATGCCGGTATTCGCGAGCGCCGGGCACAGCGTGTCCTTCTCGTCGGCGCCGTAGACGCACTGCACGATGGCCGGCGGCACCTTCGCGAGTTCCGGCCGCACGGCGAGCGCCTTGTCGCTGGCGGGCATGCCGAGCCAGCCCGTCACGCGGACCTGAAAATCGGCGTCCGGCGCGAAGCCGAGCAGCGACATGTACGAGACCTTCGCACGCAGTGCGTCCGGCAACCGGTTGTACGCGAACGGCATGACGTCGGCGCCGAACGAGTAGCCCACGAGCGCTACGTGCTTCGCATGCCAGCGCGCTTCGTACGTCCGGATCACGCGCGCCAGGTCGCGGCTCGTTTCCTCGGGCGACTTCTCGCTCCAGAAGTAGCGCAGCGCGTCCCAGCCGACCACGTCGATGCCGTCTTTCTGCAGTGTTTCGGCGATCGTCTTGTCGAGATCGCGCCAGCCGCCGTCGCCGGAGATCACGATGGCGAGCATGTCGGTGGGATGCGCGGCAGGCAGTTCCACGAGCGGCAGGTCGGAGACATCCTCCTCGCTTTCGGCCTGCACGTGCAGATGCGGCGCGGCGAGCGCAACGAGCTTGTCCGCGTCGGGGACGTTCGCGGCGAACGTGCGCGGTGCTGTTGCGTCGTTCGTTGCATGCGCAACCTGAGTCGTGCGCGTTGCCGCTGACGTCACGCCCTGTTCGAAGAAGCCGGGCAAGCCCTTGCCGCGCGAAAGCGTCGGATCGGCCGGGCAGGGGACGAAGCGCGCGTCGAGCCGCGCGGCGGGATCGAGCGATACCGCGCCCGCCATCGTGTTGGCCGGCGCCTGCGAGAGCATGTGTTGCGCAATCAGCGCGCCTTCGCCGCTGCCGATCGCGATGGGCGCGAAATACTGGGTCGATGCCTGCCGGCGTTCGAGCTGGTGGCTCAGCGCTTCGGCGTCGCTGTACAGCTTGTGGCAGGTCTCCGTCTTGAGGGCCGCGAGATTCTGCGCATAGTCCGCCGTGTCCACGCCTACCACCATCGCGCCGTGCTGGGCGAGCGCGTCGGCGCGCGTCTGGTCGCCCGAGGTCCAGTGATCGCCCGCCGAGAACAGCACGGCGAAGCCGAGCATCGGACCGGCAGGCCTCGTCACCGCGACTTCGCCATAGCGGCCGCCCTGCACGTGGGTCACGGCCGCGGGAGCCGGATTGAGCGTGGCATGCGCCGCGCCGCACGCGAGCGTCGCGAACAAAGCCGTGGCCGCCGCGGCAAGGCGCGGCCGTTCGAAAAAGCGTTTCGTCATGAGCGCCAGCCTCCAGCCAGCAGGGAAAGATCGGCGAGGGTGATGAACACGCTGATCGAGCCCGAAGCGGCCAGATAGCGCGGTTCCCAGTGCGGCGCGAATTTGTTCTTGAAGCCGCGCAGCCCCCGGAAGTTGTAGAACTTGCCGCCGAAACGCCAGATCAGTCCGGCGAGGCGGTGCCATGGCGAAGCGAGCGGTGTCGGGCCCATGCCTGCAAGCGGCGCCATGCCGAGCGACAGGGCGTGATAGCCGGCGGCCTTGAGCTGAAGCGCGAGCTGTGTGAACAGATACTCCATCGCGTACGGCGACGCGCCCGGCAGGTGGCGCATCACGCCGACCGTCGCTTCGGTGGCGAGGTCGGTCGTCATGAACGTGACGAACGCCACGGGCTCGCCATGCTGGCGCACGAGCAGCACCGATTGCGCGGCCAGGTAGTCGTCGTCGAACGCGGCTACCGAGAAGCTCTTCTCGCGCGCGTCGCGGCTGTCGAGCCAGGCGTCGGAGATGGCGCGCAGCGCCGGCAGGTGCTCCGCCATCCGTGCCCGGCCAATCGGCTCGACCGAGAAGCCGTCACGCTCGCCGCGCTTGAGCGCATAGCGCAGATGCGCGCGCTGCGGGCCCTTGAGGTCGAACTCCTGCAACATCACGCGCGCTTCCTCGCCGAGCTTCATCAAGGTGAGGCCCGCGTCGAGATAGAGCGGCAGCGCGTCGGCGCGCACCTGGTAGAACGCGGCGCGTCCGCCGTGAGCGTGCGCGAGCGAAACGAACGTGCGGATCAGCGCGGGCCATTCCTCGCGCGGGCCGACCGGGTCGTGCAGCGCGGCCCACGTGCGGCCGTGTTTCGCGTACATGAGGAAGGCGTTGCGCGAGCCCGAGAACAGAAAGCTCTTGTCGCCCATCAGCGCGAGGCCCGCGTCGCTGCGCTCCTGGGCGCGCACGATGCGCCCGGCTTCTTCGAGGTCCTCGCTCGCGGGCTTCACGAAGCGGCCCGCCGCCGGCCGCAGCAATTGCCACGACGCGAGCGTGGCTGCCAGCACGACTGCGCCGAGCGTCGCGCGCAGCGCGCGCGGAGCGCGTCCGTCGAAGGCGAACTGCCACCAGAGGTGATGCGAGTACTGCACGTCGCGGAACGCGAAGAAGAGCACCCACACGGCGAGCGCGATCACGCAGGCCACCGAGGCGAGCCAGCCCGGGGTGAAGCGCTCGGCGAACAGCGACGAATGTCGGTTGAAGCGGCCGCGCGTGGCGAACAGCAGGACGATGAGCACGCCCAGCACGCCGGCTTCGACGAACGCGAGGCCCTTGGTCAGCGAAAGCGCGAGGTTGGCGAAAGCGATCAGGAGTGCTAGCCACCACGCGGCGTCGAGACGCCGCAGCAGGCCGCGCGCCACGAACAGCAGGAGCACGCCGAACAGGCTGCTGAGCAGTTGCGAGCTTTCGAGCACCCAGAGCGGCAGGAAGGTCTGCAGCATGGCGATGCGGTGCTCGAAGGCGGGGGTCGCGCCCGAGATCACGAGCATGCCGCCCGTGACGAAGGTGACGATCGCGAGAAAGAGCGGCGCGAGCTGCGAGACACCGTCGGCGCCGCGGCGCGCGAGGGTCGTGCCGAGCGGCTTCGCGAGCGCGCGGCCTTCGAAGGCCGCGAGCAACGCGGCCGAAGCGGCGAGCGGCGCGCCGAAGTAGATCGCGCGGTAGGCGAGCAGCGCGGCGAGCACGGGCGAGGTGGACACGTCCGGGCCGAGCGCGTACACCATCGCGGCCTCGAACACGCCGATGCCGCCCGGCGTGTGGCCGATCATCCCGAGCAGCATGGCCGCGCAGTAGACGGTCAGAAAGCTGCCGAAGCCGACCTGCGCGTGCGGCATCACCGACCAGAGCGCGAGCCCGGCGCCCGCGACGTCGAGCGCGGCGAGCAGCAACTGGGCGACGAGATCGCCTCGCGCGGGAACGGAAAAGCGCAGGGCGGCGCGGCCGAACGGCTCGATCTCGCGCGCTTGCGCCGGGCAGGCGGCAATGAGCGCGGCGCCGAGCGCGAGCAGCGCGCCGCCGATCCCGCGCAGCGTATCAGGCGCGAGGTGCAGCAGGCCGGCGAGCGTGCCGGCATTGCTTGCCATGCCGAGCGCCGTCATCAACGCGAGGGCGAACGCGAGCGTGACGCTCGTGAATACGGTCATGCGGCCGATCTGGGCTGCGGTGACGCCCGCACCGCCATAGACGCGGCAGCGCACGGCGCCGCCCGTGAGCGCGCCGAAGCCGGTGACGTTGCCGAGCGCCGAGCCGGCGATCGCACCGACCCAGAGTGCGCCGCGCGAGACACGGGCGCCGAGGTAGCGCAGACCGACGGCGTCGCGTCCGACGAGCGCGATGAAGCTGATGGCGGTGGCCGCCAGCGCGCCGGTCCATTCGGACGGCGCCAGATGCTGGAGCTGATGCGCGACCGACCGGTAATTGACGGATTGCGAGAGGTGCTGGAACACCACGAGCAGGAGCGCGCAGATGCCGAGCGCGAGGGCGGGCGCGACGAAGCGCTGAGGTTGCAAGGCGGCGAAGCGACGCCGCAACGCGGCGGTGGCCTGCGCCGCGCGCGAGGATCGTGAGTCAGGCATGGCAGGGTCCGGCACCCGAGGTCGACATCGGCTCAACATCCGCGTAAACGTCTGGTAATGGACTGGTAAAAGTCAGCAAACGCTTCAGAGCGCGATGTGGTTGACCCAGCCGGTCAAATCGGACCGGTTGGGGTCGGACCCAGCCAGGCGGTGGCCGCGCGGCTGTTAACAATTTGAGACATCACCTTTAATTTTTTTACTTCGCCGCCCGGGAGAGGTAGTCTCAGGTAACTGGAGGAGCAACAAGCCAGAAGGGAGAGCGACGTGAAAAGAATCGCCTTGACTTCTCTTTCGCTGGCGTTGGTCGGCGCCGCCAGCGTGGCCCACGCACAGACCAGCGTGACGTTGTACGGCGCCATCGATACTTCCCTCACCTATATCAATCACGCCCAGGGCAACGCGAACCAGTGGTCGCTCGGCAACAGCAGTTCGGGCAATCTTTCCGGGTCGCGCTGGGGCCTCAAGGGCGCCGAAGATCTCGGCGGCGGGCTGAAGGCGATCTTCCTGCTCGAAAGCGGCTTCAATCCGTCTACGGGCGGCAGCGAGCAGGACGGCCGGCTGTTCGGCCGCCAGGCCTTCGTCGGGCTGACTGCGGAGCAGTACGGCTCGCTCACCCTCGGCCGCCAGTACGATCCGCTGGTGGACCTCGTCCAGGGCATCACGGCCGACAACTATTTCGGCTCGGCCTTCGCCACGCCAGGCGACGTCGACAACTACGACAACAGTTTTCGCGTGAACAGCTCGGTCAAGTACACCACGCCGTCCTTCAACGGACTCCAGGCGGAAACGATGTATGCGTTCGGCGGCGTGGCCGGCGCAACGGGCGCCGAACAGTCCTGGGCGGCGGCCGTGGCCTACAACAACGGGCCGGTCGGGTTCGCGGGCGGCTACTTCTACGCGGCCAACAGCCAGGCCGCGCTGGGCATTCGCACGGACGGCTGGACCGGCACCTCGGACGGCACCTTCGACGGGCCGATCAACGCCGGCTATGTCTCGGCGCACTCGCTGGCGATCGCGCGCGCCGCCGCGCAGTACGAGATCGGCCGGTTCACGATGGGCCTCGGCTACAGCAACGCCCAGTACGCGCCGGATGCCAGCTCCGTGTTCCACGACACCGAGAAGTACAACACCGGCCAGGGCTTCGTGGACTATCACCTGAGTCCGGTTCTGCTGCTCGGCATTGGCTATAGCTATACGCACTCCAACGGCGACACCTCGGCGAACTACCATCAGGTGTCGATCGGCGCCGACTACAGCCTTTCGAAACGTACCGACCTCTACATGACGGCCGCCTGGCAGCACGCGAGCGGCGAAACGGGCGACGGCTCGGGCGGAGCGGCGCCGGCCGATGCGTCGATCGGCTCGTACGGCTATCCGGGCACGAGCACGCAGACGATGTTCAACCTGGGGTTGCGTCACAAGTTCTGACGCGGTTCCCGCCACCGATGCCGGGCGTCTGCCCGGCATCGGGCCCCTTGCCGCCGGGGGCGATTTCCTCCAGGATGGGTTGTTTATCGGACGAACCCGGCCGGAAGAGACGCCAGGCGGACATCCATCGAAGCCTTTGTCGCGGGCAAGCGACAGCGTATGATATATCACATACGGAATATTTATTTTTGCCGCAGTGCATCATAGGATTGAGTCATTGCATGACTCAATCTCGTGGAGCTTCACATGGATTACGCGTCTCTCGCGCTCGTTGGCGTGGCTGCCTTGGGCCTTGGCGCCGCCGCTACCTGGCTGATTGCCGCGCGGCTGCCGAAATCGGTCGTCGAGCGGGCTGCGGATCACGGCCGGTTCGTCGGTCTGGGCGAGGCGCCGGCCGCCACGCCGATGTATCGTCAGCAGGTCCGTAAAGAGGCAATGAATGTCGTCAGAACTTCGAACTGAAGCCATCACTCGATCTTCCCCGGCGCCGCTCAAGCTGGCGCTGCAACCGATCAGCGCGACACTGAGCTTGCGCGACCAGGCCTACGCCATGCTGCGCCAGGCCATCGCCGACGCCGACATCTATCAATCGCGCGAGGAAATCCGCCTCGACGAGCGCGTGCTTAGCGAAACGCTGGGCGTGAGCCGCACGCCGGTGCGCGAGGCGATGACGCTGCTCGAACAGGAGGGTTTCCTGCGCATGGTGCCGCGCCGCGGCATCTATATCGTGCGCAAGAGCAAGCGCGAGATCGTGGAGATGATCCAGATGTGGGCCGCGCTGGAGAGCATGGCCGCGCGTCTCGCCACGCTCCACGCCAGCGACGAGGAAATCGCGAAACTGCGCCACATGTTCGACAACTTTCGCGACAGCACGCCTGCCGAGCATATTGCCGAGTATTCGGACGCCAACATCGCGTTTCACCAGGCGATTGTCGAGCTTTCGAAGTCGCAGGTGATCCTCGACACCATCAAGAACATCTTCGTGCACGTGCGCGCCATCCGGCGCCTGACGATCTCGCAGAGCGATCGTGCGTCGCGTTCGATCGTCGATCATCTGCGCATCATCGAGGCGCTGGAGAAGCGCGACACCGAACGGGCCGAAAAGCTCGTGCGCCAGCATTCGCTCGATCTTGCCGCGCACGTGGAAAAGTACTGCGATTTCCTCGACTGAGGAGGGCGTAACGGGCAACAGCCGGGTGGCAGCCCGGTAGCAGCCGGACCGGCAGCATGGCGGAACGGGAGACCCGCGGGTTTCCCGTTCCGCGTTTACGGCTCGCGCTCCGGGGAGGGGCGGCCCAGGATTTTCCCGAGTGTGCGTCGCAACATGGCAGCGAGAAATCGCACCGAACCCAGTCTGGATAAGGCCTTGCCGCGTATTCCCGGCAACCGTGACGAGAGGGGGCTCCCGCTTGCCATGATTTGATATATCACATACCGTATTAATCATCGACGCGATCACACCTGGCCTCGAGGCCGGCGCTGACCTGCGACAGCGGTTCCTATCGATTTTCGACGACTCGCCCGGCCACGACCGACAAGGAGGCATGACATGGGCAAGGCACTGGATGGCGTGCGCATTCTCGATTTCACGCACGTTCAGTCGGGTCCGACCTGCACGCAGTTGCTCGCGTGGTTCGGTGCCGACGTCATCAAGGTGGAGCGCGTGGGCGCCGGCGATATCACGCGCGATCAACTGCGTGACATTCCCGACGCGGACAGTCTCTACTTCACGATGCTCAACGGCAACAAGCGCTCCGTCACGATCGATACGAAACACCCGCAAGGCAAGGGCGTACTGGAGCGCTTGATCCGCGATTGCGACGTGCTCGTCGAGAACTTCGCGCCCGGCGCACTCGAACGCATGGGCTTTTCATGGGAGCGCATCCAGACATTGAATCCGCGCATGATCGTCGCCTCGGTGAAGGGCTTTGGCCCCGGTCCCTACGAAGACTGCAAGGTCTACGAGAACGTGGCGCAGTGCGTGGGCGGCGCGGCTTCCACGACGGGCTTCGACGATGGCCCGCCGGTCGTCAGCGGCGCGCAGATCGGCGACAGCGGCACGGGCCTGCATCTCGCGCTCGGCATCGTCACGGCGCTTTATCAGCGCGTGCATACGGGACGCGGCCAGAAGGTGCTTGCCGCCATGCAGGACGGCGTGCTGAACCTGTGCCGCGTAAAACTGCGCGATCAGCAGCGGCTCGCGCGCACAGGCGTGATGAAGGAGTACCCGCAGTATCCGAACGCGGCGTTCGGCGAAGCCGTGCCGCGCGCGGGCAACGCTTCGGGCGGTGGGCAGCCGGGCTGGATCCTCAAGTGCAGGGGCTGGGAGACCGACCCGAACGCGTATATCTATTTCATTGCGCAGGCGCCGGTGTGGGAGCGCATCTGCAAGCTGATCGGACGCGAGGCATGGATCGACGATCCGGACTACGCCACGCCGAATGCGCGTTTGCCGCGCCTGAAGGCGATCTTCGACGAGATCGAGGGCTGGACCCTGAAGCGCAGCAAGTTCGAGACGATGGCCGTGCTCAACCGCTACGACATTCCGTGCGGCCCGATTCTTTCGATGAAGGAGATCGCCACCGACGCCTCGCTGCGCGCGAGCGGCACGATCGTCGAGGTCGATCATCCGGTGCGCGGCAAGTACCTCACCGTTGGCAACCCGATCAAGCTCTCGGACAGCCCCACCGAAGTGCTGCGTTCGCCGCTGCTTGGCGAACATACGGACGAAGTCCTGGCCGAATTCGGCTACTCGCACGACGAAATCACGGCGCTGCGCGTTGCGGGCGCCATTTGAACAACACGGGAAAAAGCGGGAAAAAAGCGGCGAACCGAACACCTGGCCGTCATGCACGGCAACGAGGGAGCGAAGCATGAACACCTGGATGCGCTTGATGGCGAACGACGGCAGTATCGTGTTCGGCCAAGTGGAGAACGGCAATCTGCACGAGTACGACGGACTCGATCAACCTATGCGGACCGGCGCGGTGCTTTCGCTGCGTACGCTGACGCCGCTTGCTCCGTGCGCGCCGGGCAAGGTGATTGCCCTCTGGAACAACTTTCGCGCGCTGGCCGCGAAGCTGGAGAAGCCGGTGCCTTCGCATCCGCTCTTTCTGCTCAAACCGCCCGGGTCGGTGATCGGATCGGACGCGCCGATACTTCGGCCTCCGCACTATTCGGGCAAGATCGTCTTCGAGGGTGAGCTCGGCATCGTGATCGGCAGGCGCTGCCGCAACGTGAGCGAGGACGAAGCCGAAGCTTCGATTTTCGGCTACACGATCGTCAACGACGTTACGGCAGCGAGCCTCGTGGCCGAGAACCCGCACTTTCCGCAGTGGTGCCGCGCCAAGGGGTTCGATACGTTCTGCTGCATGGGGCCGGCTATCGTCTCCGGTTTCGACTGGCGCCGTGCACGCGTGGTGACGCGGCTCGATGGCGTCGAACGCCAGAACTATCCCCTCGACGACATGGTGTTCACGCCGGCGCAGCAGGTGAGCCTGATTTCGCAGGATCTCACGCTCGAACCGGGTGACGTGATTGCGTGCGGCACTTCGCTGGGCGTCGGTTCGATCGGTGCGGGTGCAACGGTCGAAATCACGATCGAGGGTATCGGCACGCTGGTCAATACGCTAGCCGGAGTGCGAGCCGACGCGCGGGTGAACGCCGTGGCCGAAGACGCTGTCTGAGGAATCCGCGATCGCCACAGGAACCGTCCCGACCCACAACGCCTTACCTATGAAAGCTCGATTCCGAGACGCGGGTGATGTTTTCGATGAGCTGCGCGCCCTCTTCCATGAGGAAGCGCTCGAACGCGAGGGCGACAGGCGGCAGCCGCTTGTTCTTGCGATGCACGACATACCAGTTGAGCATGACCGGGAAGCCTTCGACGTCGAGCACGGTCAGATGCCCAACCTGCCGTTCGAGGCTGATCGTGTGCGCAGAGAGAAAAGCGATGCCCATGCCGGCGATCACGGCCTGCTTGATGGTTTCCGTGCTCTTGATCTCCATGGCGATCTTGAGGTTCGCAAGCTTGCCGGCGAACGCTTCTTCCATCGAGTTCCACGTGTCCGAGCCGCGCTCGCGCACGACGAAGGCTTCGTTGGCCAGCGCCTCGAGCGGGATGCCGCGCCGGTGCGCGAGCGGGTGAGTGGGCGCGGCCACGATCACGTAGGGATGCGGCGCAAACGCTTCGTTGATGGCGTCCGCGCCATGCGGCGGACGCACCATCACGGCGAGATCGGTCTGGTTCGTCGCGAGTTGCTGCAGCAGTTGCTCGCGGTTATGCACGGAGAGATTGAGTTGCACGCCCGGATAGCGCCGCGTGAATTCGGCCAGCACGCGGGGGAAGAAGTAGTCGCCGGCGCTGATGACGGCAACGTTGAGCTTGCCGCCCGAAATGCCCTTCAACTGGCCCATTGCCTCGTCGACCTCGTGGAACTGCTGGATGATCGTGCGGCTGTAGTGAAGCATTTCGCTGCCGGCCGGCGTGAGGTAGATCTTCTTGCCGAGCTGCTCGAAAAGCGGCAGCCCCGCATGGTCTTCGAGCTGGCGGACCTGCGTGGAAACGGCTGGCTGGGTGAGGTGGAGCTCCTCGGCCGCGCGCGAAAAGCTGAGATGACGCGCCACGGTTTCGAAGACTTTCAACTGGCGCAGCGTGGCGTTTCGCATGGTCATGGCCGATCCATAAAGGAACGTGAATTGCCATGGTAACAACATCTAATCGTGAGTCATTCAGCAATGACCCTGGCGTGAAGTATAAAGGACTCCGAATGTAGTGCGTGAGACGTGCGAAAAAGCGCCGGAACCAAGGAGCAAGAGATGTCGATGAACGTATCGCTTCAGCAACTCAAGGTATTCGTGGCCGTCGCGCGGGCGCGCAGCTTCACGCGCGCCGCGCGCGAATTCGGTCTCACGCAGTCGGCGGTGAGCCGCTGCGTGCGCGATCTCGAAGAGGCGGTCGAACTGAAACTGTTCGACCGCACCACGCGCCAGGTCGAGCTCACGGTCGCCGGCAGTGGCTTCGAGCGGCGCATCGGCCGTCTGCTCGACGAGATCGACATGGCGCTCAACGAAGGCCGCGCTGCGCATCAGTCGCATAGCGGCGTGGTGCTCGTGGCGAGCAATCCGGTGCTGTCCTCGGGCTGGGTGCCGGCTGCGCTCGCGCGCTGCGCGGCGGCGTTTCCGGATCTCACGATGCAGCTCGAGGATTTGCCGCAGGCTGCCGTCATTCACGCGGTGGAACAGGGCGAAGCGGACTTCGGCGTGATCGCCGAAACGATGCCTTTTGCCGGCGACGGCAGCCTCGAAGTGCAGCCGCTCGCCGCAACGCCGCTGTGCGCCGTGCTGCCGCCGCGTCATCCGCTCGCCCAGCACGGCACGCTGCGCTGGAGCGATCTTGCCGACGAAGCGCTCGTGACGCTCAATCGCGACGCGGGGTGTCACGGTGCCGTGATGCGTGCGCTGGCGGGTTGCCGACCGGAAGGCAAGCCCGTGCAGGAGTTTGCGCATGTCGAGGGCGTGGCGCGTATGGCGCAGTTAGGGCTGGGCATCGGCGTGCTGCCGGTTTGCGCGGGCCATGCCCACGCCGTCGATCCGGCCGATGCCACCTGCCACTGGCCCGCGCCGCCGGGCTCGCTCGTTGCGCGCGTGCTGCATCCGGTCGTTAACGTGAACACGATGCTCGTGCGCCGCCGTCATCGTTCGCTGCGTCCTTGTGCTCAGGCCGCGTGGACGCAGTTCGTCACCGATGGATCGGCGGCGGACGAGCAGGACGGCGCGCGACGCGGCGCGATGCCAGCCGGCGCCGACGCGCCGGCACCTGACGAGGTGAGCATTGATTGATCGGGGGCCGACTGTAGGCCCATCGGCGGCCGCGCCGACCACGCGCAGCCGCCTGCCTCGCATTACGCGGCTTGCAGCGCCATCCGCTCGCGTTGCTTGACGAGCGCGAGCACGACGTCGATCGCGGGCGTGGGCTCGCCGACCAGCCGGCCCATCTCCTGCACCACGGTCAGCAGCGGATCGATCTCCATGGGCCGGCGGTTTTCGAGGTCGACGAGGGTCGAGGTCTTGTGCGCGCCCACCGCGCCGGCGCCGTCGATGCGCCGTTCGACGTCCACGCGAAACTGCACGCCGAACTGCCCGGCAATGCGCTGCGCTTCCAGCATCATGGTGCGCGCGACGTTGCGGGTGGCCGGGTCGGACGCGATGATGTCGAGCGTCGCATGCGTGAGCGCGCTGATCGGGTTGAAGCAGAGATTGCCCCACAGCTTCAGCCAGATTTCGTCGCGGATGTTCTCGCGAATCGGGGCTTCGAAGCCGGCGGCCTGCATGATTTCGTGCAACTGAACGAGCCGCGGCGTGCGCTTGCCCGAGGGTTCGCCGATGGGAAATTTCTTGCCGTAGACGTGGCGGATCACGCCGGGGGCTGCGATTTCGGCAGCCGGATAGAGCACGCAACCTATCGCGCGCTCGGGCGTGAGGCGGGTCCATTGCGAGCCGTCCGGGTCGATGCTGTTAAGCCGCGTGCCCTCGAACTTGCCGCCGTGTTCGTGGAAGTACCAGTAAGGGATGCCGTTGGTGCCGGTCACGATGGCCGTGTGCTTGCCGATCAACGGCTCCATGGCGTCGATCACGCCAGCCACCGAATGTGCCTTGAGCGTGATGATGACGACGTCCTGCACGCCAGGCTCCCGCGGATCGGACGTGCAGCGCACGTTGGCGACATATTCTTCGTTATCCATAAGAAGTCGTGCGCCGCGCTCGCGCATGGCGGCCAGGTGCGGGCCGCGCGCGATGAAGCTCACGTCGGCGCCCGCGCGTGCGAGCTGCACGCCCATCATGCCGCCTATCGCGCCCGCTCCAAAGATGCAGATCTTCATGGTGAAACCCCAATGACGTTGAGAACCGCTTGTCCGTCATGCGCGCGGCGGACGATGGTTCGAGCATAGGGGCGCGCGCCGCTTATCGACAGTTAAAGTTTATCGGCGCGATCATCAAGGGAAGCTTATGGTTGGTTGGGCGGCCGCCGGAATCCATCCGGTTCTCGCGCCGCGCCGGGCGACGGTGAGCGGCATCACGGCGCAAGGTATATGAAGGGCGTTCCGGGTGCGTCTGCGCGGTCGCATCGCGACATCCGGCTTGCGCGATTGCGGCCTGCACGCTTAAATAGTGCCCGAGAGGTGGCGCACGCGAGGGGCCGCAGGAGCGCGCGTCCATGCATGGCGAATCGTGACATCGAAAGGAACCGGAGACGTTCATGAGTACGAGCACCATTGCTGAACGCGAGGCGGCCGGCCGTGCCGTGCGCGAGCGTGTGAAACGTTCCAGCCATCGGCATATCGGCGAGCTCGATCGCGATCCGCTCGACCTGCTGCGGCAAAACAGCGAGGGCCGCGTGCAGAACCTCGTGCCGCTGCGCTACGGGCGCATGCTCGTCTCGCCGTTCACGTTCTTTCGCGGCAGCGCGATCCTGCAGGCACACGACCTTTCGCTCGTGCCGAATACCGGCATGGCGATGGAGATCTGCGGCGACGGGCATCTGATGAACTTCGGCGGTTTCGCCACGCCCGAGCGGCAGCTCGCGTTCGACCTGAACGACTTCGACGAAGCCGCGCCCGGTCCCTGGGAGTGGGACCTCAAGCGCCTCACGGCGAGCCTCGTCGTGGCCGCGCGGCATATGCGCTACTCGCGCGGCGTTGCGGAGGCGCTCGTGGCGGCCGCGGTCACCACCTACCGCGACCGCATGAGCCAGTACGCCGAGTTCGGCGCGCTCGATCTCTGGTACGACAGGATCACGTTCGACCGCATGGTCGAGACGGCGCTCACGCCGGAAGGCCGCCGCCTGATCCGGCGCGGCATGGAGAAGGCGGCGGGCCGCACCCATGAAAGCATGCTCGACAAGCTCGCCGAACGCGATGCCGACGGCCGCTGGACGATGCGCGACACGCCGCCCGCGCTTTTTCACGTGCACGGCGCGAACACGCTGTTCGAAGCCGAGGACGACTGGTTCAGGATCGGCGGCTGGCGCGAACTCGTCGAGCCCATGTACGACGCTTACAGGAAGACCCTCGCGCAGGACCGGCGCGAACTGCTCGATCACTTTGCGCTGCAGGACCTCGTATTCAAGGTGGTGGGCGTGGGCAGCGTGGGCACGCGCTGCCTCGTCGCGCTCCTGACCGACCACCACGACAAGCCGCTCTTCCTGCAGATCAAGGAAGCGCGCCGGTCCGTGATCCAGCAGTTCTACAAATCGCCCGCGTTCCGGCACGAGGGGGCGCGCGTCGTGCAGGGCCAGCGGCTTCTGCAGGCGGCGAGCGACATCTTCCTCGGCTGGTCCACAGGGCCCTCGGAGCGCCACTTCTACTTCCGGCAACTGCGCGACATGAAGCTTTCGGTCGAGCTCGAACTGCTCGACAGCACGCTGCTCGAAGGCTACGCGCGCCTGTGCGGCTGGGCGATGGCGCGCGCGCACGCGAAGTCGGGCAACACGGCTATCGAAATCGCCGCGTATATCGGCCGCCACGACCAGTTCGCGGAGGCACTCGTGGGCTATGCGTTCGCCTATGCGGATCAGGTGGAGCGCGACTACGACGTCTTCCTGAAGGCCGCGCGCAGCGGCAAGATTCTCGCGCGCAGCGACGAGGACATGGCCGCCGACTTCCGGGTCTGACGAGACCGCGGGTGTCCATGCGTCTACGTTCGATAACCCCAGGCAAGGAACTCATCATGAACGAATCCCAGACCGCCTCCCAGGCCACCTCGCCACGCAAGGTTGCGCTCGTCACGGGCGCGGGCAGCGGCATCGGGCGCGCCTGCGCGCGCAAGCTGCTCGCGAACGGCTTTACCGTGGTGCTGGCGGGGCGGCGCGCCGAACCGCTGCGCGCACTCGCCGACGAAGCCGCGGCAGCCGGCCAGACGGTGCTCGCGGTGCCCTGCGACGTGACCGATGCCGCGGCCGTCGATGCCCTCTTCGCGACCATCCGCGCGCAGTATGGCCGCCTCGATCTGCTGTTCAACAACGCGGGGCGCAACGTGCCGCCGGTCGACATCGACGAAATCGAGGTGGCCGACTGGCGCGCCGTGGTCGATACGAACCTGACCGGCGTGTTCCTCTGCACGCGCGGCGCGTTCGGGCTCATGAAGCGGCAGACGCCGCGCGGCGGCCGCATCATCAACAACGGATCGATTTCGGCGCATGCGCCGCGGCCTTACAGCATCGCCTACACGGCGACGAAGCACGCCATCACGGGGCTCACGAAGTCGGTCTCGCTCGACGGGCGCCGCTACGACATTGCGTGCGGACAGATCGACATCGGCAATGCGGCCACCGAAATGGCCGAGCGCATGGCGCGCGGCGTGCCGCAGGCGAACGGCGAGATCGCCGTCGAACCCCTCATGGATGTCGAACGGGTGGCCGACGCGGTGCTGCAGATGGCGCAGTTGCCGCTCGAAGCGAATATCCAGTTCATGACGATCATGGCCACGAAGATGCCGTTCGTCGGGCGCGGCTAGGCGGCGCGACACTCTGCGGCGAGGGCGCGCAAGGTTACGCGAGGTTACGTATACTGGACGCCGATCCGCCACGACGCCCGCGCTCATGCCCAAGCCCCCGCGTCCCGACGACGACCCGCGCCCCGAACCGCCCGAGCGTCCCGACAACGACGCCTGCTGCCACAGCGGCTGCGACCCTTGCATCTTCGACCTCTACGACGAGGCGCTAGACCGCTGGCGCGCCGAGCTGGCCGCATGGGAGGCGCGCGAGACCGCCCGCCGCGCGGCGGGGCGCAAACGCAAGCCCAAAGTTCCAGCCAGGCCGTCATGACCGAATCCGTTTCGCCCGAATTCATCCCGCTCAAGGCTCCCGCACTCGACCTTGCCGCGCTTGACGCACTGCAGGCTTACGTCGAGCGCCATCCGCGCCTGTTCGTGCTGACCGGCGCGGGCATCAGCACCGACTCCGGCATCCCCGGCTATCGCGACGAAAACGGTGCGTGGAAGCGCTCGCCGCCCATTACGCTGCAGGAGTTCCTCGGCTCGGAAGCGTGGCGCCGCCGCTACTGGGCGCGCAGCCTGCTCGGCTGGCCGACCGTGGGGCTCGCGCAGCCCAACGGCGCGCACCGCGCGCTCGCGCGGCTCGAAACCGCCGGCTACGTGGGCGCGCTCGTCACGCAGAACGTGGACGGGCTGCACCAGCGCGCCGGCAGCCGCGACGTCGTCGAGCTGCACGGCAGCATCGGTCACGTGCACTGTCTTGACTGCGGCGCCCACTACACGCGCGCGTCGATTCAGCCGCTGCTCGAAGCGAACAACCCCGAGGTGGCGGCCTCGATCGCCCAGCCCGCCGCCGATGGCGATGCCCATCTCGACTTCGATGGCAACCTGCCGTTCGTGGTGCCGGCATGCGCCGCCTGCGGCGGCATGCTCAAGCCCTCGGTGGTGTTCTTCGGCGAAAACGTGCCGCGCGAGCGCGTGGCGCAGGCCTCGGCGGCGCTCGACGAGGCGGATGCCGTGCTCGTCGTCGGTTCGTCGTTGATGGTGTTTTCGGGCTACCGTTTCTGCGCATGGGCGCAGCAGCGCGGCAAGCCGGTCGCGGCCGTGAACCTCGGGCGTACGCGCGCCGACCCGCTCCTCGCGCTCAAGGTCGAGGCCCCGTGCGCCGCGGCGCTCGACGCGCTCGTCGAACGCCTCGGCATCGACCTGCAATGAAATTCCCGACCACGATGAACGATTCGCAAACCGACCCGCGCGAACCACGCGACTCGCGCCTGAGCGCCCCCGCCGCCGAACGCAACGCCGCGCCGATCCTCGACGTGTTGCGGGGTGTGCTGCCCGCGCGCGGCACGGTGCTGGAAATCGCAAGCGGCACCGGCACGCACGCGGCGTATTTCGCCGCCGCGCTGCCGCATCTCCTCTGGCAGCCGAGCGACGCCGACCCGCGTGCCCGCGCGTCGATCGCGGGCTGGCGCGCGCAGACGGACCTTCGGAATCTGTTGATGCCGCTCGACCTCGACGTGACGCGCGAGCCCTGGCCGATCGACGCGGCAAACGCGATCGTCTGCATCAACATGATCCACATCGCGCCCTGGGAAACGGCGCTTGCACTTATGCAAGGTGCCGGTACGCGGCTTGCTACGAGCGGCGTGCTGGTGACCTACGGCCCATACCGGCGCGGCGGCGCGCATACTGCGCCGAGCAACGAGGCATTCGACGCCGACCTGCGCGCGCGCAATCCCGCCTGGGGCGTGCGCGACATGGAAGCCGTGGAAACGCTGGCCGAAGCGGCGGGCCTTGTCTACGAGGCGCGCGTGCCGATGCCGGCGAACAATTTCAGCCTCGTGTTCCGAAAGCGCTGAATCCGGGCGCCGCGTGCAGGCATTCGCGCATCGCACGGGCGTTTCCCTTATGCTTGCACGATTGACGCCCCGGGCGTCTCCGTCATTCTGAAGTGGAGTGGAGAAACAACATGAGCAAACAGCCAATCGGCGTGGTAGGGCTTGCCGTGATGGGCAGCAATCTGGCGCTCAACATCGAGAGCCGGGGCCATGCGGTGTCGGTGTTCAACCGCAGCCGCGAGAGAACCGACGAGCTGATCGCCGAGTACCCCGACCGCAAGCTCGTGCCGAGCTATACGCTGGAAGAATTCGTCGCGTCGCTGGAAAAGCCGCGCCGCATCCTGCTGATGGTGAAGGCCGGCGAGCCCACCGACGCCACCATCGCCGCGCTCAAACCGCTGCTGGACCAGGGCGACATCCTGATCGACGGCGGCAACACGCATTTCACCGACACGATCCGCCGTAACCAGGAACTCGCGAAGGCGGGCCTGCACTTCATCGGCACAGGCGTTTCGGGCGGCGAGGAAGGCGCGCTGAAAGGCCCCTCGATCATGCCCGGCGGCCCGCGCGACGCTTACGATCTGGTTGCGCCGATCCTCACCGAAATCGCGGCCAAGGCGCCGGACGGCGCGCCCTGCGTCGCGTATATGGGGCCTGACGGCGCGGGCCACTACGTGAAGATGGTGCACAACGGCATCGAGTACGGCGACATGCAACTGATCGCCGAAAGCTACGCGGTGCTCAAGCAGGTGCTGGGCCTTTCGAACGAGGAACTCGGCAAGGTCTATACCGAATGGAATCAGGGCGAGCTCGACAGCTATCTCATCGAGATCACCTCGAAGATCTTCGGCAAGAAAGACGAGGAGACGGGCAAGGATCTCGTGGACGTGATCCTCGACCGCGCCGCGCAAAAGGGCACCGGCAAGTGGACGAGCCAGAACGCGCTCGACATTGGCGTGCCGCTGCCGCTCATCACCGAGTCGGTGTTCGCGCGCGTGCTCTCTTCGCTGAAGACGCAGCGCGTGGCGGCGAGCAAGGTGCTCTCGGGGCCGGCTCACAAGCCGTTCACGGGCGACCGCACGGCCTTTATCGAAGCGGTGCGCCGCGCGCTCTACCTGAGCAAGGTGATCTCGTACGCGCAGGGCTTCGCGCAACTGCGCGCCGCCTCCGACGAGTACAAGTGGGATCTGCAGTACGGCACCATCGCGAAAATCTTCCGCGCGGGCTGCATCATCCGCGCGCGCTTCCTGCAGAAGATCATGGACGCCTACGCCAACGATCCGCAACTGGCGAACCTTCTGCTCGACCCGTACTTCCGCGACGTCGCGGCGAACTACCAGGCAGCGCTGCGCGATGTGGTGATCCAGGCCGTGGCGGCCGGCGTGCCGGTGCCGGCGTTCTCGTCGGCGGTCGCCTACTTCGACGGCTATCGCTCGGAGCGTCTGCCGGCGAATCTCGTGCAGGCGCAGCGCGACTTCTTCGGCGCGCATACGTTCGAGCGCATCGACAAGCCCGGCAGCTTCCACGCCGACTGGGCCTGACGGCAGCGGAGCGCGCCACCGGCGGCGCGCGGCCAAAAACCGCACTGTCGTTGCGGTCTTTGTAGGAATCGAAAGGTGAGTCCTCAGGACTCACCTTTTTTATTACCGAAATCGCAACGGTGTTTTCCAGATTAAGGGTTTTCCCTATATCGGGTTTACTCCTACACTGTCATCACTCGCTGACGAACAAGGTGTTCGAAGCGAAAGAAAACAGACGGAGGTCCGATCATGAAGAAGCTTCTTCCCGCAGTTGTTGTTGCTGCCATGCTTGCCGCCCCGGCGATTTCGTTCGCCCAGTCGAGCCAGCAAGGCCTGACCCGCGCCGAGGTTCGCGCGCAGCTCGTCGAACTCGAGCAAGCCGGCTACAAGCCGCAAAGCGACCGGGTGAACTACCCGCAAGACCTGCAAGCCGCAGAGGCTCGCGTCAGCGCGGAAAAGCTCGCCAACGGCAATACCAGCGGCTATGGCGCACCTGCCGCCGGCACCTCCGAGTCGGGCGCTCCGGCGCAACCGGCCCGCGTCACCCCGTAACGGTCAGCGCGCTTCGGCTGCCGGATAGCCCGGCTGGCCGGGGCGGCAGTACCGCCTGGAATTTGCAGGAGTAGTCGCCAGTTGTAGAAGTGGCAATGCCCCGCAGTGAAGTTCTCGCAGTAGCGCCAGCCGTAGAAGTTGCAGTCTCAGGCAGTTGATGTGGCAGTAGCAGTGGCTGTAGTGGTTGCAGTGCAGAAGTGAGCAGAGAGAGCTTGCAGTATGCAGTAGAGAAGTGGCAGTACGAGCAGGACAGAGGTAGCTGTACCCGCAGTACGCAGTCGAGCGCGGCCCGGTCCAGAACCGGCCCGCGCTTTTTCTTTGCCTCGATCATCGGCCTCCGGCCCTCTTTGTGCGGGCCGTCGCGGCGCTTTCAGCGTCCCGGCAGATGCGGCACGCCTTCGTTGCTCGTCACGCTGAGCTGGTGGATCGTGCGGTGCGTCTTGTTCAGTTGCGCCTGGGCAGCAATACGCTGGGCCTCCAGTTGCGCCACCTCCTTGCGGACCTGATGCTGGCGGCTCGTCACGCGATGCTCCTGCTCCGTGTGCCGCTGCAGGTCCGTGCGCAGACGCTCCGCCTGCGCTTCCGATTCCTCGATTTGCCGCACCAGTTGCTCGTTCTGGGCGATCAGCCAGGCGCGGCGCGTTTCGCCGTCCGCGAGCCGCGTGGCCTGCTCCTCCAGGAGATGAAACGCCGCCCCGGCGGCATCGACGTCGGCGGCCTTCAGCGCACGCCAGAGCAAACCGTCCTGATGCAGCGCCACGTAATAGCTCAGCGTGCGCGCGTGGAAAAGCAGGCTTACCGTGTAGTCGAAGCTGCGGAACACGCGGAATGTCGCGAGCTCGTTCGCGGCGGCGAGCGCCGCGAATGTCGCGCCGTCGGCGATCTGCACGGGGCGGCCGTTCAACTGCGACGGCACGACGGGCACCGCGCGCAGTGTCGGCACCGGGCGCACGGCGCTGCCGCCTTCGGCTTCGAGTGCTTCGGACTGCGTTTCTTCGGCCACGGTTTCGGCCGACGCCAGATGCGCTTTGTGCGATACGGCGACGAGATGCGACGGGCCGCCCGAGAGCACGGCGTTACGGCGGTTCAGGAAAGTTTTCACGGCGTTTCCCCCAGAATGACACGCCCTCTTGCCGGCGGCCGGTCATACGCCTCACAACGAGGCGAGCCGCCGGGGCAGGCGTGCTGTCAAAACGGGGCAGGCGGGGGGAGGGCAACCGCAGGCTGCCGTCCGCCGTCCGCTCCGGGCTGGCCTCAATGCAACAGGCGCCGCCGGTGTGCGATGTCGTCGAAGAGCGCACGGCCGGGCTCCAGCGCGAAAAGCCAGGTTTCGTCATAGCCGCTGAGCGTATCGAGCGCGTCACGCAGGCGCTCCAGCACCACGGCCGGAATTTCGACGGTTGCCTCGACGCCGCCCGACAGGCGCGCGACGCTGGCGTGCTGGACCAGTTCGTCGGCGGCCTCGGCCACGTCGGCTGCAAAAACCAGATGGTTGTTCAACAATTCGACGAGGCCAGGCGAAGCCGCGACGTCTTCGACACTGAGTTGCACGGAAAGGAAAGTGGCTTTGTTCATCCTCGGATTCCTCACGGACGTGGCACCGCAGCGAGAGACCTGGCATTGTTTTTCTGGAGCAGCACGACGCAGTATAGGCGAGCGCCGCAACAAGTGAGAGCCGGCCGCTTCGAGGGGGCGCCTGACGGGTCGACAAACGGCGGGCGGCAAACGGCGGGCGATATAATGGGGGCCGTTCGCGAGGAACCAGCGAGGATCAGCAAGATGAATCGATACCGGCGAAACCCGGGCGTGGCGGCGGCGTTGGCTGCCCTGACGCTCCTGATGAGCGCCTGCACGATCACCCCTTGGTCGGGCGAGCCGGCGGCGCCTGCCGCGACCTCGAACGGCGGCGTACCCGCCGGCTATTACCGCGTCAATCCCGGCGATACGCTGGGACGCATCGCCAATGCCTTCGGCCAGCGGCCGCAGGATATCGCCAGCTGGAACCAGTTGCCGCCCAGCGCTTCCGTCGTGCCCGGCCAGGTGCTGCGCGTGGCGCCGCCGTCCGCCTACGCGCCCTCGCCCGTGCCGCCGCAGCAGTCGTCGGCAGTGCCAGGCGCGCCAGCGGCGGCGGGCGTCGCGATGCCCGCGCCGGTCAACGCTTCCCTCGCGCTCAACTGGCCCGCGCGCGGGCCGATCGTGCAGCGTTTCGTTCCCGGCCAGTCCACCGGCATCCTGATCGGCGGATCGGTGGGCGAGCCCGTGAAGGCCGCTGCGGCGGGCCGCGTGGTCTACGCGGGCACGGGTATCGAGGCCTACGGGCCGCTCGTCATCATCAAGCACAACGATACGGTGGTGACCGCCTACGGCCACAACAGCAAGCTGCTCGTGAAGGAAGACGACGTCGTCGCGCAGGGCCAGCCCATCGCCGAAATGGGCCTCGACTCGCATGGCGTCGCGGGCGTCCAGTTCGAAGTGCGCAGCGGCGGCAAGCCGGTCGACCCGCTGCCGCTGCTGCCGCGCTAGGTCGGCTTGCCGCCGGCCGCCGCCACGCGAGCGCCCGATACAAGGAACCCGTAGCATGATCGATCTGCGTAGCGATACCGTCACCCGCCCGGGCCAGGGCATGCTCGCCGCCATGACGCAAGCCGAAACCGGCGACGACGTCTGGGGCGACGATCCCACCGTGCTGCGCCTGCAGGCGCGCGTTGCCGGGGAAGCGGGCAAGGAGGCGGGCCTCTTCTTTCCGAGCGGCACGCAGAGCAATCTCGCCGCGCTGATGGCCCACTGCGCCCGCGGAGACGAATACATCGTCGGCCAGGCGGCGCACACGTACAAATATGAAGGCGGCGGCGCGGCCGTGCTCGGCAGCATCCAGCCGCAGCCGCTCGACAATGCCGAGGACGGCACCATTGCGCTCGAGCGCATCGCCGCCGCGATCAAGCCGCTCGACGACCACTTCGCGCGCACGCGCCTGCTGGCATTGGAGAACACGATTGGCGGGAAGGTGCTGCCCGCGGCCTACGTGGCCGAGGCAACGCAGCTTGCCCGCTCGCGCGGGCTCTCCACGCACCTCGACGGCGCGCGCGTGTTCAATGCGGCCGTTGCGTCGGGCCAGCCATTGAACGTGTTGGCCGAGGGCTTCGATTCGGTTTCGATCTGCTTCTCGAAGGGGCTGGGTGCGCCGGTGGGTTCGGTGCTGGTGGGCAGCCGCGCGCTGATCGACACGGCGCACCGCTGGCGCAAGGTGCTGGGCGGCGGCATGCGCCAGTCCGGCGTGCTGGCGGCCGCTTGCCTTTATGCGCTCGACCACAACGTCGCGCGTCTCGCCGACGATCACGCGAACGCCGCCCGGCTTGCCGCGGGTCTCGCGCAGATCGGCGAGGTCAAGGTCATGTCGCAGGCCACGAACATGGTGTTCGTCCAGTTCCCGCAGGCACACTGCGCGCCGCTCGAAGCGTGGCTGAAGGAGCACGGCATTCTCACGCAGATGCTTTATGCGTCGCGCTTCGTCACGCATCTCGATGTAACGGCCGCCGATATCGACACCTTTGTCGACGCCGTGAAAGCGTACTTCGCGAGCCGCTAACCGGCGCGCGCGCCCGTTTCCCCATTCCGTCCTGATGCCTCAGGCGCCGCGCACCGCCCGGTGCGACGGCGCGAAGAGGCGTACGCCGCTGACCACGCTCGCGGCGCCCGCGAACACGGCGCCGAGCGTTAGCGCGAGGGTGGGCCCGTGGCGGCCCACGAGGCCGAAGCACAGCGCGACGAGCGCCGCCCCCGTGGTCTGCCCGATGAGCCGCGCGGTGGCGATGATGCCGCTCGCGCCGCCGCTGCGCTCGGGCGGGGCACTCGACATGATGGCGCGCAGATTGGGCGACTGGAAAAAGCCGAAGCCCGCGCCGCAGATCGCCATGCGCCAGACAATGGCTCCCACGCTGGGGTGTGGCGCCATCAGCGCGAGCGAGGCCATGCCTGCCGAAAGGATCGCGAGCCCGATCGCGCCGAGTAGCCCGGGCGGGTAGCGGTCGGACAGACGCCCGGCGATGGGCGCGGCGGCCGCCACGACGACCGACCAGGGCGTCATGAGAAAGCCGGTTTCCACCTGGCTGCGCATCAGCACGGTTTCGAAATAGAACGGCAGCGAGACGAACGCGAGACCCTGCGCCGCGAACGAGCAGATCGCCGTCAAGGCCGACAGCGTGAACACGGGCCGCTTGAAGAGATCGACGGGCAGCATCGGCGCCGGATGGCCCGCTTCGCGCCGGATCAGCAGCATGCCGAAGACGAGCGCGATCACGGCGGCAATGCCGATTACGCCGGCGCTCGCGCGCTGCGCCGATTCGCCGAGCGCGAAGATCAGCGCGGCGAACGCGACGACGTTCAGGACCGCCGCGACGGGATCGAAGGCGTGCTTTCCGTTGGCCGTGTGCGGCAGCGCGGGCAGGGCGAACGCGAGCGCGAGGACGCCAAGCGGCACGTTGACCGCGAAGAGCCACGGCCAGGTTCCCACCGAGAGAATCACCGAGGCGATGGTCGGCCCGATCGCGAACGAGACGCCCACCACGAGCGCGTTCATGCCGAGCCCGCGTCCGAGCCGGTGCGGCGGATAGAGGAAGCGGATCAACGCCGTGTTGACGCTCATGATCGCGCTCGCGCCGAGGCCCTGCAGCACGCGCGCGGCGGCGAGCGCACCGAGCGTGGGCGAAAGCGAGCAGGCGAGCGACGCCACCGTGAAGATCGCGAGCCCGCTCACGTAGACGCGTCGGTGCCCGATGATGTCGCCGAGCGCCGCGAGCGGCAGCAGCGTGGCGACCATGGCGAGCTGGTAGGCGTTGATGATCCACACCGAAGCCGCAGGCGCCGCGTGCAGGTCGGTGGCGATGGCGGGCAGGGCGGTATTGGCGATGGCGGTGTCGAGTGTGGCGAGCGCGACGGCCAGCATCACCGCGGCCATCGCGCGGCGATTCTTTGCGGATACGGGGGCGTCGGCGGACTGCGCCTCGCGGGTCGCGGACGTGGTTTCGGGCAAGGCGGTCTCGGGCGGAAGAAGGGAAAGGGCGGCGGCGCGCGCCGCGCCGAACCCGGTAATTGTTGCAGAGCACAGCGGATCGTGCAGGGCGCGCCTCATGGCGTGGGCTGACTGTAAGGCGAGCGGCGGGGGGGGGGGGGGGGGGGGGGGGGGGGGGGGGGGGGGCGGGCCGGGGGGGGGCCGGCCCGCCCCGCCGGCCGGCCCCCCCCCGCCCCCGCCCCCCCGGCGGCGACGCGGAGAGCT
>NZ_JBANLK010000035.1:0-65907 GCF_054968425.1 Paraburkholderia sp. AV2
GGGGGGGGGGCGCGCGGGGGGGGGGGGGGGGGGGGGGCGCGGCCGGCGCCCCCCACCGCTCCAGTGACGTTGGCCTGCGCTCGCGCGTCGGCGACCCGCTGCTCGACGCGCGCAAAGGTGCCGTCGACATCGCGCGCCAGCTCCAGCGCATCGAGCGCCACGGTGTCGAACCGGCCGCCCAGTGCGGGGGTGCCGGCCAGCTCGGCGCTCACGGAACGCGCTGCCTGCTCGAGCGTCGCGGCGCGCCGCGCACGCGTGTCCGCCGGCTCGGTCTCGCCCGTCGATTCGTAGCGGCCGAACGCGGCAAGACCGCCGCCCAGCGCCCCGCGAAAACGATCGAGATCGTGCCTCACGCGCGCCGCCTGGGCAGCCCGGGCGTCGATCTCGCGTTGCGCGCCGATCTGCGTCCAGGCGACGAACGCATTGGCCCCGACGGCTGCCGCAACGACCGCCAGATTAATGAGCTGGCGTCTTGGAAAGAGAAGGTTCATTGTGTGCCGAACGTCGTTCGTCCCCCGCTCGATACGCGCGGAACGAAGGAAAACGACCTGCGTGCGAATGGCTGGCGTCTGCTGCGCCAAACCGGATAACGGCACACATCGGCAAGGCTTGAGGAAAAAAGGGGAAAAAACCGACGATTAGAGGAGAACCCAAGGGGAAGAACCCAAGGCGGGAAGCGCCTAAAGCGGCGCCGCCAGTCCGAACTCATGCATGGCCGGCACGAAGTCGTGGTTGCTCTCGGGCTTGCGCGCGAGCTTGGCGAGCACGTACCGCTGGAACGGCGCAAGCCGCGACCAGGCGTCGAGGTCCGGCACCGCGAGACCCGCCAGCGCTGCCTGGTGCCCTATGCCGTCCGGTATCGCACTCGCGTCGCGCCAGGCCGGCGCCGCGTCGGGCTCGAACCATTCGGGCTCGACATTGGCATGCGTGCGCAGCATCTCGAAGAGCGCGTGGTCGAAGTTCGGCTCGATTTCGACGTCCTCGTCCACCGGAAAGCGCGCGAGAAGGCGCCGGTCTTCCCACGGCAGCAGTTGCCATTGGGAGAGCGAGATGCGCAGCCCGAAACGATCCAGATTGAAGCGCACGCACATGGGAATGAAGGTGAGGTTTTCCGACGATTCGACCTCGAACCCGAAGAGGAGCGGAGCTTCGTTCAAAGACATGGCAGTATCCTCGCTTGGCGGGCGCGAGCGGGAGACGCCCGCCTGAGGTATTTTAGAACCTTCCGCGCGGCGCGCGAGCCGCGCCGCACAAGGCTGCATGGAGCATCACTCTTGAACCCACTGGAAACCGAAGGCCAGCCCGGCGCCGTCGAACTGCGCGTACACCGGCACCGCGGCGGCACGGTCGAAACGACCGTGGACCGCGTCGGCCAGGAATGGCCCGTCGCGCTCGTGTTCAACGGCATCTCGCACGCGGTGATGATGTGCACGCCGTGCGATCTGGAAGCGTTTGCGGTGGGTTTTGCGATTTCGGAAGGGATCGTCGGCCGCAACGCCGACATTCAGGACATCGAGGTCTACCTGCGCGAGGACTCGGACCTGCCCCACGCCGAAGTCCATCTCACAGTCGTCCAGCAGGCGTTCGCCGGCCTCAAGGAGAAGCGCCGCGCGCTCGCCGGGCGCACCGGCTGTGGCGTGTGCGGGATCGAGAGCATCGACCTGCTCGACCTCGAGCCCGAACAAGTTCCGGATACGGGTTTCATGAGCCGCCTCGCTCCCGAAGCGATTGCGCGCGCCGCGCGCGAGCTGCCGCAGCATCAGGCGCTCACGAAGCTCACCGGCGGCCTGCACGCGGCCGCGTGGTGCGATGCCGAGGGGGCTATCCTCCATGCGTTCGAGGACGTCGGCCGCCACAACGCGCTAGACAAGCTGATCGGCCAGCTTGTGCTCGAGCGCGCCGATACGCAGCAGGGCTTCGTGTTCCTGTCGAGTCGCGCGAGCTACGAGCTCGTGCGCAAGGCGGCGCGCGTGGGGATTCCGATGGTCGCGACGATCTCCGCGCCGTCCTCGCTCGCGATTGCCATTGCGAAGCGCGCCGGACTGCGGCTCGTGAGCTTCTGCCGCGAGTCGGGTTACGTGGACTACGAAACGGCCTGAGAAGGCAACGGCCCCGCCGAAACAGGCCCGGCGAGGCCTCGCATGTCAGTCGAACTGGCGGAAATCGGGCTTGCGCTTCTGCAGGAACGCCGTGAACGCCTCGCGCGCCTCGGGCGCGAGCAGCATCTTGCCGAAGTGCACGCCCTCCTCGCTCATACGCGTCTTGATCTCGTGCTCGCTCGTCTGTTTCATGAGCGCCTTCGTCACACGCAGCGACGCGGCCGGCAGCGCCGCGAGCTTCGCCATCTGCCCCGCCACGAACGCGTCGAGCTCGGCGGCCGGCAGCACGCGGTTCACGATGCCCATGCGGTGGGCCTCCGCGGCGTCGAAGGCCTCGCCGAGCAGCAGCTTCTCCGCCGCGGCCTGGTAGCCGGCAATGCGCGGCAGGAGCAGCGACGAAGCCGCTTCAGGGCACAGCCCGAGCTGCGCGAACGGCACGGCGAAGCGCGCGTTATCGGCGGCATAGACCATGTCGCAATGCAGCAGGAGCGTCGTGCCCACGCCGATCGCGGGACCGGCCACGGCCGCGACGAGCGGCTTCGTCGCGCTCGAAATGGCGTCGAGGAAGCGCATGACGGGCGATTCGCCGCCGGTGGGCGGCGTCTTCAGGAAGTCTTCGATGTCGTTGCCGGCGGTGAAGACCTCTGCATGTCCGCGGAGCAGCACCGCGCGCACGGCGGTGTCGGCGTGCGCGTCCTTGAGCGCGTCGAACATGGCCTGGTACATCGGCGGCGTGAGCGCGTTCTTGCGCTCGGGCCGGTTGATGGTGATCGTCAGCACGCCGTTGTCGCGGGCGATCAGGATTTCGTTGCTCATTGTCTTGTCTCCAATCTGTCCGACTAACCTTTCGTCGATACGAAAAACGGCCCGCAGACCGCGAGGCCTGCGAACCGTGTCGTTGATGCGCCTGTCATCGGGGCGCCCGGACTGCTTACAGCCGCTCGATGATGCCCGCGGCACCCATGCCGGTGCCGACGCACATCGTCACCATGCCGTATTTCAGGTTGCGGCGGCGCAAACCGTGCACGACCGTCGAAGCGCGGATCGCACCCGTCGCGCCAAGCGGGTGGCCCAACGCGATCGCACCGCCCAGCGGGTTGATCTTCGAAGGATCGAGGCCGAGATCCTGAATCACCGCCAGCGACTGCGCGGCAAATGCCTCGTTCAGCTCGATCCAGTCGAGGTCGTCCTGCTTCAGGCCCGCGGCCTTCAGCGCGGCCGGAATCGCTTCCTTTGGGCCGATGCCCATGATCTCCGGCGGCACGCCGCGCACCGCGAAGCTCACGAAGCGCGCGAGCGGCGTGAGGTTGAACTGCTTGAGCATCTTCTCGGAAACAACGATCAGCGCACCTGCGCCGTCCGAGGTCTGCGAGCTGTTGCCCGCCGTCACCGAACCCTTGTTCGCGAATACGGGGCGCAGCTTGCCGAGGCCTTCGAGCGAGGTGTCCGCACGCGGACCTTCGTCGAGCGCCATCAGGCGCTCCTTCACCTTCACTTCGCCCGAGGCGAGGTCCGGGAAGCGTTCGACGATCGTGTACGGCGCGATCTCGTCGTTGAACTCGCCGGCCTGCTGCGCGGCGAGCGCGCGGCGGTGCGATTCCACGGCGAACGCGTCCTGCGCCTCGCGGCTCACCTTCCAGCGTTCCGCGACCTTCTCGGCCGTGAGACCCATGCCGTAGGCAATGCCGATGTTCTCGTTCGAGTCGAAGATATGCGGCGACATCGAGGGCTTGTTGCCCATCATCGGCACCATGCTCATCGACTCGCAGCCGCCCGCGATCATCGCGTCGGATTCGCCGACGCGGATGCGGTCCGCCGCCATCGCAAGCGCGGTGAGGCCCGAGGCGCAGAAGCGGTTGACGGTCACGCCGCCCACCGTGTTCGGCAGGCCCGCGAGCAACGCGCCGATGCGTGCCACGTTCAGGCCCTGCTCCGCTTCGGGAATCGCGCAGCCGATGATGGCGTCTTCGATCACACGGGTGTCGAGACCCGGCACCTGCGCCACCGCCGACTTGATGGCGTGGACGAGCAGCTCGTCCGGGCGGGTGTTCTTGAACGCGCCGCGCGGCGCCTTGCCGATGGGCGTGCGGCTCGCGGCGACGATGTAGGCGTCCTGCAACTGTTTGCTCATCTGATACTCCAGTCCTGTTGTGCGTACCGTTTGTGCCTGGTTTGTGCCTGAAGCGGTGCCGCTTAGTTACGCACCGGCTTGCCGGTCTGCAACATGCCCATGATGCGTTCCTGCGTCTTCTGCGTGCCGAGCAGGTCGACGAAAGCGCGGCGCTCGAGCGCGAGCAGCCATTCTTCGTCGACGAGGCTGCCCGCCTCCACGTCGCCGCCGCAGACCGCTTCGGCGATGCGGCTCGCGATCAGGAAGTCGTGGTCGCTGATGAAGCGGCCGTCGCGCATGCCGACGAGCGATGCCTTGATCGTCGCGATGGCCGAGCGGCCCGCCACGGGAATCTGCTTCGGGCGCAGCGGCGCGCGGTAGCCCGACGCGCTCAGGGCACGCGCTTCCTTCTTCGCGGTGTCGAGCAGTTCGAACACGTTGAAGACGATCTTGTCGGTCGGCTTCACGTAGCCCATCTCGCGTGCGTCGAGGCCCGACGTCGACACCTTGGCCATCGCGGCGTTCTCGAACGACTTCTGCAGGAAGCGCAGCAGATCGCTCGGTGCGGCGCCCACGGCAGCGGCCGCATCGGCGGCGCGCAACGCGGCTTCCTTCAGGCCGCCGCCTGCGGGCACGAGGCCCACGCCCACTTCGACAAGACCGACATAGCTCTCGATGTGCACGACGCGCTTCGCGCTATGCAGCATCAGCTCGCAACCGCCGCCGAGCGCGATGCCCGACACGGCCGCCACGACCGGCACGTTCGCGTACTTAACGCGCATCATGCTGTCCTGGAACTTCTTCACGAACGGCTCGATGCCCTTGGCGCCGCCCATCATGAAGGCGGGCATGGCTTCTTCGAGGTTCGCACCGGCCGAGAACGGGCCGCCCGGCGCGCCGAGCTTCAGCGACGTCGGTTGCCAGATCACGACGCCCTTGTAGCCTTCCTCGGCGATCTCGATGGCCTTCACGAGGCTGTCGAGCACGCCCGGGCCCATCGTGTTCATCTTGCTCTTGTACGAGACGATGACGACGTCGTCCTCGCCCGCGCGGTCGTCCACCCACGCGCGCAGATGCTCATTCTCGAACAGCGTCTTGCCCCAGGTCTTCGGATCGCGCGCGTTCGATTCGCCGAACAGCGCCGCGCGGAACACCTGGCGCTCGTACACCGGCAGGTTCGAGCGCGGCACGAAGCGTTGCGCAGCCGGCGACCACGAGCCTTCGGCGCCATGCACGCCACCGTTTGCCGCCACCGCACCTTCGAACACCCATGCGGGCAGCGGCGCGTTCGAGAGCGTCTTGCCGGCGTCGATGTCTTCCTTGACCCACTCGGCCACCTGCTTCCAGCCGGCGGCTTGCCAGCCTTCGAACGGACCTTCGTTCCAGCCGAAGCCCCAGCGGATCGCGAGGTCGACGTCGCGCGCGTTGTCAGCGATCGACTGCAGATGCACGCCGATGTAATGGAACACGTCGCGGAAGATCGACCAGAGGAACTGGGCTTGCGGATGCTGGGTCTCGCGCAGCAGCTTCAGGCGTTCGGCGGGCGGACGCTTGAGGATGCGGCCGACGATTTCGTCGGCCTTGCCGCCCGCGTCGACGTACTCGCCCTTCTCGGCGTCGAGCACCTTGATCGCCTTGCCTTCCTTGCGATAGAAGCCGCCGCCGGTCTTTTGACCGAGCGCGCCCTTGGCGACGAGCGCGGCCAGCACGGCCGGCGTCTCGTAGACCGGGAAGAACGGATCGTCCTTCAGGTTGTCCTGCATCGTCTTGATGACGTGGGCCATCGTGTCGAGGCCCACGACATCCGCCGTGCGGAATGTCGCCGACTTCGCGCGGCCAAGGCGGCTGCCCGTCAGGTCATCCACTTCGTCGAAGCGCAGACCGAACTTCTTCGCCTCGGCAATCACCGCGAGGATCGAGAAGATGCCGACGCGGTTCGCAATGAAGTTCGGCGTGTCCTTCGCGCGCACGACGCCCTTGCCTACCACGCTCGTGAGGAAGGTTTCGAGCTGGTCGAGGATTTCCGGCTTCGTGTGCGCGGTCGGAATCAGCTCGACCAGATGCATGTAGCGCGGAGGATTGAAGAAGTGCACGCCGCAAAAGCGTGCCTTGAGCGCCTCGTCGAAACCGTCGGAGAGCGCCGTGATCGACAGGCCCGAAGTGTTGCTCGCGAAGATCGCGTTTGGACCGAGGTGCGGCGCAACCTTCTTGTACAGGTCGTGCTTCCAGTCCATGCGCTCGGCGATTGCCTCGATCACGACGTCGCACTCGGCGAGCTTCGCGATGTCGTCTTCGTAGTTCGCGGGCGTGATGTACTGCGCGTCGTCCTTCACGCCGAACGGCGCGGGCGAGAGCTTCTTCAGGTTCTCGATCGCCTTGAGCGCGATGGCGTTCTTCGGGCCTTCTTTCGCAGGCAGATCAAAGAGGAGCACGGGCACGCGGGCGTTGATCAGGTGCGCGGCGATCTGCGCGCCCATCACGCCGGCGCCGAGCACGGCCACCTTGCGAATATTGAGATTGCTCACGTTGTTCCTCCAGCGGATATGCAATGTTGAGCGCGATATTGCGTAAATGGGGGTGAGGGCGGCGCCAGCAGCACGTCGGTGCGGCGCCGCGTTCGGACATCGGAGAAGCGGAGCGCCGCGCGTACCGCGCAGGCGCCCCGTAGGCTTTTAGAACAGCGCTTCGTCCACTTCCATCAGCGTCTTCGAGCCCGCGCGAGCCTGGCGGATCGAGGTCGCCGTTTCCGGCAGCAGCTTCGCGAAGTAGAAGCGCGCGGTAGCCAGCTTCGACTTGTAGAACGGATCGCCCGAAGCTTCCTTGTCGAGCGCAATGCGCGCCATGCGCGCCCAGAAGTACGCGAACACGAGGTGGCCCGCAGTGCGCAGGTACGGCACCGCGGCCGCGCCCACTTCGTCGGGGTTCTGCATGGCCTTCATGCCGATTTCCATCGTGAGCTTCTGCACCTTGTCGCCGATATCGGCGAGCGGGTTCACGAACTCCTGCATCTCCGGCTTGATGCCTTCGGCTTCGACGAATTCGGTCACGAGCTTGCCGAACTTCTTGAGCTTGGCGCCCATGTCGCCCAGCACCTTGCGGCCCAGCAGGTCGAGCGACTGGATCGTGTTCGTGCCTTCGTAGATCTGGTTGATGCGCGCGTCGCGCACGTATTGCTCCATGCCCCACTCGGAGATGAAGCCGTGGCCGCCGAACACCTGCATGCCGAGGTTCGTGCTATCGAACGCGTTGTCGGTCAGGAACGCCTTGATGATCGGCGTGAGCAGCGCCACGAGATCCGCCGCTTCCTTGCGCTCGGCTTCGTCGGCGTGCGAAAGCTCCTTGTCGATCTGCAGCGCCGACCAGTACGTGAACGCACGGGCGCCTTCGGCCCAGGCCTTCTGCGTGAGCAGCATGCGGCGCACGTCCGGGTGCACGATGATCGGATCGGCGGGCTTGTCCGGCGCCTTCGGGCCGGTCAGCGAGCGCATCTGCAGACGGTCCTTCGCGTAGGCGAGCGAGTTCTGGTACGCGACTTCGGTAAGGCCGAGACCCTGCATGCCAACGCCGAGGCGCGCCGCGTTCATCATCACGAACATGGCGTTCAAGCCCTTGTTCGGTTCGCCGACGAGCCAGCCCTTCGCGCCGTCGAGGTTCATCACGCAGGTCGCATTGCCGTGGATGCCCATCTTGTGCTCGATCGAGCCGCATTTGATGCCATTGCGCTCGCCAGGTTCGCCCGCGACGGTCGGAATGAGCTTCGGCACGACGAAGAGCGAGATGCCCTTGGTGCCCGGGGGCGCGTCCGGCAGACGCGCAAGCACGAGGTGGACGATGTTCTCCGACATGTCGTGCTCACCGCTCGAAATGAAGATCTTCGTGCCGGTGATCGCATACGAGCCGTCGGCGTTCGGCTCGGCTTTGGTACGCAGGATGCCCAGGTCGGTGCCGCAGTGCGGCTCGGTCAGGCACATCGTGCCGGTCCAGGTGCCTTCCACGAGCTTCGGCAGATAGGTCTGCTGCAGCTCGGGCGTGCCGTGCGCGTGCAGACACTCATAGGCGCCGTGCGAGAGACCGGGATACATGGTCCACGCCTGGTTCGCCGAGTTGAGCATTTCGTAGAGCGCGTTGTTCACGAACGCGGGCAGGCCCTGCCCGCCGTACTCGGGATCGCAGCCGAGCGCCGGCCAGCCTGCTTCGACATACTGCTTGTACGCTTCCTTGAAACCCGCCGGCGTGGTGACGACGCCGTCGCCGGCATACGTGCAGCCTTCGCGGTCGCCGACCTGGTTCAGCGGAAACAGCACCTCGGAGCAGAACTTGCCGGCCTCCTCGAGCACCTGGTTGATCGTGTCGGCGTCGAGGTCGGCGTGCTTCGGCATCTGCTTCACTTCGCCTTCCACGTTCAGCAACTCGTGCAGCACGAACTGCATGTCGCGCAGCGGCGCGGTGTACTGTCCCATCTCTACTCTCCCAAGATTGAGCGTTGCCAGTTTGTTGCCGCCGCGACGCAACCGCCGCCGTCAGCCGCTACTGGCTTTGGCTCTGATACGAAACAATCAGTTTTTCGAGCGCGGCCCACGCATAATCGACGGCGTCCGGCAGATGCAGGAAGCGGCCATCATGATGCAGACCGAGCGTTACGCTATAGAGTTCGAACAACATCAACTGCGGATCGGTATCGCGGCGCAGATGCCCTTCTTCGATCGCCTGCGAAATCGCCCGCAACAGCGCGGCGCGCCACATCGTGACGCTTTCGACCAGACGCTCGCGCACCTGGCTGTCGGCACGATCGTCGTACTCGACCGCGCCGCTGATGTAGATGCAGCCGGTCGTGACTTCGTGAATGCGCTTTTCGAACCACCGCGACAGCATCGCACGCAGACGAGGCAACCCACGCGGTTCGCGCAAGCTCGGAAAGAAGACTTCTTCCTCGAATCGGCGGTGATACTCGCGCACCACCTCGGCCTGCAGATCCTCGCGCGACCCGAAATGCGCGAAGACCCCGCTCTTGCTCATCTGCATGCGCTCCGCCAGCAGGCCGATGGTCAGGCCTTCCAGTCCGTCCCGGCCCGCCAGGTCGAGTGCTGCATCCAGAATCGCGGCTCGTGTCTGTTCGCCTTTTCGCATAGCTTTTTTTACCGTAACGATGTGACCCGTTCGGGCCTGAAGTAAAAATCGAACGGCCGTACTATTGTTGGCGACAGCCGTCCGTGAGACAAGGAATTTATTAGAAACCGATTTCTAACCGGTTCTCTAATTCTGGGGCATCGGAAGGTGCGCACAAGCGAACTTTCCTCCGGACTTTTCCCCGATTGCTCCCTGGTTAATTCATATGGCAGGTGCGCCTAGTCGTAGCCGCCCACCGTGAGCAGCTTCATCACCGCGCGGTAGCCCGCATAGGCCAGCCAGTTCATGGCCCGCTCGAACACCGGGCGCGCCTCGTAACGCGCGCGGTCGATCTGCGTGGCGTCGCCGAACGCCTCGAGGATCGCGTCGCGCAGTTGCTGGATCTGCGGATGCAGCACCATCAGCACGTTCGCCTCGTTGTTGAGCACGAGGCTCAGCGCGTCGAGATTCGAGGAGCCCACGGTACCCCAACGCGAATCGACGACGGCCACCTTGCCGTGCAGCATGGTCTTTTCGTACTCGGCAATCTGCACGCCCGCCGTGAGCAGCGCGTGATACAGGAAGGGCACGCCGTAGTCGAGGACCTTGAACTCTTTTCGTCCTATCAATAGCCGCACCGAAACACCGCGCCCCGCCGCCTCGACGAGTGCGCGGCGCAGCCGCCGTCCCGGCATGAAATACGGATTGGCGAGCAGCACCTCCTCGCGGGCTTCGCCAATGGCATCGAGATAGGCCTTCTCGATCGCCCGCCGGTTGACGACGTTGTCGCGCGCGACGAACGCCACGCACGGCACGCGGGCGTTGCGCGGGTCGGGCACGCTCGCGCGCAAACGCGCACGCAGGCGCTCGATGACGCCCGCGGCACGGCCCGGGGGCACGACGGGCGCAAGCTCGCGCAACATCTCGTCGAGCGCCTCGGTGGGGCGGCCAGCACCATGGCCGGTGGGATGCGGCGCCATGAAGCCCGCGCTCGCGGGCACGCCGGGAAAGCGCGGCACCGCCGAAGGCTGCGGCAACGGCGGCCGGTGGCCGAGCCGGATGCGGCGCCACTGCAGTTCAATGGCCTCGCGCACGTCCACGACCACGGGACCGCTCAACCCGACGCCGAAGTCCCAGCGCGGGAACGGCAGTTCGTGACCGTCCTGCCAAAGATCGTCGACGACGTTGATGCCGCCGCAATAAGCGTACCGGTCGTCGATCACGGCAAGCTTGCGGTGCGTGCGCGAGAAGCCGAACTGGCCGAAGATGCGCGCGTTGTAGACGCGATGCTCGACGCCGGCCGCGGGCCACGCGTCGAAGAGCGCGATATGCGGACTGCCGATGCCGTCGGTGATCACGCGCACGCGCACGCCGCGCGCGGCGGCGCGTACGAGCGCGTCGGACAGGGCGCGGCCGATGCTGTCGTCGCAGAAGATGTAGGTTTCGAGCGCGACGTCGTTCGTGGCGGCGTCGATGCCCTCGATCATGGCGCCGAAAAGCGCCGCGCCCGAAGCCAGCAGCCGCACCTCGTTACCGCTCGTGAAACGATAGCGCGAGCGGTAGCGCTGCCCCAGCAGCAGGTCGCGCAAACGGACGGCACGGCGTGGGTCGATATCGCTCACGCGCGCGCTCCGCGAAGACGGTCGGGCAATTGCAGGATCGCTTCGCGGTTGGACGACGAGAAGCACCGCGCGGCCGCTTCCTGGTACGGCAGCCACAGATACGCGAGATGCTCGCGCGGCGAGAGCGTAATGGGCGTGCCGGGCGGCACCTGGAGGCTGAACCAGTGCTCGGTGTTGCGCGTGATGCCGGGCGCGTAGCGATGGCGCCAGACGGAATAGATCTCGTATTCGATCTCGTGGCGCCAGTCGAACAGCGCCTCTGCGCTCACGCCCGCCGAGCCCACGACGATGCCGGTTTCCTCGGCCACTTCACGCACGGCCGTCTCGGCAAAAGGTTCGTCGGGACGGTCCTTCGAACCCGTCACCGACTGCCAGAACCCCGGGCGGTCGGCACGCTCGATGATGAGCACGTCAAGCTGCGGTGTGTGAATGACGACGAGTACGGATTCCGGAATCTTCGGCGGCTTCTGCATGGTGACGGAGCGTGGGTGGACCGCTGGAGGAAATGTAACGCAAAAAGCAAAAAAGGCGCACGATGCGCCTTTTCTGCATTGCGTCGAGTCGCGCGGCGCGCTTACTGCGCGGCCTTCTGCTCGGGCTGACGCAGACGGATATGCAGCTCGCGCAACTGCCGCTCGTCGACGGGGCTCGGCGCCTGCGTGAGCAGACACTGGGCGCGTTGCGTCTTCGGGAACGCGATCACGTCGCGGATCGAGTCGGCGCCGGCCATCATCGTGACGATGCGGTCCAGACCGAATGCGATACCACCGTGCGGCGGCGCGCCGTACTGGAGCGCATCCAGCAGGAAGCCGAACTTCGCGCGCGCTTCTTCCGCATTGATCTTGAGCGCGCGGAACACCTTGCTCTGCACGTCTTCCTGATAGATACGCACCGAGCCGCCGCCGATTTCCCAGCCGTTCAGCACCATGTCGTACGCCTTCGCAAGACAGCGGCCCGGATCCGTTTCGAGGTATTCCAGGTGCTCGTCCTTCGGGCTCGTGAACGGGTGGTGCGCGGCCACGTAGCGGTTTTCTTCCTCGTCGTACTCGAACATCGGGAAGTCGATCACCCACAGCGGCTTCCAGCCCTTCTCGACCAGACCGTTGGCCTTGCCGAACTCCGAATGGCCGATCTTCAGGCGCAGCGCGCCCAGGCTGTCGTTCACAACCTTCGCGCGGTCGGCCGCGAAGAAGACGATGTCGCCGTCCTGCGCGCCGGTGCGCTCGAGGATCGCCGCGATCGCCGCGTCGTGCAGGTTCTTGACGATCGGGCTTTGCAGACCGTCACGGCCCTTCGCGGCCTCGTTGACCTTGATCCACGCGAGACCCTTGGCGCCGTAGATGCGCACGAATTCCGTGTAGCCGTCGATGTCGCCGCGCGAGAGCTCGCCGCCCTTCGGCACGCGCAGCGCCGCGACGCGGCCGTCCTTCGTGTTGGCCGGTGCGCTGAACACCTTGAAATCGACGTCCTTCATGGCGTCGGTCAGCTCGGTGAATTCGAGCTTCACGCGCAGGTCCGGCTTGTCCGAACCGAAGCGGCTCATGGCTTCCGAGTACTGCATCACCGGGAACTTCGCGTCGAGCTCGACGCCGATCGTTTCCTTGAACACGTGACGCGCCATGTCCTCGAACAGATCGCGGATTTCCTGCTCGCCGAGGAACGACGTTTCGCAGTCGATCTGCGTGAATTCGGGCTGACGGTCGGCGCGCAGGTCTTCGTCGCGGAAGCACTTGACGATCTGGTAGTAGCGATCGAAGTTCGCCACCATCAGGAGCTGCTTGAAGAGCTGCGGCGACTGCGGCAGCGCGAAGAACTGGCCCGCGTTCACGCGCGACGGCACGAGGTAGTCGCGCGCGCCTTCCGGCGTGCTCTTCGTGAGCATCGGCGTTTCGATGTCGATAAAGCCGAGCGCGTCGAGATACTTGCGCACGGCCATCGTCACGCGGTAGCGCAGGCGCAGGTTGTGCTGCATCTGCGGACGGCGCAGATCGAGCACGCGGTGCGTGAGGCGCGTGGTTTCCGAGAGGTTGTCGTCGTCGAGCTGGAACGGCGGCGTGACCGATGCGTTGAGCACGGTCAACTCGTGGCACAGCACCTCGATCTTGCCGCTCGTGAGGTTCGCGTTGACCGTGCCTTCCGGACGGTTGCGCACCACCCCTTTGATCTGCACGCAGAACTCGTTGCGCACGCCTTCGGCAACCTTGAACATCTCGGCGCGATCCGGGTCGCAGACCACCTGAACGAGGCCCTCGCGATCGCGCAGGTCGATGAAGATGACGCCGCCGTGATCGCGGCGGCGATGCACCCATCCGCACAGCGAAACAGTTTGGCCCAGCAGCTGTTCGGTCACCAGACCGCAGTATTCAGATCTCATCGACATGATGTTCGTCTTTCGTTATGCATGAATTGAACGGGCGGGGCGCACACGGCATACGGGCAGCCGGCGCGGCGCCCGGTATTACATCGGAGGATCGATGGGACGGCGCGCAGGCGCAGCCGGGGCGACGACGCCCATCGAGACAATATACTTGAGCGCGGCGTCGACGGTCATGTCGAGCTCGATCGCCTCGCGTTTCGGCACCATCAGGAAGAAGCCCGACGTAGGATTCGGCGTGGTCGGCACATAGACGCTCACGTGGTCTTCCTGCAGGTGGTTCGCCACGTCGCCGCCCGGAATGCCGGTGAGGAAGGCAATCGTCCACGACCCCTTGCGCGGGTATTCGATCAGGAGCGCCTTGCGGAATGCGTTGCCGTTGCTCGAAAGCAGTGTATCGGAAACCTGCTGGACGCTGCTGTACAGCGGTCCCACGAGCGGGATGCGCCGCACCAGTGCGTTCCACCACGACACCAGCTTCTGCCCGATGAAATTCTGGGTGAAGAGCCCGACCACGAAGATGAACGCGAGCGTGAGCACGGCGCCGAGCCCCGGCAGGTGCTGGCGCGGCTGCCACGCTTCGGGCAGGAGCAGCAAAGTCTGATCCATCGTGCCGATAATCAGGCTCAACACCCACAACGTAATGCCGAGCGGCACCAGCACCAGCAAGCCGGTCAGGAATATCGTCTTGAGCGTCGCTTTCTTCGTCGTCATGTGCACCGCCATTGGGGCCGCGGCGTAGCGCGCGGCTCTCGTGCGGCCCGGTTCGCGAAAACCGGACCGCGGTTTCTCAGGTGGCTCCTGTCGTGCTCGCCGTCGAGCCCGTACTCGCCGCCGGGGCGCTCGAAGCTGCCGGCGCCGCCGTGCTCTCTCCCGCCGGCTTGCTGCTTTCCGGCGACGAGGCGGCATCCTCGGTCGCCACCTTCTCGCCGGACGCCGCGCCGCTCGCGCCACTGCCGCCGCCGTTATTGCCGCCGCGGAAATCGGTGACGTACCAGCCCGAGCCCTTCAACTGGAAGCCGGCCGCGGTAACCTGCTTGCGGAACGCGTCCGCGCCGCAGCTTGGGCACTGCGACAGGGGCGCATCGCTGATCTTCTGCAGCACGTCTTTCTGAAAGCCGCACGACTCGCAGCGATAAGCGTAGATCGGCATGATCTCTATCCTGATGAAATTCTGGTAATTGCCTGCAAAGCCTTGAATTATAGCCGCAAATGCTCCCCCGCCCCGGCAATGGCCGGGCGAGCGGCGGTTGTGGCCAATGTCCCGTTAGTTTGGGGCGACGGCCGGCGACATCAAGGGACGGTCAGGAAGCCCGCGCAGGCAGATCGTTGCGCCGCCATGTCATCCAGCGCTCGCGCCCCTCGAACACCGGCAGCGAAGCCGTGGCCGGCTGATCGTCGAGCAGCGTGAAGTACGGTGACAGGAGCGCATCGAGTTCCGTGCGCACGATCGGGAACGGCGGCCCCTTCTGCGCCTCGCCGATGAAAAAGTAGCCGGCAAGCAACGCGCCCGGCTGGAGCAGCGCCGCCATGCGCAGCGCATAGTTCTCGCGCTGAGCGGGGGGCAGCGCGCACAGGAACGCGCGCTCGAACACCCACTGCGGCACAAACGGCGGTTCGTACGTGTAGAAGTCGGCCTCCTCCACCACGGCCGCGTGCTTGCCGAGCGCCGCGCGCGCACTCGCAACCGCCGCGCTCGCGAAGTCGATGGCTCTCACCTTGCGCCCGCGCCCGGCAAGCCAGCCGGCCTCCCAGGCGTTGCCGCAGCCGGGTATCAGCGCGGCGGCATCAGGATGGGCATTCGCGAACGCCTCGAACTGCGGCTGGACGCCCGCCTGGTCCCAGGGCGTGAAGCCGCGCTCGAAACGCTCGTCCCAGAACGACGGTTGCGCCGGATCGCGCGTGGCAAACTCCGGAGCGGTGGGCGCCGGAGGAGGGGTCGATTCGTTCATGCCGTGTGTCCTTGTCCGCGCAGCACAAAGTGCGCTGCCTCAATCACGTTAGCCGCTTCAGCCACCCACGGCAAACACGATCCACGCGCGCGCCGCCACCACGCCGATCCCCACCGCGATACCGAACACCAGCAGCCCCTGCAGGAGCCGGTTCGTGCGCCGCTGTTCGAGGAGCAACGCGCGGATCGTCTCGTCGCCGACTGCATGCCCCGAATCCTGCCGATGCAGCAGCACCTGATGCACGAGACGCGGCAGTTGCGGCAGCGTTTTGCTCCACTGCGGCGCCTCTATTTTCAAGCGTTCGTACCAGCCGCGCAGGCCGATCTGCTCGGTCATCCAGCGTTCGAGATACGGCTTGGCCGTTTTCCAGAGATCGAGCTCCGGATCGAGCGAGCGCCCAAGGCCCTCGACGTTGAGCATGGTCTTTTGCAGCAGCACGAGCTGTGGCTGGATTTCGACGTTGAAGCGTCGCGAAGTCTGGAAGAGGCGCAGCAGGACCTGGCCGAGCGAAATGTCCTTGAGCGCGCGGTCGAAATACGGCTCGCAGACGGCGCGGATCGCGCTCTCCAGCTCCTCGACGCGCGTGTGGGGCGGCACCCAGCCCGACTCGATGTGCAGCGTGGCGACGCGATGATAGTCGCGCTTGAAGAAGGCGAGAAAGTTCTGCGCGAGGTAGTTCTTGTCGAAGTCCGAGAGCGCGCCGACGATACCGAAGTCGAGCGCGATATAGCGCCCGAAGTGCGCCGGATCGAGGCTCACCTGAATGTTGCCGGGGTGCATGTCGGCATGAAAGAAGCCATCGCGAAACACTTGCGTGAAGAAGATCTCGACGCCCTCGCGCGCCAGCTTGGGAATGTCCACGCCGGCCGCGCGCAGCTTGTCCACCTGGCTGATCGGCACCCCGACCATGCGTTCCATGACGAGCACGTTGCTCGTGCTGAACTCCCAGAACATTTCCGGCACGAGCAGCAGATCGAGACCCGCGAAGTTGCGGCGCAACTGACTGCCGTTGGCGGCCTCGCGCATGAGGTCGAGTTCGTCGTGCAGGTACTTGTCGAACTCGGCCACCACCTCGCGCGGCTTCAGGCGCTTGCCGTCGGCCCACAGGCGCTCGGCCCACACGGCAATGTCGCGCAGCAGCGCGAGATCGGAATCGATCACGGGCCGCATGTTCGGCCGCAGCACCTTCACGGCGACCGCCTTGCCCGCGTGCTGCCCGGACTTCAGCCTCGCGAAGTGCACCTGGGCAATCGAGGCGCTCGCCACCGGCACGCGCTCGAAGTCGTCGAAGATCGCGTCGACCGGCGCGCCGAGCGACTTCTCGATAATGCCGATCGCGACAAGGGAGTCGAACGGCGGCACCTGATCCTGCAGGCGAGCGAGTTCGCTGGCGATGTCGGTCGGCAGCAGGTCGCGGCGCGTGGACAGCACCTGGCCGAACTTCACGAAGATGGGACCGAGACTCTCCAGTGCGAGACGCAACCGCACGCCAGGCGGCTGATCGAACTTGCGACCGATCGTGGTGATGCGAAGCAGCAACCGCACACGGCGGTCATTGATCCGGCTCAACATCATTTCGTCGAGGCCGAAGCGGATAACCGTGAAGAAAATCTTCAGAAAACGCAGGAAACGCATGTTCTAGAGGCCTGTTGTCGGGCGCGGGCCACTTGACGACGTAGCGCCGCCGGCAGCCGTTTTTTGTTCGATGCGCTCGATGCGCTTTTCCACGCGCGCGAGGGCGTCGCGCGCGCGGGAGAGTTCGGCGGACAGGCCGTCCAGCTCGGCGCGCCGCACGAGTTGCGGGTTTTCGTCGAGCAGGTATTCCGTGACCGAGCCAAGTACGTTGCGGCCGGTGCGCAACGCCTGCTCGCCCGCGGCGCGCGCGAAGGAAGCAACGCGCGCGGCACTCGCGTCGCCGATCAGCTTCGCGAGATCTTCCTCGGGCTCCCAGCGCAGATGCTCGGCAAGCTTGCCGATGACCTGCGCGAACTCCGCGTCGCCCTCGATCTTGACGTGCTTCATCACCGCGGACTGACCGCCCTGCACGAACGACGACAGCGCGCCCGCCGGCAACGAGAGCGCGACGTCCGCGTGCTGCACCTCGAGTTCGTCCACGGCGGCAAGATAGCCGTCGGGCTGGACGAGCAGCGTGAGGACGACCGGCGGACACGAGAGTCGCGCCGTCTTTCCCGCATAGGGAGCGAGGCGTTCGCGGGCCCACGTTTCGCGGGCGAGCAGGTGATTGACGGAGGCAGCGAAGGGCTTGGCGGCGAGAGTCATCGGCGTGGGGAACAAGAAAACCCGCGCGGGCAACACAGCCCGCGCGGGCTCCTATTGTAACGTTCGCGAACTGCAATCGCGCCCCAGTGCGGCCTCAGTGCACCCTCAGTGGGTCTCGATCTGCTGGATCCCTGCGAGCAGCCAGCCTTCGCCGGTCAAACGCGACTTCGAAAGATTCCAGATCTCCACGAACGGCTCGGCTGCCGCGCCCTGTGTCTCGCGGATCAGGCCGTAAAAGCGCACGCTCGCGACGGACTCGTTGCCCTGCTCCGCCACGTCGAGCAGATCGGCGTTGAGCTGCACGACATCGGTCTGGTTGGGCTGCGAACCCCGGTCCGCGAGATCGACACGGACCTCGGCAAACATTTCGGGGGTCGTGAATTCGCGGATGTCGTCCATGTTGCCCGCGTCCCAGGCGGCCTGCAGGCGAACGAAGTGCACCTTCGCGCTGCGTAAAAACGCCTCGGTATCGAAGCCTGCCGGGACCGACGGCGCCGCGGCAATCTGCGGCGTGGTGAGCGGATTGGCTTCCGGCGCGAGGGACTGGCCCGTGGGCGGCGCGCTATAGCGCGGCTCCTGGGGATAGCCATGCATCTGGGTCAGGCCGCCCGACGGCGGCAAGCCGGCACCGCCCGTCTGATATGCCGCCGGAACGGCACGGCGGCGGCTCATGAGCTTGCGGATCAGCCAGATGGCGACGAACGCGATCAGCGCGATCACGATGGCATTGGCCATCGCGCCCGCAAATGCCTCACCAAGGCCGAAGTGCGAAAGCAGCGCCGCGATGCCGAGGCCGGCCGCAAGGCCTGCGATGGGGCCGAGCCAGCGATTGCGCGCGGGCGCGGCGGCTGCGGCGGGCACCGGTGCGGGCGCGGCGGGCTGGGCGCGTTGCGCCTGACCAGGCTGCTGCGAGGACGTGGGCGAGTTGGGCTGCGCAGGCGGCGGCGTGGTGCTGCGCTGCGAAGCGACGGACGATTGTTTGCCGATGCTGCGGCTGCCGCCCATGCGGCGGGCTTCGGCGTCGAACGAGGCGAAGCTGCCGGCAATCATCACGCCGGTGACAGCCAGCACTCCGATCCGTCTGGCCCACTGCAATGAAAGCTTTGAGAAAGCATTGACGCGGGGCTCAGACATGACAGAATTTCCTTTAGAGACAGAGATTTGGGAACGCTAATACTTTGTCCCGACGTGCAAGGCTACCACGCCAACTGACAAATTGTAATATTTGACGGCATCGAGGCCGACTTGTTCCATCATCGTCTTCAAAGTTTCCTGGTCGGGGTGCATGCGGATCGATTCCGCGAGGTAGCGATAGCTGTCGGCGTCCTGCGCAAAGCGCGCGCCGAGCCACGGCAGCACCTTGAACGAATAGACGTCGTAGGCTTTTTTGAGCGGCTCCCAGACCTTGGAGAATTCCAGCACGAGCAGGCGTCCGCCCGGCTTGAGCACACGGCGCATCTCGGCGAGCGCGGCGTCTTTGTGGGTCATGTTGCGCAAGCCGAAGGCCACGGTCACCACGTCGAAATAGTTGTCCGGAAACGGAATTTTCTCGGCGTCGCAGAGCAGCGCGGGCGTGAGTACCCCATGGTCGATCAGCCGGTCGCGGCCCACGCGCAGCATCGACTCGTTGATGTCGGTATGCCAGACCTCGCCCTTCGGACCGGCCTTCTTCGCGAACGCCATCGAAAGGTCCCCGGTGCCGCCCGCGATGTCGAGCACCTTCGCGCCCGGCCGCACGTTGGCCTGGGCGATCGTGAAGGCCTTCCAGGCACGGTGCATCCCGCCCGACATCAGATCGTTCATCAGGTCGTAGTTCGAGGCGACCGAGTGGAACACGCCGGCCACCTTCTTCGCCTTTTCCTGTTCGTCGACTGTCTGATAGCCGAAGTGGGTTTTGCTCATCGCGCTCGTCCTTTCGCGGGGGGTCTGGTCTTGAGGATAGTCGTCGGCGCCGGAACGCGCCGACAGCGGGGCAGGATCGTAACAGGAAGCGTCAGTGGCAGTGGCCGTGCGCCGCTGGCGGAGGCGCCATCGGCGCGTCGCGCTCGGCGCCTGCCGCCTTCAATTTCGCGAAGTACTCTGCCCAGAGTTCGTCCTGGCGCGTCGCCAGCTCGTAGAGCTGGTCCCAGGAATAGATGCCCGAGTTGTGGCCGTCCGAGAAGGTCGGCTGCAACGCATAGTGGCCGACACCTTCGAGCGCCGTGATCGTCACCTCGCGCTTGCCGGTTTGCAGCGTCTCCTGCCCCGGCCCGTGGCCGCGCACCTCCGCCGAAGGCGAATACACGCGCATCAGCTCGAACGGGATGCGATAGCTCTCGCCGTTCGCGTACTGCAGCTCCAGCACACGCGAGACGGCGTGCACCACGACGCCGGTCGGCACCGGCGTATCGGATTTCAGTCCACTCATGATCGTCCTCGGGCTCGTGCCCGTTCTGCGCGGCGCGCGCGAGATGCGTCAGGCCAGCGCCTGGTCCATCTCATGGCGCACCGCGTCGCGCAGCAGCGTGGCCTGCGCGCGGCGCTGGCCCAGCATCGCCTCGGAAACCGTCCGCTGGCGCGGCGCCCAGACGGGCAGCGGGAAATGCGCGTCGTTCGTATAGCGCGGAATGACGTGCCAGTGCACATGCGGAACCTGGTTGCCGAGGCTCGCCAGGTTCACCTTCGACGGCTGCATGACGCGACGCAGCGCGCGTTCGACGGCGTAGACGGCGCGCATCAGATGTTCCCGGTCAGGCGCGGCGAGATCGGAGAACTCGGCAACGTGACCGTTCCAGATCACCCGGCAGAAGCCCGGGTAATCGGTCTCCGACGTCGCCAACACGACGCGCATCCGCTCGTCCTGCCACAGCACGTCGCCGCCATCCTCACTGCAGAATACGCATCCCATCATCGCCCCCGAAGCCGCCGTCACGAAATCATACGGAATTATTACGCGCCGACATTAAACCAGCACGCGCTCGATTCCGCCATTGTTCGCCTTCTGGACATAGTCTGCCATCCAGTTTTCGCCCAGAACGTGCCGGGCGATTTCGACCACGATGTAATCGGCTTCGATGCCAGCGTCCTCGTTGTAGCGCGAAAGCCCCTGGAGGCACGACGGGCAGCTCGTCAGGATCTTGACGTCCTGTGCCGTGCCCTGCCCGCCCGCTTCCTGCGGCGTCACCGGCTGCACGCCGTTGGCGTTGCCCACGAGCGGAATGCCGCGCAATTTCGCCGCACCCTTGCGGATCTCCTCTTCCTTGCGGAAGCGCACCTGGGTGGAGATATCGGGACGCGTCACGGCCAGCGTGCCCGACTCGCCGCAGCAGCGCTCGTTCTTTTCGATTCTGTAACCGTCATGTTCAGAGCCCATCAGTTCGTTGACGAGCTTGACCGGGTCAACGGTCTTGATCGGCGTGTGGCACGGGTCGTGGTACATGTAGCGCGTGCCCGTGACACCGTCGAGCTTGATGCCCTTCTCGAGCAGGAACTCGTGAATGTCGATGATGCGGCAGCCCGGGAAGATCTTGTCGAATTCATAACCGGCGAGCTGGTCGTAGCAGGTCCCGCACGACACCACCACGGTCTTGATGTCGAGGTAGTTGAGCGTGTTGGCGACGCGGTGGAACAGCACCCGGTTGTCCGTGACGATCTTCTCGGCCTTATCGAACTGCCCCGAGCCGCGCTGCGGATAACCGCAGCACAGATAGCCCGGCGGCAGCACGGTCTGCACGCCCGCTTCCCAGAGCATCGCCTGGGTGGCGAGACCCACCTGCGAGAACAAACGCTCGGAGCCGCAGCCCGGGAAGTAGAACACCGCCTCCGAATCGACATTCGTCGCCTTCGGATTGCGGATGATCGGCACGATCTTGTTGTCTTCGATGTCGAGCAGCGCGCGCGCCGTCTTCTTCGGCAGGTTGCCCGGCATCTTCTTGTTGACGAAGTGGATCACCTGCTCCACGACGGGCGGCCGGCCCGTGGTGGCAGGCGGACGCACCGTCTGCTTCCTGATGACCTTCTTGAGGATGTCGTTGCCGAGGCGCTGCGCCTTGTAGCCCACGCCCATCATCGCGTTGCGCGCGAGGTTGATGGTCTGCGGGTTCGTGGCGTTGAGGAAGAACATGCCCGCCGCGTTGCCCGCGTTGAACTTCTTCTTGCCCATCTTGCGCAGCAGGTTGCGCATGTTCATCGTCACGTCGCCGAAGTCGATCTTGACCGGGCACGGCGTCACGCACTTGTGGCAGACCGTGCAGTGGTCGGCCACGTCGTTGAACTCGTCCCAGTGCTTGATCGACACGCCGCGGCGCGTCTGCTCTTCGTACAGAAAAGCCTCGACCAGCAGCGAGGTCGCGAGGATCTTGTTGCGCGGGCTGTACAGCAGGTTCGCGCGCGGCACGTGCGTCGCGCACACGGGCTTGCACTTGCCGCAGCGCAGGCAGTCCTTCACCGACTCGGCGATCGCGCCGATATCGGACTGCTGCATGATCAGCGACTCGTAGCCCATCAGGCCGAACGACGGCGTATAGGCGTTGCGCAGGTCGGCGCCGTCGAGCAGCTTGCCCGCGTTGAAGCGGCCCTGCGGATCGATACGCTGCTTGTAGGCGCGGAACTCGGCGATCTCGTCGTCCGTGAGGAATTCGAGCTTCGTGATGCCGATGCCGTGTTCGCCGGAAATCACGCCATCCAGCGAGCGAGCCAGCTTCATGATGCGCGCGACCGCCGCGTGGGCGTCCTGCAGCATCTCGTAGTTGTCCGAGTTGACCGGGATGTTCGTGTGAACGTTGCCGTCGCCCGCATGCATGTGGAGCGCCACGAACACGCGGCCGCGCAGCACCTTCTTGTGAATCGCCTGGGCTTCGTCGAGGATCGGCTTGAACGCGCCGCCGTTGAAGATCTGGCGCAGTTCCGCGCGGATCTCCTGCTTCCACGAAATGCGCACCGTGCGGTCCTGCGTGACGTGGAACACGGTGGCCTCGGGCTGTGCGTCGACGCGGTCGGCGAACTTCTCCGCCAGCGCCTCGTAGCCGAGCTGCACGAGATAGTGCTGCGCCTCGCGCAACGACATGTCGAGCATTTCGCCGACGAAGGTCCAGCGCTCGCGCACGCGCTTGAGCAGATCGAGCGCCTGCTGCACGCGGTCTTCGAGCAGTTCCGCGGACGGAATCTCGCTCGCGTCGTCGCTGCGGCCAAGCGGCAGATTGCCGGCCTTGAAGAATGCTTCGAGCGCGTCGAGCAACTGCAGCTTGTTCTTGATCGACAGCTCGATGTTGATGCGCTCGATGCCGTCCGTGTACTCGCCCATGCGGTTGAGCGGGATCACGACGTCTTCGTTGATCTTGAACGCGTTGGTGTGCTTCGCGATGGCGGCAGTGCGGCTGCGGTCGAGCCAGAAGCGCTTGCGGGCCTCGGCGCTCACGGCCACGAAGCCTTCGCCGCTCTTGCCGTTGGCCATGCGAATGACTTCCGACGTGGCGGTCGCGACGGCATCGGCGTCGTCGCCGACGATGTCGCCGATCAGCACCATCTTCGGGAACGCGTTGCGCTTGCTCTTGGTCGCATAGCCCACGGCGCGCAGATAGCGTTCGTCGAGGTGCTCCAGACCGGCGAGGATCGCGCCGCCCTGCTTCGAAGTTTCGAAGAGATAGTCCTTGATCTCGACGATGCTCGGAATCGCCTCGCGCGCCTGGCCGAAGAACTCGAGGCACACGGTGCGCGTATGCGCGGGCATCTTGTGCAGCACCCAGCGCGCCGACGTGATGAGGCCGTCGCAGCCTTCCTTCTGCACGCCGGGCAGGCCGGCCAGGAACTTGTCCGTGACGTCCTTGCCGAGGCCTTCCTTGCGAAAGCGCTTGCCCTCGATGTCGAGCCATTCCGTGCGCAGCAGCTTCTCGCCCGGCGCGTGCTCGCCGTCGAACCATTTCAGTTCGAAGCGCGCCACGGCCACGTCGTGAATCTTGCCCATGTTGTGGTCGAGGCGCGTGACTTCGAGCCAGTTGCCCTCGGGATCGACCATGCGCCACCAGGCGAGATTGTCGAGCGCCGTGCCCCACAGCACCGCCTTTTTGCCGCCCGCGTTCATCGCGACGTTGCCGCCGATGCACGAAGCGTCGAGCGAAGTGGGGTCGACCGCGAACACGAAGCCCGCGGCTTCGGCCGCCTCGGTCACGCGGCGCGTGACGACGCCGGCGCCCGAGTAGATCGTGGGCACCTTGCGGTCGACGCCCGGCAGTTCGGTCATCTCGACCGGACCGAGCTGTTCGAGCTTTTCGGTGTTGATAACGGCCGAGAACGGGGTAAGCGGTACGGCGCCGCCCGTGTAGCCCGTGCCGCCCCCGCGCGGAATCACCGTGAGGCCCAGCTCGAAGCAGGCTTTCACGAGACCGGCGATTTCCTCTTCCGTGTCGGGCGTCAGGACCACGAACGGATATTCGACGCGCCAGTCCGTGGCGTCGGTGACGTGCGAGACGCGCGCGAGGCCGTCGAAGCGGATGTTGTCCTTCTGCGTGCAGCGGCCAAGCGTCTTCGTCGCGCGGCGGCGCAGCTCGGCCATCTTCTCGAACTCGCTCGCGAACGAATCGATCGCGCGGCGCGCGGCGGCCACCAGCGTCTCGACGCGCGCGGAACGGTCCATGCCGGCTTCGTCGCCGTGCTGGCTCAGGTCGGCGCGGCGGCGCTTCTCGATTTCGGCGAGACGGTGATTCAGCGCCTCGATCAGGAGCGCGCGACGCTTGGGATTGTCGAGCAGGTCGTCTTGCAGGTAAGGATTGCGGCGCACGACCCAGATATCGCCAAGCACTTCGTACAGCATGCGCGCCGAGCGGCCCGTGCGGCGCTCCGCCCGCAGTTCGGCAAGCGCGGCCCAAGCTTCCTCGCCGAGCAGGCGGATGACGATTTCGCGATCCGAAAAGGACGTGTAGTTGTACGGAATCTCGCGCAGGCGCGGTTCGATGTCGGCGGCCACGGCGGTGGCGGCGCCGTGAGGATCGAAAACTTGAGGTGCGTTCATGGTTGGACGACTCTTTGGGTCAGCATCGCACGGCGGCTGGCAAGCCGCCCGGCCGATGCTGACGGGGCGCATGGGGCGCTATTCTGAAATCGTGTCCGCCTGTGGCTGGTTGCGGACTTTAGGGTGGGGAAACTTTGCGGCGGCAGCACTCACGCCGACGGTTCCCCGGCGCTCAGACTCCGCGACACGATCGTGCGTGACGGATGTGCCGCTGCGCCGCGGGGCGGGTCTCGCGCCGCGCGGGCATCAAATGGGCTGTCCGAGGTTGCCAGTGCATCTTCCGATCCTGGTTATCAAAACCGGATTTTAACGCATGATCCGCCCGTGCGCTGACGCTGTCCGGTAAGCCCGGAGACGGATAAGGCCAATGATGAACCGCGACCGCGGCACGGAATAATTCGCCGTCCGGAAGGTCGGGGAATGAGGACGGAGCGTCCGCCAGCGCCCTCATCGTTGGCGCTATCATTGACGTTTTCCCGTCATATTTCGTTGACTCTCGCGCTCAGGCGCCCGCCCGCATGGCCTCCCACGACGATTACCTGAAGAAAATCCTCACCGCGCGCGTCTACGACGTGGCCCGCGAGACCGAACTCGAACGCGCGCCGAACCTCTCGGTGCGCCTGTCCAACACGGTCTGGCTCAAGCGCGAGGACAACCAGCCCGTGTTCTCCTTCAAGCTGCGCGGCGCCTACAACAAGATGGCGCAGCTCACGCCCGCGCAGCTCGAGCGCGGCGTGATCACCGCCTCGGCCGGCAACCACGCCCAGGGCGTGGCGCTCTCGGCGGCGAAGCTCGGCGTGAAGGCCGTGATCTGCGTGCCGGTCACCACGCCCCAGGTGAAGGTCGATGCCGTGCGCGCGCACGGTGGGCCGACCGTGGAAGTCGTGCAGGCGGGCGAGTCGTACAGCGACGCCTACGCCCACGCCGTGCGCCTGCAGGAGGAACGCGGCCTGACCTTCGTGCACCCGTTCGACGACCCGGACGTAATCGCCGGCCAGGGCACGGTGGCGATGGAGATCCTGAGCCAGCATCAGGCCCCGATTCATGCGATCTTCGTGCCGATTGGCGGCGGCGGGCTCGCGGCGGGGGTGGCGGCGTACGTGAAGGCGGTGCGCCCGGAGATCCGCGTGATCGGCGTGCAGACCGACGACTCGTGCGCGATGGCGCAGTCGATGGCGGCGGGCCGGCGCGTGGAGCTGACGGAAGTGGGGCTGTTCTCGGACGGCACGGCGGTCAAGCTGGTGGGCGAGGAGACGTTCCGGCTGTGTCGCGCGTATCTGGACGAGGTAATCACGGTGGATACCGACGCGCTGTGCGCGGCGATCAAGGACGTGTTCCAGGACACGCGCAGCGTGCTGGAGCCGGCGGGGGCGCTGGCCGTGGCGGCAACCAAGCAGTACGTGGAACGCGAGGGCATCCGGGGGCAGACGCTGGTGGCGGTGACCTCGGGCGCGAACATGAACTTCGACCGCATGCGTTTCGTGGCCGAGCGCGCGGAGGTGGGCGAGGCGCGCGAGGCGGTGTTCGCGGTGACGATTCCGGAGGAGCGCGGCAGCTTCAAACGCTTCTGCGAGCTGGTGGGCACGCGCAGCGTGACGGAGTTCAACTACCGCATCGACGACGCGGAGCGCGCGCACATCTTCGTGGGGGTGCAGATCCGCAACCGGGGCGAGTCGGAGCAGATCGCGCAGGCGTTCGTCTCGCATGGCTTCCCGACGGTGGACCTGACGGGCGACGAGCTCTCGAAGCAGCACATCCGCTACATGGTGGGCGGACGCTCGCCGCTGGCGCACGACGAGCGCCTCTTCCGCTTCGAGTTTCCGGAGCGCCCGGGGGCGCTGATGCGCTTTCTGTCGTCGATGGCGCCGGAGTGGAACATCAGCCTGTTCCACTACCGCAACCAGGGGGCGGACTACAGTTCGATCCTGGTGGGCATCCAGGTGCCGGCGGCGGACGACGCGGAGTTCCGGCGCTTCCTCGCCACGCTCGGCTACCCGCACTGGGAAGAGACGCAGAATCCGGCGTACCGGTTGTTCCTGGCTTAAACGCAAACCAAACATCAAAGGTCAGCACAAGTGAGCGTTTCGCTCTCCGACAAACTCGTGGTCGCGGTCTCCTCGCGCGCGCTCTTCGATTTCGAAGAGGAAAACCGCGTCTTCGAGGACGGCAATCTCGCCGCCTACGAAGCCCTCCAGCGCGAGCGGCTCACCGTGCCCGCGCAGCCCGGCGTCGCCTATGCGCTGATCCGCAAGCTGCTTGCGCTGAACAACGGCTCGCATCACGTCGAGGTGGTGATCCTCTCGCGCAGCGATCCGATCAGCGGCCTGCGCACCTTCAGCTCGTGCCGCGAGCATGGGCTCGACGAGATCCAGCGCGGCGTGTTCACGCGCGGCCGTGCGCCGTGGGCCTACCTGAAGCCGCTGAACGCGTCGCTCTTTCTTTCCGCCAATCAGGACGACGTGCGCGGCGCGCTCGCTGCCGGCTTCCCGGCCGCGCGCGTTTTTCCTGAATCGGCGACAATGGCGGGACGCAACGCGAACGAGATTCGCATCGCGTTCGACGGCGATGCCGTGCTGTTTTCCGACGAAGCCGAGCAGATCTTCCAGCACGAGGGTCTTACGGCTTTCGTGAGCCACGAGCGCGACAACCGCGACCTGCCGCTCGCACAAGGCCCGCTCAAGCCACTGCTCGAAGCGTTGAACCGCCTGCAGAAACTCGCGGACGCCAATGCGCAGATGCGCATCCGCACGGCGCTCGTCACCGCGCGTTCGGCGCCGGCGCACGAGCGCGCGATCCGTACGCTCATGGCCTGGAACATCGAAATCGACGAAGCGATGTTCCTCGGCGGACTCGACAAAGGCCCGTTCCTGCGCGAGTTCGAACCCGACTTTTTCTTCGACGACCAGATCCGCCACTGCGAATCGGCCCGCTCGGTCACGGCGACCGGACATGTCGCGAGCGGCGTGGCGAATGTCGTACCACCGGCCACCGTGCCGGAAGCAACCGTAACCAGCAGCACATCATGACTCCCGAACACTCTCCGCTCGGCAAACCCGCCACCTACACCGAACAGTACGACGCCTCGCTGCTGTTCCCGATCCCGCGCGCCGGTGCGCGCGAAGCGATCGGCATCGGCATCGGCGCGCAACTGCCCTTCTTCGGCACCGATATCTGGAACGCCTACGAGCTTTCGTGGCTCAACGCGCGCGGCAAGCCGCAGATCGCCATCGCGACGTTCTTCATCCCCGCCGATTCGCCGAACATCGTCGAATCGAAGTCGTTCAAGCTCTATCTGGGCTCGTTCGCGCAGACCCGGGTCGATTCGGTCGAGGCGGTGCGCGACACGCTCAAGCGCGATGTCACGGCTGCCTGCGGCGCGTCGGTATCGGTGCGGCTCGAACAGCCGAGCGCGTTCGGCAAGATCCCGTTCGAGGAGTTCGACGGACTCTCGCTCGACCGCCTCGATCTGGATGCGGAGGTCTATCATCCCGACGCGTCGCTCCTCACCGCCGCGTTCGACGAAGCGCCGGTCGAGGAAACACTGGTCTCGAACCTGCTGAAGTCGAATTGCCCGGTGACGGGCCAGCCCGACTGGGGCAGCGTGCAGATCCACTACGTGGGGCCGCAGATCGACCAGGCGGGCCTGTTGCGCTACATCATCTCGTACCGCAATCACACGGGCTTCCATGAGCAATGCGCGGAGCGCATGTTCGTGGACATCCTGAACGCGTGCAAGCCGGACCGCCTCGCGATCTATGCGCGCTACACGCGCCGCGGCGGGCTCGACATCAATCCGTTCCGCACCAACTACAACGTGCCCATGCCCGATAACGCGCGGCTCGCGCGGCAGTAAAGACGAGAGCCATCCAGGAAGGAAGCGCCGCGGCAGTCGTTGGGGAATCGCCCACCCGGCCCGGCGCTTTTTTTACGCCGGTCAGTGCGGCAGTTCGGCAGCGCCCATGCGCCGCGCGATCACGGACGCGCGCTGCGCGAGATACGGCGAATTGCGATGCTCGTCGAAGTACTTCGGACGCGGCAGCATCACCGCCAGCCGCGCCGCCTGCCAGGCCGTGAGCTTCGACGCCGACGTGCGGTAGTAGTAATGCGCCGCGGCCTCGGCGCCGTAGACGCCATTGCCCCACTCCACCGAATTCAGATAGATCTCGAAGATGCGCTCCTTGTCGAGCAGCGTCTCCAGCATCCACGTGATGATGAGCTCCTGCCCCTTGCGGATATAGCTCTTCTCGCGAGAAAGAAACAGGTTGCGGGCGAGTTGCTGCGAGATCGTGGACCCGCCGCGCACGATGTGGCCGCGCTGCTTGTTCCTTTCCCACGCCTGCAGGATGGCGTCGGTTTCGTAGCCGTTGTTATTGACGAAGTTCGCGTCCTCGGACGCGATGATGGCGCGTTTGAGATTGCGCGAGATCTGGTCGTACGGCACCCACTGATGCTGGATCGGGTACTCGGCGCCGAGCCGTCCTTCGTCGGTGCGCATGAACGCCGTCGATTGCGGATCGACGATATTCCAGAGCGCGATCTGCACGAAGTAATAAGCCTGCAGCGCAACCCAGGCGATCGCGAAGACCGCGCCCGCGTAGGCCAGCCAGCGCAAAGCGCCCGGTCGCGTTGCGGCTTCGCGGCCAGGCATCGTGCGTCCTCGCGCGCGGCGCGCCACCATGGGTGTCAGGCCTGCGCCGCGAGCTGCGCGCGCAGCGCGGCCAGCACCGGCGCGCTGTCGGGGCGCACGCCGCGCCACACGTAGAACGATTCCGCGGCCTGCTCGACCAGCATGCCAAGCCCGTCCGCCGCGCGTGCGCCGAGCGTCTGGGCGTGACGCATGAACACCGTGGGCTGCGCGCCGTACATCATGTCGTAGGCGAGCGTGCCCGTGCCGAACGCGCGCTCGTCGCATTCGGGCAGCGAGGCGTCGAGGCTGCCCGCCGTCGCGTTGACGATCACGTCATAGGGCGTCGGTTCGACCGTCTGCGGGCCGCCGCCCTGGATGACGCATCCCGCCTCGGCAGCAGCCGGCGCGAATTGCTCGACCAGCTCATGCGCCTTCGCGGCCGTGCGGTTCACGATGGTGATCTCGCGCGGGCCGCGTTCGAGCATCGGCAGCACGACGCCGCGCGCCGCCCCGCCCGCGCCGAGCAGCAGCACGCGCGCGCCCTTCAGCGCGACGCCGAGATTCGACTCGATATCGCGCACGAGGCCGAAGCCGTCGGTGTTATCGCCGAAGATGCCGTCGGCGTCGAAGCGCAGCGTGTTCACCGCACCCGCCGCCGCCGCGCGCGGAGAGAGCCGCTGCGCGAGCGCGTACGCTTCGAGCTTGAACGGCACCGTCACGTTGAGGCCCCGGCCACCGGCCGCGTTGAACGCGCTCACCTCGGCAACGAAGCCATCGAGCGGCGCGAGCAGCCGCCCATATTCGACACGCTCGCCGGTCTGCTGCGCGAACTGCGCATGGATGAACGGCGACTTGCTATGTGCGATCGGGTTGCCGACCACCGCGTAACGATCGACCTGAGCGGAAACCGTGCTCATTCGCCGGTCTCCGCCGCATGCTGCACGCCCGGCGCTTGCTGGGGCGTTTCGCCGTCCGGATCGCCGCTCGCTTCGGACTCGCCCTCCGCGGCAGGCGCATCCGATTCGGCCAGCGCCTCGGCTTCGCTTTCCGCCGACGGGTCAGCGGACTCGATCACCTCTTCGTCCTCGCTCTCCTCCGCTTCGGCGCCGCTCGTCACGACCGGCGCATCGAGCACGCGCAGCATGCGCACCGAAGCCTCGATGGTCAGCTCGTCGATCGACATCACTTCGAGCAGCACGCGCGTGCCGCGCGCATGCACGCCGAGCGCGGGCACGTGCATGATGAGCGGCACTTCCTCGAAGCGCACGAGGTCGTCCTTGATAACGGTTGCGGCGAACTCGCGGCGGTTTTCCTGCTGGAGCCAGCGCAGGCACCAGAAGTACTCCATGCGGCGCTGATGATCGGCGTAGGCGGTGTAGGTCTCGTCGAAGCCCTGCACGACGGCGAACAGGTCGGCGTCCTTGGGCTTGAACGGCGCGGCGAGCTTCGCCGTCACGCCATGCTCCACGCAAGCGAGCAGTTGCCACTGGTTCACGAGGTCGACATAGCGACGCAGCGGCGAAGTGCTCCACGCATACTGCGAAACGCCCAGCCCTTCGTGCGGCGCGGCCGAGGTCTGCATGCGCGTGCGCTTCGGGCCGCTCGGCGCGCCGAACGCGCGCTGCGAGCGATAGATGCCCGGCACGCCGTGGTCGTGCAGGAACGCGCCCCACGTCGAGTTCGCCAGAATCGCCAGCTCCGCCACGATCATGTCGAGCGGCGAGCCGCGGCGGCGCGGCGTGATCGTGACATGCTCGCCGTCCACGTAGAAGTTGAAGTCGGTGTTGCGCTGCACCTCGCGGCGCAGGCCATAGCCGGCCCGCGCCTGCTGGCGCTTTTCGAAGAGCGCCTGCGCGAACGGCCACAGCACGGCGATGTCGTCCTTGTGCGGATACTCGCCCGTACCGGCCGCAAGCGTTTCTTCCGTGACGAGTTCGTCGAGCGTGTTGTGGCGCAGGTTGTTCTTCACGAACACGCGCTCGGCGCGCGTTTCGCTCGCGACGATCTCCTGCGTCTCGCGGTTCACGATGCTGTAGAGCGAGAGCGCCGGACGCAGTCCGCCTTCCTTGAGCGTGAACGCATCGACGAAGTCGTCGGGCATCATCGTGATCTTGTCGCCGGGCATGTAGACCGTCGAAAGACGCGTGCGCGCGATCGTGTCCGCCATGTCGCCGCGCTGGATGCCGAGCGCCGGCGCGGCGATGTGGATACCAATGCGCACGCGGCCGTCGGCGAGAGGCTCGATCGAGAACGCGTCGTCGATTTCGGTGGTCGTGACGTCGTCGATCGAGAACGCCTCGACGTGCGCCTCGGGCAGATCGTCGGGCAGCGAGCCCACCTGCACGGGCGGGAAACCGGTGCCGTGCGGAAAGAACTCGGCGAGAAAGCGAGCCTCGTGCAGCGCGCGCGGCGACGCAATGCCGCCGCATTCGAGCATCAGGCGCGGCATCGAAATGCCGCGCGCCGCCGCCGCGGCTTCGAGCGCCTTGTACTCGATCGTATTCTTGTCGGGCTTCGTGAGGAGGCCCAGCGCCTTGCCCTGGAACGCCTCCGGCAGCTTGCCCGCCTTCAGCTCTTCCTCGTAGCCGGCCTGCACGAGCGCCTGCTGGCGCTTGCGTTCAAGCGACGCGAGCGCCATCTTCAACTGCTCTTCGGGAGCGCGCTGGTACTGGCCGCGCCCTTTGCGGCGGAAATAAACGGGCGAGCCATGCAGGCAGAGCACGAGCGAAGCCCGTTCGACGGGGCCCGAGGCCTCGCCGAAATACTCGGCGGCGAGCGCCGTAAACGCAAATTCGTCGGCAGGCGCGCATTCCCACAGGAAACCGAGGTCGATCTCCTGCGCGGCCGCATCCGCCTGTTCCATCAGATCTGCGGCGGTGGGCTTCTCGAACTCGATCAGCACGTCCTTCGCGCGCACCTTCGCGCGGCGGCCGCCGGGCAACTCGACCTGAAACGCATCACCCTGGCGCGCCAGCACGCTGCCGGCCTTGAAACTGCCCGATTCCTCAAAGAAAACGTTCACTCAATACTCTCGTTCAGACTTGCTTCGACCGCCAAAACCGTGTGGCGTGACGGTACTGCTGTATACATATAGACGTTCGCGCGCGCGGCGCGATGCCTGCTAACGGGTCAGCCCGAAGATGAACCCCTGCGTCAGGGCGTATCGCACCATGCGATCACGTCGTCGACATAGTCGGCGAATTCGCTGATGCCGTGGTCGCTGCCCTCGATCAGCCGCGTGGGCACGCCCGCGTAGTGCGCGAGCATTTCGCGATAGTCGAGCACCTCGTCGCCGGTGGCGGCTATCAGCCAGTAGCGCTCGGGACGCGTCACGTGCGCGACCGCCAGCGTGCGCAACTCGTCCAGATGGCGCGGTTCGACGACGATGTTGCCGCCGCCATGCCAGAGCGGCTGCTCGCCCAGATACTTCGAGAGATCGCGGTCCGGCACCACGGCCGGATTGAGCAGCACGGCGCGCCAGCCGTGCTTTTCGGCGAGATGCGTCGCGAAATAGCCGCCGAGCGAACTGCCGATCAGCGTGACGCGCTCGTCCGGCTGCAAACGCCCGGCTCGCTCGCCGATTTCGTGCTCGGCCAGTGCGATCGCCGCAAGCGGCGAGACCGGAAGCGTCGGGCAGAGCCATTCGCCGGCACGCCCCAGAACGTCGAGGCGCGCCGCGAGCAGCCGCGCCTTGAACGACTGCGGCGACGAGCGAAAGCCGTGCAGATAGACGATCACGCGGCACTCCGTGCCGAGAGCGCGTCCAGCAACTTCTGATGCACGCCACCGAAGCCGCCGTTGCTCATGACGAGCACCTGGTCGCCGGGGCGGGCGGCGGCCACCACCGCGTTCACCAAGGCGTCGAGGTCGTGGAACGCATGCGCCTTCTCGCCAAGCGGCGCCAGCGCGCCCGCGAGATCCCAGCCGAGCGCGTCCTTGCCGGCCTGCGCACCATAGCCGAACACGAGATCGGCGTCGGCGAGACTCGCGGGCAACTGGGCCTTCATCACGCCGAGCTTCATCGTGTTCGAGCGCGGCTCCAGTACGGCGAGGATGCGGGTGTTGTCGCGTCCTACACGCGTACGCAGGCCGGCGATCGTCGTCTCGACCGCGGTGGGATGATGCGCGAAATCGTCGTAGACGGTCACGCCGTCCACGCTGCCGCGCACTTCCATGCGGCGCTTCACGTTGCGAAAACCCGAAAGCGACTGGGCGGCCTGCGCAGGCGGCACGCCGACACTGCGCGCGGCCGCAATCGCCGCGAGCGCGTTCTGACGGTTGTGCTCGCCCTGAATCTGCCAGTCCACCACGCCCACGCGCTCGCTGCTGTGATAAACCGCGAAACGCTCGTCGACGGGCACGCCGTCCTCGGCCGGCAGCGCCTGCCAGCCGCCCGCCACGCCAAAGCGCTCGACTTCGCTCCATACGCCGCGCGTGAGCACGCGTTCGAGCGCGTCCGAGCGCCCGTTCGTCACGATGCGGCCGACACCGGGGATCGTGCGCACGAGGTGATGGAACTGCGTCTCGATGGCGGCGAGATCGGGAAAGATATCGGCGTGATCGTATTCGAGGTTGTTCAGCACGGCCGTGCGCGGCCGGTAGTGGACGAACTTCGAGCGTTTGTCGAAGAAGGCCGTGTCGTACTCGTCGGCTTCGATCACGAAGAAGCTCGAATCGGTGAGCCGCGCCGACACGCCGAAATTGAGCGGCACCCCGCCGATCAGAAAACCGGGATTCAGGCCGGCGTCCTCCAGCAGCCACGTGAGCATCGAGCTCGTGGTGGTCTTGCCGTGCGTGCCCGCCACCGCGAGCACCCACTTGTCGCGCAGCACATGCTCGCCCAGCCACTGCGGCCCGGACGTATACGGCAGGCCGCGATCGAGGATCTCCTCCATCAGCGGATTGCCGCGCGAGACGACGTTGCCGATCACATAGAGATCGGGATTCAGTTCGACCTGGCTCGCGTCGTAGCCCTCGATCAGGCGGATGCCCTGCGCTTCGAGCTGGGTGCTCATCGGCGGGTACACCCCCGCGTCGCAGCCGGTCACGGTGTGGCCCGCGCTGCGCGCGAGCACGGCGAGACCGCCCATGAACGTACCGCAGATGCCGAGGATATGGATGTGCATAAGCCTTGCGCGCCGCATGGGCGCCGGAAAACGGGTTATCGGGGTTGCCGGGGGGTTGCCGGAATCGGGAGGCGCGAAGACGGCGGCGTGCGCCGCCGAAGCAAAGAGCGATATTGTACCCGAGGCGCCCCGCGCGTTTTCGGCGCAAGGGCCCGGGCCCGGCGCCTTGCACCGCGAAGGCCCGGGGACATTCTCTAGTATGATTCGAGGATGGTTCGCAGATCACATTTCGATCCGCAACGCGTGCGCGAGGAAATCGCCATCGCGGCAGCACGGATGATCGCCGAGGATGGCCTCGACTACGCAACGGCCAAGCGCAAGGCAGCACGGCAGGTCGTGGGGGAAACGCGCATCGAAGGCACCTGGCTGCCCGATAACGACCAGATCGAAGAAGAGATCCGCGAGTATCAGGCCCTGTTTCAGGGAGAAAGCCAGCCGGCGGTGCTGCGGCACCTGCGCGAGATCGCGCTCGACTGGATGAAGCGGCTCGAAGCCTTCAACCCGTTCGTGACGGGTGCGGTGCTCAACGGCACGGCGGGCGAGCACTCCGACATCCATTTGCAGATCTTTTGCGACAACCCCAAAGACGTCGCCATCTGGTTCCTGAATGCGAATGTGCAGTACGACGTATCGGAGACCCGCCACTTCGCCGCGCGCGGTTACGTGGAAACATTGAGCTTCATCTACAAGGCTTCGCGTGACGGGGAGCCGGTAGGCATCCACGTCGCGCTCTACGATACCGACGACTTGCGCGGCGCCGTGCGTGCCGACGCGCGCGGGCGCCTCGCACGCGCGAATGCGCAGGCACTGCGGGCCTTGATCGACCAAAGCGACGAAAGCGGCGGTGCGGCTTCCTGAGCCATGTTTCACCCTTCATTCAACCAGCACGATCAACTGAAAAGCGCAGCGATGAACACGAAGCGGATTCTGGCCGGCCTCGCAGTAGCGGCGGTGGCCGCCGGCGGCGGCATTCTGGCGGGACATTGGGCCAACGGCGGCGATACCGGCACGGCCGATGCGGCGTCGGTCTCGGGCAAGCAGGACGCCGTCGGCCAGCTCTGGACGGCGGCCGTCACGACGCCCGACGGCAAGCCCCAGTCGCTCGCGCTCTACAAGGGCCGGCCGATCGTGGTGAACTTCTGGGCTTCGTGGTGCGGTCCGTGCGTCGAGGAGATGCCGGAACTCTCGGCGCTGCAGCGCGAGTACGCGAAGAAGGGCATCCAGTTCGTCGGCCTTGGCGTCGATTCGAGCGCGAACATCAAGACCTTCCTCCAGAAAGTGCACGTGGACTACCCCGTCTATGTCGCCGGCTTCGGCGGCGCCGACGTTGCCCGCGCGTTCGGCAACACGGCCGGCGGCCTGCCTTACACGGTCGTAATCGATGCGAACGGCAACGTACGCGCGACAAAATTAGGCCAAATCAAGCCGGACGAGCTTCGCCGAACCCTTGACGCACTTTGACGCCGTGGAATATTTGACCGGAACTTAACACCCGTATTGCTATTTTTGTCGCAGAATTTACAGCTTTTGACGGAAGATCCACGATTCCGCCGGGTTTCGGGCAGAGTCAGGGTCATATCACCCGCTCGGAAAACTAGACAAATTTCTCTAATCGGCGATAAAGTTCGCGCAACTCCACGGAAATGAAGCGACCATGACGCGACTGCTGGTTCTGCACGGCCCCAACCTCAATCTTCTCGGCACCCGGGAACCCGAGGTGTATGGGCGCGTGACGCTCCCGCAGATCGATCAGGCGCTGGCCGACCGCGCCGCGGACGCAGGCGTCGATCTGGCGACCTTCCAGAGCAATCACGAAGGCGCCCTCGTCGACCGCATCCAGGCCGCCCGTGCCGAGCAAACCGACTTCATCCTGATCAACCCGGCGGCATACACGCATACCAGCGTGGCGATCCGGGACGCACTGGCTGGCGTCGGCATTCCGTTCGTCGAGATTCACCTGTCCAACGTGCATCGCCGCGAGACCTTTCGGCATCACTCGTATTTCTCCGACCAGGCCGAGGGCGTCATCTGCGGCCTCGGCTGGAAGGGCTATCTGTACGCCCTCGAATACGCGCTCGACCGGCTCGCCGCCGGCAAGCGCGGCTGATTCGCGGATCGCGCGGGTGAGCCAGCCGACGCATTCGGACAGCAAGACAGACAACACCAATCCCGTGCCGGGGCTCGCGCCCCGGCACCTCACGTATTCAAAGGGGCTGCACCATGGATCTACGTAAGCTGAAGACTCTGATCGACCTCGTCTCCGAATCGGGTATCTCGGAACTCGAAGTCACTGAGGGCGAAGGCAAGGTGCGTATCGTCAAGAATGCGCCACCGGTTTACGTGCAGCCGGCGCCGGCCCAGTACGCCGCCCCGGCCATGGCTCCGCTCGCGGCGTCCGGCCACGCCCCCGAAGCGGCCGCCCCCGCCGCTGCCGCACCGGCCGTTCCGCAAGGCCACGTCGTGACCTCGCCGATGGTCGGCACGTTCTACCGCGCACCGTCGCCGGGCGCCGATCCGTTCGTCCAGGTCGGCGACACGGTCAAGGAAGGCCAGACGCTGTGCATCATCGAAGCGATGAAGCTGCTCAACGAAATCGAGTCGGACGTGGCCGGCGTGGTCAAGGAGATCCTCGTCGACAACGGCCAGGCCGTCGAATACGGTCAGCCGCTGTACGTGATCGCCTAAGGCCGGGGGCGCATACCCACCATGTTTGAAAAAATCCTCATTGCCAATCGCGGCGAAATCGCGCTCCGTATCCAGCGCGCCTGCCGCGAGCTCGGCGTCAAGACGGTCGTCGTCTATTCGGAAGCCGACAAGGAAGCCAAGTACGTGAAGCTCGCCGACGAGGCGGTCTGCATCGGCCCGGCTCCGTCGAACCTGAGCTACCTCAACATGCCGGCGCTCATCAGCGCGGCCGAGGTCACCGACGCCGAGGCGATCCACCCCGGCTACGGCTTCCTCTCCGAAAACGCGGACTTCGCCGAGCGCGTCGAGCAATCGGGCTTTACGTTCATCGGCCCGCGCCCGGAAACGATCCGCATGATGGGCGACAAGGTCACGGCGAAGCAGACGATGATCAAGACCGGCGTGCCGTGCGTGCCGGGCTCGGAAGGCGCACTGCCCGACGATCCGAAAGAAATCGTGAAGATCGCGCGCACGATCGGCTACCCCGTCATCATCAAGGCTTCAGGCGGCGGCGGCGGTCGCGGCATGCGCGTGGTGCACACGGAAGCGGCGCTCGTGAACGCGGTCAACATGACCAGGGAAGAAGCGGGCCGCGCCTTCGGCAACCCGCAGGTCTACATGGAGAAGTACCTCGAGAACCCGCGCCACATCGAGATTCAGGTGCTCGCGGACTCGTTCAAGAACGCCGTGTGGCTCGGCGAGCGCGACTGCTCGATGCAGCGCCGCCACCAGAAGGTGATCGAAGAAGCGCCGGCGCCGGGCATCGCGCGCCGCCTGCTCGACCGCATCGGCGACCGCTGCGCCGACGCCTGCAAGAAGATGGGCTACCTCGGCGCGGGCACGTTCGAATTCCTGTATGAGAACGGCGAGTTCTACTTCATCGAGATGAACACGCGCGTGCAGGTCGAGCATCCGGTCACGGAGCTGATCACCGGCATTGACATCGTGCAGGAACAGATCCGCATTGCGGCCGGCGAGAAGCTCTCGTTCCGCCAGCGCGATATCCAGTTGAAGGGCCACGCGATCGAGTGCCGTATCAACGCCGAAGATCCGTTCAAGTTCACGCCGTCGCCGGGGCGCCTCACGTCGTGGCACATGCCGGGCGGTCCTGGCGTGCGCGTCGACTCGCACGCCTACAACGGCTATTTCGTGCCGCCGAACTACGATTCGATGATCGGCAAGCTGATCACCTACGGCGCGACGCGCGAGCAGGCGATTCAGCGCATGCGCATCGCGCTCTCGGAAATGGTGGTGGAAGGCATTTCGACCAACATTCCGCTGCACCGCGAGCTGATGCTCGACGCGAAGTTCGTCGAAGGCGGCACGAGCATTCACTACCTCGAAAGCCGTCTGGCCGAACGTCAGGCTGTAAAGAAGGACGAAGCGTAATTCATGAGCTATCGGGAACTGATCGTCGAGCTTGAACGAGACCGCGCGGAAGAACTCTCCGACGCGCTGATCGAGCTCGGCGCGCTGTCGGTGTCGGTGGAAGACGCCGACGCCGACACGCCCGACGAGCAGCCGCTCTTCGGCGAGCCCGGGCTCACGCCCGAGCGCACCGCGTGGCAGCATTCGCGCGTGATTGCGCTGATCGGCGACGACCAGGATCCGGCCGTGCTGCTCGCGGCCGCTTCGAACGAACTCGGCCTCGCCGAGACGCCGAAGTTCTCGCTGCGCGAAGTCGAGGAACAGGATTGGGTGCGCCTCACACAATCCCAGTTCGAGCCGATCCCGATCGGCAAACGCATCTGGGTCGTGCCGTCGTGGCACGACGCGCCCGATCCCGACGCGCTCGTGCTCGAACTCGACCCCGGTCTCGCCTTCGGCACCGGCAGCCACCCCACCACGCGCCTGTGCATGGAATGGCTCGAAGAGCACGTGAAGCCGGGTCTTTCTCTGCTCGACTATGGCTGCGGCTCGGGCATCCTCGCGATCCTCGCGAAGAAGTGCGGCGCCGCCCCCGTGATCGGCATCGACATCGACCCGCAGGCCGTCGAATCGGCACGCCATAACAGCGCGCGCAATCATGCCGATGTCACCTATGGCCTGCCGGACGACTGCCCTCCGGGCGAGTTCGACATCGTCGTCGCGAACATCCTCTCGAATCCGCTCAAGCTGATGGCCTCGATGCTCTCTTCGCGCGTGAAGCCGGGCGGGCGCCTGGCGCTCTCGGGCATCCTCGCGCGCCAGGCCGAGGAAGTCGCCCGGGTGTACGAACGCTGGATCGACATCGCGGTATGGCGCGAGCACGAAGGCTGGGTCTGCCTCGCGGGTACGCGGCGCGGCTAGCCGCGGATTGCCAGTAGAATGGCGGGTATCGCCAACCTCCCGGTCCCGGCCCACATGCTCCTGGCAACGCGCTGCCCTTTCTGCGAAACCGTCTTCCGTGTTCAGCCCGCGCAGCTTGCCGCGCGCCGCGGCCTCGTGCGCTGCGGTCATTGCAGGGAAACGTTCGACGCGTCGGGCAGCCTGTTCGAACTGGCCGAGGGCGGCGATTTCGCAAGCGCCGTGCCTGTCGGCGCCGATATCGCAGCGGGCCTGTTCGCACCCGCGCCCTCTGCCGCTCCGCCCGACTTTCCCTCACACGCCTCGGCAGCACCGGTCGCACCCGATTTCTCGGCCAGCGCATGGGATCCGTGGGCACCGCGTGCCGACAGTCGCATCGACCCTGGCCTGCAATACAACGCCGACCACCTGCCGCGCGCCGGGGCAGCGCCCGCGGTCACGCCCGGCGTCGAGTCGGATGCCGGGCACTACGACGAGCCCACGCTCGCGGCACCTTCCACGCGTGACGAGCCAGCCGCTCAATGGCGCCGCGTCGAACCCGACCTCACCGAGCCCACCCTTTCGGCGAACGAAGCTTCGGCCGCTGCGGTGAACGATCCCGAACCGGTGTTCTCGCGCAGTCCTGCCGCAGCGGCAGCCGCGCCCGCGTTTGGCGCGCTCTCGCCGAACGACGGCGCCGAGCCCTTCGCCGTGACGCGGGAAGCGCCCGCGCGAGCGCCGCGCCGCACCGGCTGGCGCATCCTGGGGGGCTTGCTCGCGATCGTGCTGCTGGCTTTGCTGGGTGCCCAGCTCGCGTGGTGGCTGCGCGAAACCGTGATGGTCTACTGGCCCGGCTCGCAGCCGCTCTACGTAGAGGCCTGCGAGCAGCTCGGCTGCCGCGTGCAGCCGCCGCGCGACATCGACGGCCTGCAGGTAGAGCCGTCCGATCTGCGCCAGGTCGACGATCCTCACCATCTCGAACTGAAGGTGCCGCTACGCAATCATTTCAGCGTGGCGCTCGCGTACCCGGCCATCGAGCTCACACTGCTCGACCGCCAGAACAACGTGGTCGTGCGCCGCGTGCTGTGGCCGCAGGACTATGTCCCGCCCGGCACGCGCGTCGACGCCGGCCTGCCCGCGCGCACCACGCAGACGATGATCGTGCGGCTCGATACCGGCAGCGTGGTTGCGTCGAACTTCCGCATCGAGATCTTCTATCCTTGATGCCCGTTTCGTTTGCGGCGCCGTCTGCGGGCGGCCCGCGCGTTCCCTGTGTCCGGATGACCGGACGCGCCTCTCACCACACTATGAATTCCCGGAGAGCACATCATGAGTCAAGTTACGCTGGGTGGTAACCCGATCGACGTCGCAGGCACGTTTCCGTCGGTCGGCCAGAAGGCGCCGGCGTTCTCGCTCGTCGGCAAGGATCTGAAGCCCGTCTCGCTCGCCGACTTCGCCGGCAAGCGCAAGGTGCTGAACATCGTCCCGAGCCTCGACACGCCGGTCTGCGCCACCTCGACGCGCAAGTTCAATGAAAGCGCCGGCAAGCTCGACAACACGGTCGTCGTGGTCGTCTCGGGCGACCTGCCGTTCGCCGCTTCGCGCTTCTGCTCGACCGAAGGCATCGAAAACGTCGTCACGGCCTCGACGTTCCGCGGCCATGACTTCGCCCAGGCCTACGGCGTGGACGTGACGAGCGGCCCGCTCGCCGGCCTCACCGCGCGCGCGGTGGTCGTGCTCGACGCGAACGACAATGTCGTCTACGCCGAGCGCGTGGGCGAAATCAAGAACGAACCGAACTACGACGCTGCCCTCGCAGCCCTGAAGTAATCCGGCGTTCGCGCGCGCTGCGGCGCGCGCCTGTCTTTCCTGCTTCTCTCCCGCTTTTTCCCGCTTCTTACTTTACGCATTACAGGAACCCAGCCTTGGCTACGCTGATCTGCGGCTCGCTCGCCTACGACAACATCATGACCTTCGAGGGTCGCTTTCGGGAGCACATCCTGCCGGAGCAGGTGCATATCCTGAACGTGAGCTTCCTCGTGCCGACGATGCGCCGCGAGTTCGGCGGCTGCGCCGGCAACATCGCCTACGCACTGCATCTGCTCGGCGGCGACGCGCGCATCATGGCAACGCTCGGCGGCGCCGACGCCCAGCCCTATATCGAGCGCCTCGACACGCTAGGCCTCTCGAAGGCGCACGTGCGCGTGCTGCCCGACACCTGGTCGGCGCAGGCGATGATCACGACGGACTTCGAAAACAACCAGATCACGGCATTCCACCCGGGCGCGATGATGCAGTCGCACCTGAACCGCGCCGACGAAGCGCCCGGCATCAAGCTCGGCATCGTCGCACCGGACGGCTTCGACGGCATGGTCCAGCACGTCGAACAGTTCGCCAGCGCCGGCACGCCCTTCGTTTTCGATCCGGGCCAGGGCCTGCCGCTCTTCGACGGCGCTTCGCTGCGCCGTGCGATTGAACTTGCGACCTATGTCGCGGTCAACGACTACGAAGCCAATCTTGTCAGCCATCGCACCGGCTGGTCGTTCGACGAGATCGCCAGCAAGGTCGACGCGCTGATCGTCACGCGCGGCGAGCACGGATCGCAGATCTATCACAGCGGCAGCATCGAAGAAATTCCTGCGGTGCAGGCCGAACGTGTGCTGGATCCGACCGGTTGCGGCGACGCGTTCCGCGGCGGCCTGCTCTATGGCATCGAGAACGGCCTCGACTGGGCAACCACCGGGCGGCTCGCAAGCCTGATGGGCGCGCTCAAGATCGAACACCAGGGTCCGCAGAACTACGCGCCCACGCGGGTGCAAATCAATGAACGGTTCAAGGCAGCGTTCGGGTACGAGCTGCCGAAATGAGCCGAGGCCCGACGGGGGGCCTTTGGGAGCTACGGGAATGAAAATAACAAGTTGTCTGATTGCGGCAGCCGCGATCGCGGGTTCGCTCGCGATGTCGGGCTGCGCATATAACAGCAGTTCCGCCGACGTCTACACGGCGTCGCAGGCGCAGCGCGAGCAAACGGTCCGCATGGGCACAGTCGAGAGCGTACGCGCAGTGAAGATCAGTTCCAACAACGGGCAGCCTAGCGGACTTGGCGCCATCGGCGGCGGCGCGCTGGGCGCCGTGGCGGGTAGCCAGATCGGCGGCGGAACGGGTTCGATCGTGACGGGCATCATCGGCGGCATTGCGGGCGCCGTGGCCGGCAACGCGATCGAGAACGGCGTCGCGATGCGCGATGGCCTCGAGATCACGGTGCAGCTCGACAACGGCGACCTGCGTGCGATCACACAAAGCGCCACGGGCGAGGTCTTCAACGCAGGCGACCGCGTGCGCCTGCTCTCAAGCGGTGGCGTGACCCGGGTCACCCACTAAAGCCGGTTTTCCCCTGTACCGCGGCGGCGCCTCGCGCCATAAGCGGAACCTCAGGCGCATGCGCTCCCCTGTGCATGCGCCTTTTTTCATGCGCCGCGCCTGACCAGCGAGCAAACAGGACGGAGGCAGGCCCCAAGGGCAAGACGAAAAAAATCCCGCCACGGGCAAGCCCGCCGACGGGATCACGTTCGGACCTCGAAATTGCCTCGAGGCTGGCCGAACTGCGAGGCACGCACGCCGCGCGCCTCGCCTGGTACTGCGTATTACGGACGGCTGCCGGTCGGGAACGGCCATGCTGCAGCCGGGTTCAGCGCCGTCTTCACCGTTGCTGCCGGCGCGGCCGGTTGTGCAGCAGCGGGGGCAGCAGGCGCGGCAGCGGCAGCCTTCTTCGCAGGCGCTTTCTTGGCAGCCTTCTTCGCGGCAGCCTTCTTCGCAGGCGCCTTCTTCGCGGCAGCCTTCTTCGCAGGCGCGGCCTTCTTCGCGGCAGCCTTCTTCGCCGGTGCGGCCTTCTTCGCGGCAACCTTCTTCACCGCGACCTTGCGGGCTGCAACCTTCTTCGCCGCGGCCTTCTTCGCCGGTGCTGCCTTCTTCGCAGCAACCTTCTTCACCGCGACCTTCTTGGCTGCAACCTTCTTCGCTGCGGCCTTCTTCGCCGGTGCTGCCTTCTTCGCAGCAACCTTCTTCACGGCGACTTTCTTCGCTGCGACCTTCTTGACTGCAACCTTCTTCGCAGCAGCCTTCTTGGCCGGTGCAGCCTTCTTCACTGCGGCCTTCTTCGCCGCCGGTTTCTTCTTGGCAAGTGCCATTTTCTTCTCCTTCAAGTTCAGATGAGAGTCAGTTCAAACAACACCCTTCGTCAAAACCCGCTTCCCGCAAACGCTTCTCAGGGCGCACGCTACGAAGCGGGCTATTCATCGGCGTACGCTGATCCCGCGCGCTTACGCTAATGAATGCGGTAAGGCGCGCCGTGCCTTCGGGCACAGCGCGCCAGGTCAACCCGGCGTCGGATACCGACACCGGCCAACGTTCGTTGAGGGCGCGGGGGCCACGATGCGTGGGGCCCGCGCCTTTTTCCGGGGGGAAGTTTGCCCATCCCTCTGAAGGGTTCGCAAAGTGCCGGTCATATCGATGAGCCGCCAAGGCTCCGGCCAGGCTTTGCATCAGGCGTTCCTGCTCCTAATCATCCAGCCGGCACTCGCGCATCGCGTGGCGCGGCCGGCAACCCCAAAAGACTTGATCCGCAGTGCGCCCGGCTCACTCCCAGGACAACGCACCGCCCGTCTGATATTCGATTACGCGCGTCTCGAAGAAGTTACGCTCCTTCTTCAAGTCGATCATCTCGCTCATCCACGGGAACGGGTTCTCTTCGTTCGGGAACAGCGGATCGAGTCCGATCTGCTGGCAACGACGGTTGCAGATGAAGCGCAAATAGCTCTTGAACATCGCCGCGTTCAGACCCAACACGCCGCGCGGCATGGTGTCTTCGGCGTAACGGTATTCGAGGTCCACGGCCTTGCGGAACAGATCAGCGATCTCCGCACGGAATGTGGGAGTCCACAGGTGCGGGTTCTCGAGCTTGATCTGGTTGATGAGGTCGATGCCGAAGTTACAGTGCATGGACTCGTCGCGCAGGATGTACTGGTATTGCTCCGCTGCGCCGGTCATCTTGTTCTGGCGGCCCAGCGCGAGAATCTGCGTGAAGCCGACATAGAAGAACAGGCCTTCCATGATGCAGGCGAACACGATCAGCGACCTGAGCAGCGTCTGGTCGGCTTCGGTCGTGCCTGTCTTGAAGGCGGGATCGGTCAGCGTCTGGATGAACGGGATCAGGAACTCGTCCTTGTCGCGGATCGACTTGACCTCGTGGTACGCGTTGAAGATCTCGCTTTCGTCCAGACCCAGCGATTCGACGATGTACTGGTAGGCGTGCGTGTGGATCGCCTCCTCGAACGCCTGGCGCAGCAGGAACTGGCGGCATTCGGGGGCCGTGATGTGGCGGTAGGTGCCCAGCACGATGTTGTTCGCGGCGAGGGAGTCGGCGGTCACGAAGAAGCCGAGGTTGCGCTTGACGATGCGGCGCTCGTCCTCGGTCAGGCCGTTCGGATCCTTCCACAGGGCGATGTCGCGGGACATGTTGATTTCCTGCGGCATCCAGTGGTTCGCGCAACCGGACAGGTATTTCTCCCAGGCCCACTTGTACTTGAACGGGACCAGCTGATTGACGTCGGTCTGGCCGTTGATGATGCGTTTGTCGGCGACATTCACGCGCGCTTCGGACGACACCGGCGCAGCCGGCGGCGGGGCAACCGCGAAGTCGCTGGAGAAGATGTTCTCCGCCGTGGAAACCTGAGGAGCAAAACGCTGACCGAACTGCACGTCGGCGTTCGAGACGGCGAATCCCGCGGGGTTGCGCATCGTGTTTTGCTGCGCACCGCTCGACGGAGTTACGGCCGTGTTCTCGTCATCCCAGTTGAGCATAAATGTCACCATCAATTTAGATCGGTTTGTACCATCTTTTCGTGAGCGATAAAAGGGTTCGCACACGAAAATTCCTTTTTTCGAATCGCGTTGCGACGTGCATACAACACTTTGTGATTGCAGCGAGTCGATCACGTCGTATGAGCGATGCGATGACGACGCATTCGAAGGTCGTTACTTGATTCGAGTGAGCCGCATTTGCGTTGCGTGCTGCGTGTCCCGAGTACATCGGCGAAGACGCCAGGGATTCCTGATGCCTTGCTCGCCAGCCTCTTGTATGAATCGCGGCATGGCTGCCCTGCGTGTCGGTGAGAATCCGTCGCGCGCGATGCGACAGACGGGATTCGAAACAGGCGACGCGCATCGCACGCGCCGCCCTGCACTACTGTTTACTAGTGACGACTACGGCCGCACGTCACTGGCAGGCTTCGCACTCTTCGAAGCCCGGGTCGCCCGGACGCATCATGCACACGGGCCCCTCGGCTTCCGGTGCGGAGGCAGCCACCGCTTCAGCCGCCGTGGCCGGTGCCGATTGCAGCACCGTCGAACCCGCGTTGCCGCCAGACGCACCGAAGCCCGCGCCGCCACTGAACGCACCACCGGCACCACCGGCACCGCTGCCGCCATCGCCGTTAGTCGGCACGGCATTCAGCGCGCCATGCGCGACCGTCGACTTCTCGACGTGCGTGGCCGCCATCGTGCGCAGGTAGTACGTGGTCTTCAGGCCGCGGATCCAGGCGAGCTTGTAGATCTCGTCGAGCTTCTTGCCCGATGCGCCCGCCATGAAGATATTCAGCGACTGCGCCTGGTCGATCCACTTCTGGCGGCGCGAAGCCGCTTCGACGAGCCACGTCGGGTCGACTTCGAACGCCGTCGCGTACACCGCGCGCAGATCGGCCGGGATGCGGTCGATGCGCGAGAGCATGCCGTCGAAGTACTTCAGGTCGGCGACCATCACTTCGTCCCACAGGCCGCGTTCCTTCAGGTCGCGCACGAGGTAGTCGTTCACCACCGTGAATTCGCCCGAGAGGTTCGACTTCACGTAGAGGTTCTGGAACGTCGGCTCGATGCAAGGCGAGACGCCGATGATGTTCGAGATGGTCGCGGTCGGCGCGATCGCGATGCAGTTCGAGTTGCGCATGCCGTGCGTGGCAATGCGTTCGCGCAGCGAGGTCCAGTCCATCGACTCGCTCGAATCGACTTCGACGTAGCCGCCGCGCTGTTCGGCCAGCAGCTTGAGCGTGTCCTGCGGGAGGATGCCGCGGTCCCACAGCGAGCCGCGGTAGGTCGAGTAGCGGCCGCGCTCTTGCGCGAGCTCCGTCGACGCCCAGTACGCGTAGTAGCAGACGGCTTCCATCGAGCGATCGGCGAACTCCACCGCTTCCTGGGAAGCAAACGGCGTGCGCAGGAGGTGCAGGCAGTCCTGGAACGCCATGATGCCCATGCCCACCGGACGGTGCTTCAGGTTCGAGTTACGCGCCTTCGACACCGCGTAGTAGTTGATGTCGATGACATTGTCGAGCATGCGCATCGCCACGCTGACGGTGCGCTTGAGCTTGTCGTGGTCGAGCGCGTAGCTGCCGTCGGCCTGCTTGACCATGTGCGCGACGAGGTTCACCGAGCCCAGGTTGCAGACGGCGATTTCGGTGTCGCTCGTGTTCAGCGTGATTTCCGTGCACAGGTTCGACGAGTGGACGACGCCCACGTGCTGCTGCGGCGAGCGCACGTTGCACGGATCCTTGAACGTGATCCAGGGGTGGCCCGTCTCGAACAGCATGCCGAGCATCTTGCGCCACAGCTGGGCGGCCGGCATCTTCTTGAAGAGCTTGATCTCGCCGCGCGCGACCTTGTCTTCGTAAGCCGTGTAAGCCTGCTCGAACTCGGCGCCGAACTTGTCGTGCAGGTCCGGGCAGGTGGACGGCGAGAAGAGCGTCCAGTCCCCGCCTTCCATCACGCGTTTCATGAACAGGTCGGGAATCCAGTTCGCCGTGTTCATGTCGTGGGTGCGGCGGCGGTCGTCGCCGGTGTTCTTGCGCAGTTCGAGGAACTCTTCGATGTCGAGGTGCCACGATTCGAGGTACGCGCAGACCGCGCCCTTGCGCTTGCCGCCCTGGTTCACGGCCACGGCCGTGTCGTTCACCACCTTCAGGAACGGCACAACGCCCTGCGACTTGCCGTTGGTGCCCTTGATGTGCGAGCCGAGCGCGCGCACGCGCGTCCAGTCGTTGCCGAGGCCGCCCGCAAACTTCGAGAGCAGCGCGTTGTCCTTGAGCGCTTCGTAGATGCCGTCGAGGTCGTCGGCAACCGTCGTCAGGTAGCACGACGAGAGCTGCGAGCGATGCGTGCCCGAGTTGAACAGCGTGGGCGTGGACGACATGAAGTCGAACGTCGAGAGCACGTTGTAGAACTCGATCGCACGCGCTTCACGGTCGATCTCGTTGAGCGAGAGGCCCATCGCGACGCGCATGAAGAATGCCTGCGGCATTTCGATACGCGTGCCGTGCACGTGCAGGAAGTAGCGGTCGTAGAGCGTCTGCAGGCCGAGATAGCCGAACTGCAGGTCGCGGTTCGCGTCGAGCGCGTTGCCGAGGCGCTTCAGGTCGAACTGCTGGAGCTTGTCGTCGAGCAGGCCGGCTTCGATGCCGCGCTTGATGAACTGCGGGAAATACTCGGCGTAACGCTGGGCCATTTCGGCCTGCGTCACTTCCTCTTCGAGAATTTCGCGACGGATCGTGTGCAGCAGGAGACGCGACGTGACCTGGCTGTACGCCGGATCCTTTTCGATCATCGTGCGCGCGGCAAGAATGGCCGAGTCGTAGACCTGCGACATCGGCACGCCGTCGTAGAGGTTCTTCACCGTTTCCGCCACGATCGGATCGGGGATCACGGCATCGCCAAGACCGTCGCACGCCGAAACGATCAGCGCGCGCAGCGCGTTCAGGTCGAGCGGACGGGTCACGCCGTTATCGGTGACGTTCAGGCCCGGCGCGGCCGGCGCCGCGGCTTCCTGGGCGACGCCGCGCTCCTGGTTGCGCTTCTCGCGGTAGAGCACGTAGGCGCGCGCCACGTTGTGCTCGCCGCCGCGCATCAGCGCGAGCTCGACGTGATCCTGGATGTCTTCGATATGGAACGTGCCGCCGTTCGGCCGGCTGCGCACGAGCGCGCGCACGACGCTCTGCGTGAGCTGCTCGACGAGTTCGCGCACGCGTGCCGACGCCGCGCCCTGCCCGCCGTTGACCGCCAGAAACGCCTTCGTCAGCGCGATCGCGATCTTCGAAGGCTCGAACGACACCACGCTGCCGTTGCGGCGGATCACCTTGTAGTCGGCGAACTGCGTCGCGTTCGTCTGGCCCGCTTGCGGCTGGCCGCCCAGTGCGTGCGCGGCAGGCGCGCCTTCATACCGGGTCGAGACGTTATCGGTCGTTTGCATGTGCAAAGCTCCTGGTCCTGGAAGTGTGCGAAGCGTATTCGCGGATTAAAACGGACGCCGCGCCCCCGTGTGCGCGGACGATATTGCGGAGAAAAAAAGCCAGCCTGGCGAGGCTGCCGGATGCGGCAAGGCTGATGGGACAAACGGGACGCCGGTCTTCATCGTGGATGCCGCGATCATTGGCTGTACCTTCTTTCTCGATTACAGCCGGTGCGCCGGTTCTCTTGGCCGGATGCACCGCACAAAGTTCTTTTCCCTATGCCGGGAACACGCGCGGCGCCGTGCTTTTCGAGCGGGGCGCCGCAGTACGACACAACATATGGTGTAAAGCTCTGTTTCAGGTACAAAGTATAGTGGAACTTGCCGGGTGGTCAAACGCCTTTTTTTACTGGTTCCATCTTGACAAGGCGTAAGCCCCGACAGCGCGGGCGTTGCCGCCGGACACACGTTCGAATGGTCTGCTTCGGGCCCGGGAACACGCGCGCCGCAGGCGCGGGGCGTGCTCAAATGGTGGGCAAAACGCCGTGTTCCGGACACGCTCGCTGCGCGTCACGACGCCGCGTTTTGCTTGTTTGGCTCGTTTTGCGCCGGACGACGATAGGGGAAGTACGTATCGCCGAGTTGCGTCTCGCGCTGCAGCCGCGCCCAGTCGAAATACGGACCGGGATCGGTCTTGCGGCCCGGTGCAATGTCGGAGTGGCCCGCGAGCGCCTCGACCGGATAGTGCGCGGCAAGCGCCTTCACCAGCGCCGCGAGCGTCGCATATTGCGCAGGTTCGAACGCGGCGGTGTCGCTGCCTTCGAGCTCGATGCCAATCGAAAAATCGTTGCACCGCTCGCGGCCGAAGAAGTCGGAGACGCCCGCATGCCACGCGCGCTCGTCGCAGGAGACGAACTGCTCGAGCGCGCCGTCGCGATGGATCACGAAGTGCGCCGAGACACGCACGCCGCGCAGATGCCGATCGAAGTACGGATGCGCGTCGCAATCGAGACGGTTGAGGAAGAGATCGGCGATCTCGGGGCCGCCGAACGTGTCCGGCGGCAGGCTGATGTTGTGCACCACGACGAGGGTCGGCACGGCGCCCGCGGGCCGCGCTTCGAAGTTCGGAGACTGCAGATGGCGCGCGGCTGGAACCCACCCCCGCGCGTCCACCTCGAACGACGGCGACGCCGCGCTCATCGCGCCGCGCGGTCCTGGCCCGCGTGACGCGCGGCATAGGCGCGCGCGTGCTCGTGGCTGCAGAACGACTGCGAGCCCATCGTCACCGAATCGCTCTGCGGCGCATGCACGCCACACTCGGCGCAGCGGACCATCAACTCAGGCAGCGTGCCGCCGCGGCCGCTCTCGTTCGCGGCGCCCGCGCCGTTCGGCGCACGCCACGCGCCCTGCCCGTTCTGCTGGCCGGGGCGCGACTGCGGCTGCGCACGGCGCAGCGCCTTGACGAGCCACTGGCCGACGACGAAGAGCAGGATAAGGAAAAAAATCTGTCTCATAGGTTCAACACGGAGGTCCAACGCAGAGGTTCAACGCGGGAATCGACACGCACTCAGACAACCGGGCGGTGCAGCAGCACCTCGAAGACGAACCGGCTGCCGACATAGGCCAGCAGCAGCGCAACGAACGACGCGATCACCCAGCGAAGCGCGGCACGGCCGCGCCAGCCCGAGACCTTCCGCGCGGTGAGCAGCGCGCCGAACATGAGCCACGAAAGGATCGCGAACACGGTCTTGTGATCGAGCGAGAGCGGCCGGTCGATCAACTGCTCGCTAAATACGATGCCGGAGACGAGCGTGAGCGTAAGCAGCACGAAGCCCGCGCCGATCAGGCGGAACAGCAGCGTCTCCATGGTGAGGAGCGGCGGCAGCGTCTCGATCCAGTTCGAGAGCCAGCCGCCACCGCGCGTGCCGGCATTGCGCTGGAAGCCGCCGCCGCGCAGCGCATGCAGGCGGCGCTCGACGGCAAGCATCAGCACGGCGTGCAGCGCGGCGATCGCGAAGAGCCCGTAGGCAACGTTGGCGATGACGAAATGCAGCTTGAACATTGGCGCGGCGGCATACGGCAGCACGCGCACGCCGCCGAACGCGAGCGGCAAGAGCGACGCCAGGGCCGCGAGCGGCAGCAGCAACAGACGCAGCCCGTCGAGCTGGAAGAAAAAGCTCTCGATCCAGTAGATGCCCGCGCCGAGCCAGAACATCGCCGACAACGCAAACGCGAAGCCGAAGATCATCTCGTGGGCGGGGAAGATCGTCATGTGCAGCAGCACGCCGTGCGCGGCGAGCGCGACGAAGAGCAGCGTGCGCGAGAGCGGCCCGAAGCTGCGCGTGCGGGCGGTGCCGGTGGCCGCGGCACCCGACATCGCCACCGGCACCGCGGGCACGCCGCCGAGCAGCGGCTCCATGCCGGCGTGACGCAGCGCGCGCCAGTCGGCGGCGCACAGTCCGCCGTACAGGAGCACGGTGAGGGCATACAGTACAATATCCATGTTCGAAGTTTACTATAGGCCCCTTGGCGCGCGCCGGATTGACCCCGCGCGCGTAAGGTCCGGGCCGCACTGCTCACCGCTCCCCATGCTCGACAATCTCACTCAACGGATGGCGCGCGTCGTCAAGACGCTGCGCGGCGAAGCCCGGCTGACCGAGGCCAACACGCAGGAAATGCTGCGCGAGGTGCGACTTGCCCTGCTCGAGGCGGACGTCGCGCTGCCCGTCGTGCGCGAGTTCATCGCCAAGGTCAAGGAAAAGGCGCTGGGCGAGGAAGTGATCGCCAGCCTCTCGCCGGGCCAGGCGCTCGTCGGCGTGGTGCAGCGCGAACTGACCGCGGTGATCGGCGGCGACTACGAAGGCAAGGCCGCCGAGCTCGATCTCGCCGTCACCCCGCCCGCCGTGATCCTGATGGCCGGTCTGCAGGGCGCGGGCAAGACCACCACGGTCGGCAAGCTCGCCAAACTGCTGCGCGAGAAGTACAAGAAGAAGGTGCTCACCGTTTCCTGCGACGTCTATCGTCCGGCCGCTATCGCGCAGTTGAAGACGGTGACCGAGCAGGTCGGTGCCGACTTCTTCCCGTCGCAGCCCGACCAGAAGCCCGTCGATATCGCCAACGCGGCCGTGGACTGGGCGAAGCGCCACTATCACGACGTGCTGCTCGTCGACACGGCCGGCCGCCTCGGTATCGACGAGGCGATGATGCAGGAAATCGCCGCCTTGCACGCGGCGCTCAAGCCGGCCGAAACGCTCTTCGTCGTCGACGCGATGCTCGGCCAGGACGCCGTCAATACCGCCAAGGCGTTCAACGACGCCCTGCCGCTCACCGGCGTCGTGCTCACCAAGCTCGACGGCGATTCGCGCGGCGGCGCCGCGCTCTCCGTGCGCCACATCACGGGCAAGCCGATCAAGTTCGTCGGCGTGGCCGAAAAGCTCGACGGCCTCGAAGTCTTCCACCCGGACCGCATGGCGAACCGGATCCTCGGCATGGGCGACATTCTCGCGCTCGTCGAGGAAGCGCAGCGCGGCGTGGACGTGCAGGCCGCCCAGAAGCTCGCCGACAAGGTCAAGAAAGGCGGCGACTTCGACCTCAACGACTTCCGCGCGCAGCTCTCGCAGATGAAGAAGATGGGCGGCCTCTCAACGCTCATGGACAAGCTGCCCGCGCAGTTCCAGCAGGCCGCCGCCGGCGCCGACATGGGCGTCGCCGAAAAGCAGTTGCGCCGCATGGAGGGCATCATCAACTCGATGACCCCCACCGAGCGCGCCAAACCCGACCTCATCAAGGCTACGCGCAAGCGCCGCATCGCGGCCGGCGCGGGCGTGCAGGTGCAGGAAGTGAACCGCATGCTCAACCAGTACGAGCAGATGCGCACGATGATGAAGAAACTGAAGGGCGGCAACCTGCAAAAGATGATGCGCGGCATGAAGGGCATGATGCCCGGCATGCGCTGATTTGCCGGACCCGGTCGCGGCGCAGCTCCCGTGCCGCGACCGGGCTCCCGGGGCTCACCCGTAACGCGGCGCGCAAGCTGGAATGCGCGGGTTTATGCTGTAGCGCGCGCCGACGTTATTTTCCACACTTCACAGCTACAGCTACGGTCCCGCCAGAGTCATGAATCGCGAAGAAGCCCTCCACATTTTCCGCCACTCCGAAGAAATCGTTTCAGAGGGCGAGGTCAATGCGTCGATCGGCCGGATGGCCGAAGCCATCCGTAGCGAAATCCGCGAGGACTTCCCACTCGTGCTGTCGGTGATGGGCGGCGCCGCCGTGTTTACCGGCATGCTGCTGCCGCACCTCGATTTCCCGCTCGAGTTCGACTACATCCACCTCACCCGCTATCGCAACGCCATCAAGGGCAGCGCCGAGATGCAATGGCGCGTCGCGCCGCGCGAATCGGTGAAAGACCGGGTCGTGATCGTGCTCGACGACATCCTCGACGAGGGCGAGACCATGGCCGCGATCCGCGACCGCATCCTCGCGATGGGCGCGAAGCGCTTCCTCTCGGCCGTGCTGTGCGAAAAGATCATTCCGAAGGCGAAGCCGCTCCACCCCGACTTCTGCGGGTTCTCGGTGCCGGATCGCTATGTGTTCGGCTGCGGCATGGATGCGAAGGGCTACTGGCGCAACCTGCCCACTATCCGCGCGCTGACCGAAGGCGCCTGAATCGCGTCGCCCCGTGCTCACGCGGGAGCGGACGCACCATGAAGAAAGCGGCCCGCGGGCCGCTTTTCTGTTTGTGCCGCGGCAGCACCGGACTCAGAGGTGATGCACGAAATTGCTGATGCCCGCGAGGATCATCTCCACCGAAATCGCCACGAGCACGAGCCCCATCAGCCGCTCGAACGCCGTCACCACGCGCTCGCCAAGCCATTGCTGGATGCGCTCGGACAGCACCAGCACGCCCGCGCAGACCACCATCGTCACGGTGAGCGCGCCGATCCATTCGTAGAGCTTACCGGGCGCCTGCGAGGTGAGCAGCATGACCGTGGCAAGCGCGGAAGGCCCCGCCAGCGCCGGAATGGCGAGCGGCACGATGAGCGGCTCGCCGCCCTTGTCGCCGCCGCCGAACGGGCCGCCCGGATGCGGGAAGATCATGCGCAGCGCGATCAGGAACAGCACGATGCCGCCGCCGATGCGCAGCGACGTGTCCGTGAGCCCCATCATCCGCAGAAAGCCGTTGCCGGCCACCATGAAGATGAGCAGGATCGCGAACGCGATCGCCACTTCCCGCAGGATCACGATCGCCCGACGCGACCGCTCCACATGGTGCAGGCACCCGATGAAGAGCGGAATGTTGCCGAGCGGATCGGTGATGAGGAGGAGCAGGACAGTCGCGGAAAGGAAGCTGTATTCCATCGCTTCCTGGCCGCTTAGCGCGCGAGCGCCGCGCGGACCTTCTGCGCCACCGCCTGCGCGGCCTCTTCGGCCGGCAGCAGGGTCGGCTCGGCGTCGCGGCGGCCCTGATACTCGATCTTGCCTTCCTTCAGGCCCCGCTCGCCGATCACGAGACGATGCGGTACGCCGATCAGCTCCCAGTCGGCGAACATCACGCCCGGACGCTCGCCGCGGTCGTCGAGGATCACATCCACGCCGGCCTTCACGAGCTCGTCGTAGATGCGTTCGGCGTGCTCGCGCACGAGTTCGCTGCGGTCCATGCCCATCGGGCAGAGCACCACCTCGAACGGCGCGATCGATTCCGGCCAGATGATGCCCTTCTCGTCGAAGTTCTGCTCGATCGCCGCGCCCAGGATACGCGTGATGCCGATGCCGTAGCAGCCCATCTGCATCGGCGCGGGTTTGCCGTTCTCGGCGAGGAAGGTCGCGCCCATTGCATCGGAATACTTGGTGCCGAGCTGGAACACATGGCCCACTTCGATGCCGCGGCAGATGTCGAGCACGCCCTTGCCGTCCGGCGAGGGATCGCCCTTTTTCACGTTGCGGATGTCGGCAACGACCGGCTCCGACAGGTCGCGGCCCCAGTTCACGCCCGTCGTGTGGAAGTCCGCAACGTTGGAGCCCACCACGAAGTCGCTCATGTTCGCGACCGTACGGTCCGCGATCACCTTGACGGGCTTCTTCGTGTTGAGCGGCCCGAGGTAGCCCGGCGGCGTGCCGAACCATTCGACGATCTCGGCCTCGGTCGCGAAGCGAAAGTTGGCGAGGCCTTCGAGCTTCGCCGCCTTGATCTCGTTCAGGTCGTGGTCGCCGCGCAGCATCAGCAGCCAGATCGTGGGCTCGGCGCCTTCGTTGTCGGTCGCCAGAATGATCGACTTGATGGTGCGCTCGAGCGGAATGCCGAGCAACGTCGCCACGGCCTCGCACTTCGCCGCACCCGGCGTCGACGTCTTCGTGAGGGCCTCGGTGGCCGGACCGCGCGCGGCGACGAGCGGCAGCGCATCGGCGGCTTCGACGTTCGCCGCGAAATCCGAGGTCGGGCAGTAGGCGATATCGTCCTCGCCCGTTTCGGCGATCACGTGAAACTCGTGCGAGCCGCTGCCGCCGATCGAGCCATTGTCGGCCGCGACCGCGCGGAACTGCAGACCGAGACGCGTGAAGATGCGCACGTAGGCGTCGTACATCTTCTGGTACGAGCCCTTGAGGCCTTCGATGTCCTTATCGAACGAGTACGCGTCCTTCATGATGAACTCGCGGCCACGCATCACGCCGAAACGGGGACGGATTTCGTCGCGGAACTTCGTCTGCACCTGATAGAAGTTCACCGGCAGTTGACGGTAGCTCTTGATCTGGTTGCGCGCGATGTCGGTCACGACTTCCTCGTGCGTCGGGCCCATCACGAAATCGCTCTGCTTGCGATCCTTGAAACGCAGCAGTTCCGGCCCGTATTTTTCCCAGCGCCCCGATTCCTGCCAAAGCTCGGCCGGCTGCACGGCCGGCATCAGGAGCTCGATCGCGCCCGCGCGGTTCATTTCCTCGCGCACGATCTGCTCGACCTTGCGGATCGAGCGCAGGCCGATTGGCAGATAGTTGTAGATGCCGCCCGCGACGCGGCGGATCATGCCCGCGCGGACCATCAACTTGTGGCTGACGATTTCGGCGTCAGCCGGCGCTTCCTTCAGGGTGCCGATAAAGAAACGGGAGGCTTTCATTCAGATTATCCAAAGGCGGCGGCCCGGTGAGAGACCGCCCGAAAGAGTCCAACGATGGAGTTCACAGACCCGACATTATGACAACGCCCCATGCGCCGCACCGATGACGCCAGCCGGCCTTGCGGCGAACGCTGCTTGCGCGCTCGCCGCAAATCGCGCCAATCTTCCGGCCGCCGGGTGCGTGAGGACCGTTATCTGTTTATAATCAAAGCAATTTTAAAGGATTCGAAGGTGGTTGTATGCTGGATCGTGAAGGCTTTCGCCCGAACGTCGGCATCATCCTCTTGAACGCGCACAACGAGGTGTTTTGGGGCAAGCGGGTTCGCGAACATTCCTGGCAGTTTCCGCAAGGGGGCATCAAGTATGGTGAGACCCCCTTGCAGGCAATGTATCGGGAGTTGCACGAAGAAACCGGGCTGCATCCTGAGCACGTCAAGATTGTCGGTCGCACGCGCGACTGGTTGCGTTATGAGGTGCCGGACAAGTTCATCAAGCGCGAAGTGCGCGGCCATTATCGCGGTCAGAAACAGATCTGGTTTCTGCTGCGCATGGTCGGGCGCGATTGCGATATCTGCCTGCGGGCAACGGAGCATCCCGAGTTCGATGCGTGGCGCTGGAACGATTACTGGGTACCGCTCGAAGCGGTCATCGAGTTCAAGCGCGACGTCTATCAGCTCGCGTTGACCGAGTTGTCGCGCTTCCTGCGGCGCGCCACCGCGCCGCGCCAGGAGCGCGGCATGCACGCTCACGAGGTCCGCTATCCGCGCATCGTCACGTCGGCACATGCCGATGCCGTGCAGGCCGCCCCGGCGCTGGAAAGCGACTGTGGGGACGACGGCGGGAGTATGATCGTGCCTGCGCCGGACGAGCACGACTAAGCCTGTCACGACGGACGGCGCGCCGGGGGAGAACCCGCGGCAAGAACCGGCGACGCGACCCCACGGTTCGCGCCGCCGTTCGTATTTGCGGCGCTGTGCTTTTGGCCGGGCCGTTGCTTCGAAGGAAAATCAATTTGAAACGATTGGCTCTCGCCGTGGCATGCGCCGCGGCCGCAAGTAGTGTCCTGCTGGCCGCCTGCAGCAGTTCCGGCCCCACCAACAAGGACGATAGCACGTTCGTCTACCTGTTCGACCGCCAGGGCAGCTGGAAGGAAAACGCGCTCGAAGGGCTGCCGCCCATGCCGCAGGCCGGCGCGAAGCTGCTGCCGTTCGACGTCTCGAACGACACGTCGCTCAAGTTCGCGATCGATCCGGCCTCGCTGACGGTCGGCTCCGACGGCGTCGTGCGCTACACGGTCGTCATCACGAGCCCGAGCGGTGCGCGCAACGTGAACTACGAGGGCATACGTTGCGACACGTACGAGTGGCGCCTCTACGCAAGCCTCGATGCCGACCACAACGCCTGGGACCAGACCGTCGCCAACGACTGGTCGCGTATCGAGAACGGCTCGCTGAACGCGTATCACGCCTCGCTCTATCAGGACTATTTCTGCGCGAACAAGATGCCGGTGGCGAAGGCTCAGGTCATCGTCGACAACCTGCGCTACGGCCGCACGCAGGCGTCGCTGATCCACTGACGCCCTGCCCGGAACGGCATAAAAAAAGCTGCCCCGGCTCGATGCCGGCGCAGCTTTTTTGTCGCCCGTATTTCCCCTGGGGATTTGAGGCGCAGTTCAAACCAGCACGAGATTGTCGCGGTGAATCAGCTCCGGTTCCAGCATGTAGCCGAGCACGCCCTCGATCTCGCCGCTCGGATGACGCTGGATCAGCTTCGTTTCGGCGCTGCTGTAGTTCGTGAGCCCGCGCGCCACCTCCACGCCCGCACTGTTCAGGCACGCAATGACTTCGCCGCGCGCGAACGCACCCTGCACGCCGATCACGCCGATCGGCAGCAGACTCTTGCCGTCCGCGGTGAGTTTTTGCACGGCGCCGTCGTCGATCAGCACATGGCCGCGCACCTGCAGGTGATCGGCCATCCATTGCTTGCGGGCCGCCATGCGGGCCGTGCGGGCGATGAGCTGCGTGCCGATCGCCTCGCCCGCGGCAAGGCGCACGAGCACGTCCGCCTCGCGGCCGCTCGCAATCACCGTGTTCGCGCCGCTGTGCGCCGCGCGCTTGGCGGCGAGGATCTTGGTAAGCATGCCGCCCCGGCCGAGGCTCGACCCTGCACCGCCCGCCATCGCCTCGAGTTCGGGCTTGCCGGCGTCGGCCTCGCGGACCAGCGTTGCGGCCGGATCCTTGCGCGGATCCGCCGTATAGAGCCCGCTCTGGTCGGTGAGGATCACGAGCGCGTCGCCTTCGATGAGGTTCGCGACGAGGGCGCCGAGCGTGTCGTTGTCGCCGAACTTGATCTCGTCGGTGACGACCGTGTCGTTCTCGTTGATGATCGGCACGACCCCGAGACGCAGCAGCGTGAGCAGCGTCGAGCGCGCGTTCAGATAGCGTTCGCGGTCGGCGAGATCGGCATGAGTGAGGAGGATCTGCGCGGTGCGAATGTCGTGCCCGGCAAAACTGCTTTCGTACACCTGCGCAAGCCCCATCTGGCCGACCGCCGCCGCCGCCTGCAACTCGTCGATCTCGCGCGGGCGCTTGCTCCAGCCAAGCCGTTGCATGCCCTCGGCGATAGCACCCGAGCTGACGAGCACGACCTCGAAGCCTCGCTCGCGCAGCGCTGCGATCTGCGAAGCCCAACGGCCGATCGCCGCATGATCGAGCCCGCGGCCATCATTGGTGACAAGGCTCGAACCGACTTTCACTACCAGACGCCGGGAATCGGCAATGACGGAACGCATGCTGCGCGGTCTCCCAAATAGCTGATGACGCGTAAAGCTGCCGGCGCGCCATGCGCGCCGGAGAGGGCGAAGATGGGTTATTCCTGCGATGCCTGCGGCTGAACGCCCTCCTCGCCCGGCGTGTCGCGAAAACGCACGTCGGACGCGAGATCTTCCGCCTCGGCCGCGCGGCGCGCGTCCGAATGGGCCGCGATGTAGTCATACACCGCATAGCAGAGGTTTTCGCAGCCCTGGCCCGTAAGCGCCGAAATCTCGAAGACCGGACCGCCCCACTCGAAGCGTTTCACGAAGTCGGCAGCGCGCGCGGCGCGCTCGTCTTCGGGCACCATGTCGAGCTTGTTCAGGACAAGCCAGCGCGGCTTTTGATAGAGCGTTTCGTCGTACTTGCGCAGTTCCTCGACGATGGCCTTCGCCTCGGCCACCGGATCGACGGACTCGTCGAACGGTGCGAGATCGACCAGATGCAGCAGCAGATTCGTACGCTGCAGGTGCCGCAGGAACTGATGACCGAGCCCCGCGCCCTCCGCGGCGCCTTCGATCAGGCCCGGAATGTCGGCGATCACGAAGCTCTTGCTCGGCCCCACGCGCACCACGCCCAGATTCGGCGCGAGCGTCGTGAACGGATAGTCGGCGATCTTGGGCCTGGCGTTCGAAACCGCCGAGATGAACGTGGACTTGCCCGCGTTCGGCATGCCGAGCAGGCCGACGTCGGCCAGCACCTTCAGCTCGAGCTTGAGCATGCGGCGCTCGCCGGGCTTGCCGTCGGTTTTTTGGCGCGGCGCGCGATTCGTGGACGACTTGAAATGCAGGTTGCCGAGGCCGCCCGCCCCTCCCGTTGCGACGACCACGCGCTGGTCGTGCTCGGTGAGGTCGGCGATCAGTTCGCCCGTTTCGAGATCCGAGATGGCCGTGCCCACCGGCATGCGCAGCGTGATGTCGTCGCCGCCCTTGCCGTAGCAGTCCGAGCCGCGGCCGTTCTCGCCGTTGCGCGCCTGGTGCTTCTTCGTATAGCGGTAATCGATCAGCGTGTTGATGTTGCGGTCCGCGACCACGTAGACGCTGCCGCCCCGCCCGCCGTCGCCGCCGTCCGGGCCGCCGAACGGGACGAACTTTTCGCGCCGCATCGACGCGCTGCCATCGCCCCCATCGCCGGCGATGACTTCGATCTTCGCTTCGTCAATGAACTTCATGCGTTACTCCGTCCCGTAATCGGTGAGTGTCGTTATTGTGCCCACGTATTTTGCTCGCCGCCGCGGAGCTTGCCCACCTGGCCGGATGGCCAGCGCCCCGCGAAACGCCGCAAAGCCCAGGGATCCGCACGCGAATAAACAAAAGGCCCCGCAAACCTCGCGGGGCCTTCCTTGCGGCGCTTTTTAGCCCGCTCGCGAGCGGGCTAAAACTCAGGCCGCTACCGGAACGACGTTGACCATGTGCTTCTTCATTGCGCCCTTGGTCGAGAACGTGACGTGGCCGTCGACCAACGCGTAGAGCGTGTGGTCCTTGCCGATGCCGACGTTGTTGCCCGGGTGCATACGCGTGCCGCGCTGGCGAACGATGATGCCGCCGGCGAGGATCGCCTGACCGCCGAACACCTTCACGCCAAGTCGTTTCGACTCGGAATCGCGGCCGTTACGGGAAGAGCCGCCTGCCTTTTTGTGTGCCATTTGTTTGCTCCTTTACCTGCGTGCGCTTACGCGTTGATCGCGTCGATGCGCAGTTCGGTGTAGTTCTGGCGGTGGCCGCCATGCTTCTGGTAGTGCTTCCGGCGACGCATCTTGAAGATGGTCACTTTGGCGTGACGACCGTGCGACACAACGGTGGCCTTGACGGAAGCCCCACTGACCAGCGGCGTACCGAACTTAATCGATTCGCCTTCGCCCACTGCGAGAACCTGGTCGAGCGTGATTTCTGCGTCAATGTCAGCCGGTATCTGTTCTACTTTAAGTTTTTCGCCAACGGCAACCTTGTATTGCTTGCCGCCGGTTTTTATGACCGCGTACATTGAGAACCTCACTCTGAGAATACTTTCCAGACACACTGCGCGCTGGAAACCTTAGATTATACATAGAGTTAGCGGCACAGTCAAAACTCACAGCCAAACCACCTTGACAGCCGCCGCGCTCTGTCGGCACGTGCATGGCGGCAAATCCCCGTGCAGCGCCGAAAGCACCGCCTGGCGGGCGCTTTCCGAGTCTTCCCCCTGGACTGAAGGCCAATCTGGAGGCTCCGCGGGGTCCGACGTTCACGCGATTCGCCTTATAATCCGCGGCACTACCCCTATTTGCCATCATGTCGTCCACCGCCACCCACACCCCCAGCGCAGCTGCCCTGCTCGCCCCGATTGCCGCTGACATGGAGCAGGTCAACCGCGTCATCCGGCAAAGCCTGGCGTCCGAGGTGATGCTGATCAACCAGATCTCCGAGTACATCATCGGCGCGGGAGGCAAGCGGCTGCGCCCGGCGCTGCTGCTGCTCGTCGCGGGGGCGCTCGGCGATCGCAGCACGCATCGTCACGAACTTGCCGCTGTCGTGGAATTCATTCATACGGCGACGCTGCTACACGACGACGTGGTGGACGAATCCGACCTGCGGCGCGGCCGCCAGACGGCCAATGCGCTCTTCGGCAACGCTGCGAGCGTGCTCGTGGGCGACTATCTGTACTCGCGCTCGTTCGAAATGATGGTGGGCGTGGGCAAGATGCGCGTGATGGAGATTCTTTCCCAGGCCACCACGATCATCTCCGAAGGAGAGGTGCTCCAACTCCTGAACATGCACGACGCCGACGTAGATGTATCGCGCTACATGCAGGTGATCCGCTACAAAACGGCCAAACTGTTCGAAGCGGCGGCGCAGCTTGGCGCGGTGCTTTCGGGGTCGGATGCACGAACGGAAGAGGCGGCCGCCGAGTTCGGCCGGCGCATCGGCACGGCATTCCAGCTCATGGACGACTGGCTCGACTATGCGGGCACGGCCGAGGCGATGGGCAAGAACGCCGGCGACGACCTGCGCGAAGGCAAACCCACGCTGCCGCTCATCTGGCTGATCGAACACGGCACGGCGGCGGAAGCAGCGCTCGCTCGCGAGGCGATCGAACAGGGCGGCACGACGCGCTTCGACGAAATCTTCGCGGCCATCACGCGCTCGGGCGCGCTCGATCACACGCTGGAATGTGCAAGGGCCGAGGCACAGGCCGCTGCCGACGCGATTTCGGCCTTCCCCCCTTCCATTTACAAAGAGAGCCTGCTAGAATTATGCTCTTACTCGACGACGCGCCAGTCTTAATTAAAACGCAGTGCGCTGAAGAGTCCAGCAGCAAATTCGGGGTGTAGCTTAGCCTGGTAGAGCGCTACGTTCGGGACGTAGAGGCCGGAGGTTCGAATCCTCTCACCCCGACCAGAATTCAAGGCTCGTAAGTAATTGATTGAATTGGGAAACCAAGCCAGTCAAGGACTTACGGGCCTTTGTCTTTTCCGGCATCGTCAATCTACCTTGTCAATCCGCGTGTCGAAATGTGCGGATGGACGACATGACGACACTGCCTCCTGGACTGGAACCGCATCCCCAAAGCGGGATCTATCAGCTCCGCATCGGCATTCCCAAGCACCTTCAGCACCTGTTCCCTCGCACGAGCAGCGGCAAGCTGGCGACCGATGCTTACAGAGCCAGTCTCAAGACCCGCAATCGCGCTGAAGCAATCACCATCGCACACCAGCTGATAGCCGAACACCGAGTCCGGTTTCAGGCGCTGGAAGACAGTACGCGCCCCGCGCCATTCGTCCCGCTGTCAGAAGAGCTAGAGGCTTACATCGCCCAAGCTGTACAAAACCTGGTCTTGACGCTGGATGAGCAAACCCGTGTCACCCCTCGACTGGTTGGCGCCTACAGGGGCCACACATCCAATGCCGATCAGGCGACATGGGAACAAACGGGAGATTTTCTAACCCACGAGCAAGTCGCAGCAGCGCAACGGTTTGACCAGGAACAGCTTCAGGCTTGGAAGACAGCATTAGCGCGGGGCGACTTCTCGGCCAGCCTCCTTGCATAAGGCTCATGTATTCCAGTTCAGATCTGCAAGGGTCCTGGAAACAACGGATATGCGACGAGCGCGCACAGACCGGCCGCGAACCACACGCCTGCCCACGATCCTGCCACAAGCAGGTGGGGGATCGTGAGCGGTGTGAGAAAGAGGCCGACGTAGACCACCGTGTTTGCCATGCCGAGCGCAGTGCCGGCGCGCGACATGCCGGCGAGCGTCGCAAGTTCCGTATAGGCCACGCCATGCCACGCCGACACGCAAATTCCTGCGATTGCGATCATCGCCGCCAGAGTCATGGCACCGAGTGATATATGCACCGCCAATGCAAGCGCGATGAATGATGCCATGGCGACCAGCGTCGAGCCACGCAAAAAAGCACGTCGGTTTCCACGGCGATCGGTAAAACGCCCGCTCCACACTCGCATCACCATTGCGCCTAGCTGCACGACGACCATCGTTACCGAAATCGTACCGATGCCGAGATGCGCGAGGTCGTGCAGAAACACGGTGGCAAAGGTCAGCACGGCAAATTGCGGCGCGCACAGAATGCCGATACCCAGCACGACCCGCCAGATCTGCGCATCGCGTAACGGTACCGCCTGCGGTGAAGTGGGATGGCCGGCCGGCGTAGTGCTCGCGAACGACGGCTCGTGCAGCCAGCGCCACGCGAACGCCGCCGATACCGCACACATCGCAGCCAGTACACCGTACACCATTGCAAATCCATGTGCTGCCGCGAGCCACGGCAGTATCAGCGCGCCGAGGCCGCCGCCGAGCGGCACGGCGGTCTGCCGGATACTCATTGCGAGCCCTCGCTCTCCATCGCGGAACCAAGCCATCACCGCTCGTCCGCTCGATCCGTTCACGCTGCCGCCCAACAGGCCGACGAGACACATAGCCATCACCAACCAGCCGAGAGTGGGCACTCCCGCAGTGGACGGTGCGACGAGCCACGCCATCGCCACGAGCGTTGCTGCGGTGCTTAGCAGGCCAGTGAGCAGCACGGGGCGATCACCCCAGCGATCGGTCAGGATACCCCACGGCAATTCTGAAAGCGCGACGCCGAGCCCCATCGACCCAAGCGCAAGACCTAGTTCGGCCGTGCTCAGGTGATAACCGGAGCGCAGCCAGACCGCCGTGGTGGGAATTCCGGCTGCAGCCGCCGAGAAGCTCGCGTTCGCCGCGACGCCTACGCCAAGCACTTTCCACCGATGTGCGGCCTCTCGCTCGGTTGACGCGACCATTGCCGTTTTGGGTGTCGCCATATCGTTGACTCCGGAATTTGACACATCCAGTTTCGCTCCTTACGATTATTCTGAATATCGGAAAATAATGAAGTAATCGTTCGATAAAACGGGATGATTGATTATGGGCCACGTCGACTTCGATGTCTCCGTGTTGCGGAGTCTTGTCGCAGGAATGGAGTTGCGGAGCTTCGCGAAGGCTGCTGATCGCGTCGGGCGCTCTACTTCCGCGATCAGTGCGCAGCTTCGTAAGCTTGAAGAACAGGCCGGAACGCCGCTCTTTCGCAAGTCCGGGCGCGGCCTCGCGCTGACCGAGGCGGGGGAAACGATGCTCGCCTACGCGCGGCGCATGATCGAACTTAACGACGAAGCTGCCGTCGCCGTTCGCGGGGTCGATCTGGAGGGTTGGGTCCGGCTCGGCATGCAGGAGGATTTCGGCGAAGCGGTTCTGCCAGAAGTGCTCGGGCGCTTTGCACGTGCGCATCCGAAGGTGCGGATCGAGGCGCGCGTTGCGCGAAATGCCGAACTGCTGGAGCGCATCGAGACGAAGCAACTCGACCTTGCGCTGGTCTGGGGAGATGAAGCGCTTTCCGTCCATAATGCACGCGGCTTTTCGAGCAAACCTATAGCTTCCCCGCCGATGTCCTGGATCGGTTCGTCAACGGTGCCATGGAACCTGGGGTCAGGCGAACCGCTGCCGCTGGTCGCGTTCGATCGGCCTTGCTTATTTCACAGTGCGGCCATCGCGGCGCTCGACCGGGCGGGCATGTCGTGGCGTGTGGCGTTCACCAGTCCGAGCCTCTCAGGATTGTGGGCGGCAGCAGCAGCCGGCCTCGGCCTCACTGTGCGAACGCGCTACGGGTTGCCGGCCACCACCCAGCCACTTGAGGCCCTTGCACTCGGCCTGCCTGAGTTGCCGTCGATCCAGTTAGCCTTGCTGCACACGAACATCCACACGACACCGCTGGTCGACCGGCTCGCCGCAATCGTGCTGGAGTCCTTTCGTAGCGCCCCCGCGCCGTGGGAGCGGGTAGCCGCATGAAAATGCCAGCTTTTTAGCTGCCATTTGTTGATACGCCGATTGTTGATGATCTGGGCCGTCATCCGAATGTCCCAAGCTGGCGGCGCACTCGACGGCTGAGTACAGTGATCGTCGCGGGCGATGCCTATCATGCGAGGGGCATGAAGCGACTCACAGGGGATGGTCGATCCACATGAAAGCGGACGCTCTACCAACTTTCAACCAGCGAGATTCGGTTGGAGGGTCAATCAGTAGCACTGATGTTCGGCTCTGCAATTTTTGCGCGCTGCATCGTTGCAAATCGCTTGGTGCCCCACTGCACGATCATTGCCAAGACTGAGGCCTCGACGAAGGCCGAAACTGGACGCTGGTAAGACAGTGAGAACGAAAGCAGCAAACAAAATGCTGCAAACGAGAACCTGCCAAGCACCATGCCCCGAAGCAGCGAGATCACGAAGGCTGGCCCGTGTGCTCGGTGTGAAGACACCGATAGAACGATACCGAGCAGTGGAAATACTGCGAGCAACCCGCTCCACGAGGGGCCGGCCCAACCGGATAACGAAGTAACCAGTAACGTCAGGGCCGCGCCAGCAACCATTCTGCCTATCAGATCGGACCGCGTAAGCGGCGCACCTGCTGCGACCGCGGAGCTGCGCGGCAAGAACGACTGCCCAAAGCACACAGCCGCGAGGGCGGCGGTTGCGGCCCAAATAGGTGAAGTTGGCAGCATTGATAGGCCACACGCGGAGATAAACCACGTGATGAGCCCGACAGCTAACGCCTGCGGCCACGAGCGTGAGCGGCAGGTCCATGCATATGCGAAATTGAATGCTTCTGAGGCGAGGATTGCGGCAAGGGACAGCGTGGCAGCGTGCGCGCCGAAGCTCGGGCCGTGCGCGAGCACAAGAATGAATAGAATCGGACCGGCAACCACGGGTAGACCCGCCAACCAGCCAGCGGTAGATGGCCCCCACCATTTACCCGACATCGAAACGACGAGCAAGAACAGCGGGACAAGCGTTAGTTTGAGCGCGAGCATGCCGAAATCGAGTGGATTTAAAGTGCGATCTTACCGTTGCCCACGCGCGCAAAACTTCACTGTAACCGCCGAACGGCTGCTATGCGGACACCGCGATGAAAGACCGCTCGTGGCCGCGCTACGCCCCACGACCAAGTACAACGATCGCTTCGGGCGCACGCTTAA
>NZ_JBANLK010000036.1:0-17408 GCF_054968425.1 Paraburkholderia sp. AV2
CGCGGCGTTCTGCCGCGATCTGCGCCAGCGATTGCAGCAGCAGCGTCGATTTGCCCGCACCGTTCGCGCCGACGAGACCGGCCTTTTCGCCGGGATTCAGCGTGAACGAGGTTTGCTCGAAAAGCGGCTTGGTGCCGCGGGCAAGACTGAATTGATTGAAGCGGATCACAGCGGCGCCAGCATGGGAAAAACGCTATTTTAGACTGCATGGCCCGTGCGCCGGCATCGGCTGTCAGGCCAGGGTGTGTCGCGCTTTGTTTCTCACGTAGACTGGCGCTTTGCTATGGGAGACCACAGATGCCTTCGATCTATTCGTTTTCGGCCCAGGCGCTGGGTGGCGGCGCGCCGGTGAGCCTCGAAAGCTACGCAGGCAAGGTGCTGCTCATCGTCAACACGGCGAGCGACTGCGGGTTCACGCCGCAATATACGGGGCTGCAGAAGCTTTACGACGACTACGCCACGCGCGGGCTCGCGGTGCTGGGCTTTCCCTGCAACCAGTTCGGCAAGCAGGAGCCGGGCGATTCGGCGCAGATCGGCAGCTTTTGCGAGAAGAACTACGGCGTCACGTTTCCGATGTTCGACAAGATCGACGTGAACGGGGCGAACGCGCATCCGCTCTATCGTTGGCTCACGGGCGAAGCGCCGGGCCTGCTCGGACTCGAAGCGATCAAGTGGAACTTCACGAAATTCCTCGTGGACCGCAACGGCAAGGTGGTGAAGCGCTACGCGCCGGTCACGAAGCCCGAGGCGATCGCGGCCGACATCGAGAAACTGCTGTAGAGCGCGGCTTGACCCGCCGCGGCTAGAGAATCGGCGCGAACAGGCGCGCGAGATGCATCGCGATCTTGCGCCACCAGGGCGCGTTGCGGTACTCGCTGCGGTCGATCTCGACCGTCTCCGCGAAGTCGCGCAGGAGCATCGCTTCGACCTCGGCGGCAAACCCGCGGTGGACCGTGAGCACCATGATCTCGAAGTTCAGGCGGAACGATCGGTTGTCCAGATTCGCGCTGCCGATCGCCGCGGCCATGTCGTCGATCAGCACGACCTTCTGGTGCAGGAAACCCGGCTGGTAGCGGAAGATGCGGATGCCCGCGCGGATCGCATCGAAGGCGTAGAGCGTCGAAGCCTCGAACACCACATAGTGATCGCGCCGGCTCGGGATCATGATGCGCACGTCCACGCCACGCAGCGCGGCGAGCCGCAGCGCGGAGAGCACGGCTTCGTCGGGCACGAGGTAGGGCGTAGTGATCCAGAGGCGCCGTTGCGCGGCGTTGATCGCCTCGACGAAAAAGAGCGAGCAGGTTTCCTGGCGGTCGGCCGGGCCGGTCGGCATGACGAGGCAAGGCATGTTGTCGTCCAGCGCCGCGACGCCGGGCGGCTCGCACCCCGGCAACTCCTGGGTGGCCCAGTACCAGTCTTCGGTGAAGACGAACTGGATGTTGGCCACGGCCGGACCGCGCACTTCGATGTGCGTGTCGCGCCACGGCGAGAGCGGCGGCTTTGCGCCCAGATACTCGACGCCCACGTTGTGCCCGCCCACGAACGCGCGTTCGCCGTCCACCACGACGATCTTGCGGTGATTGCGGAAGTTGAGCTGGAAACGGTTGACGAAGTGGCGCTTCGTGGAGAACGGGTGCACGACCACGCCGGCCGCGCGCAGCTCGTGCACGTAGCTGGCGGGCAGATCGAAGCTGCCGATGCTGTCGTAGAGGAAGAAGGCGCGCACGCCGCGCGCCGTGCACTGGAGGAGCGTGTCCTTCAGCATGTTGCCGAGCGCGTCGTCGCGCACGATGAAGAACTGTACGATGACGTAGTGCTTTGCCTGCTCGATGGCGTCGAAGATCGCGCCGAACGTGGCCTCGCCGTTGACCAGCGTGCGCACCGAATTGCCGGGCGCGAGCGGCAGGCCGCCCAGGTGCGCCATCGTGCGTATCATGCGCGCACCGGGCTCGTGATCGGGCGAGGCGCCGTCATGGCGCGGCTTGTCCCGCTCCGGGGCGTGCGCGCGCTCGCGCAGGTTCTCGTTGCGCAGCCGCCGCGCGTCGACGTAACCCTCGAACTTGCTGCGCCCGAGAAACAGATACGGGATCAGCGTCAGATACGGCATGGTCGCGAGCGAGACCGCCCACGCGATCGCACCCTGCGAGGTGCGCGTATTCATGATGGCGTGGCAAGCCGCGGCGAGTCCAAGCAGGTGGATGACCGCGAGCAGGGGGCCGAGTTGTGACCAGTCGAATCGCATAGGAACGCGCGCGTGCCGTTAATCCGCGACAGTCAGACCGGCAGATCGGCCGCCTGGATCAGGAATACCTGATCGTCGCCCGCGCTGGTCGAGAGCCAGACGAGGTCGAGGCCGCCGAACACCGCCTCGACGTTCGCCCGTTCGTTGCCGATCTCGACCACGAGCACGCCTTCGTCGGTCAGCCAGTTGCGCGCCTGTCCGATGATGCGACGCACGATGTCCATGCCGTCCGCACCGCCGGCCAGCGCCATTTCCGGCTCGTGGCGGTATTCGGGCGGCAGCGCCTGCATCGATTCGGCGTTCACGTACGGCGGGTTCGTAATGATCACGTCGTAACGGCGCTCGGGCAGCGGCGCGAAGAGGTCGCCTTCGAAGAGCGCGATCTGATCGTCGAGGCCATGCTCCTGCACGTTGCGCCGCGCCACTTCGAGCGCCGGCGCCGAGAGATCGACGGCGTCGATGTCGGCGTTCGGGAACGCATGCGCGGCGAGGATCGCGAGGCTGGCCGACCCCGTGCACAGTTCGAGCACCGCGCCCACCTGTTCGGGATCTTCGACATAGGGCTGCAGGCCGTCTTCGAGCAGTTCGCCGATGAACGAACGCGGCACGATCACGCGCTCGTCCACGTAGAAGCGCAGGCCGTGCATCCAGGCTTCCTTCGTGAGGTAGGCGGCCGGCACGCGTTCGGTGGCGCGGCGCTCGATCACGGCGAGCACCGTATCGACTTCTTCGCTCGTGAGCCGGGCGTCGAGGAACGGGTCCAGCAGGTCGAGCGGCAGATGCAGCGTGTGCAGGATCAGGTAGGCGGCTTCGTCGTAGGCGTTGGTCGAGCCGTGGCCGAAGGCCAACTGGGCGCTCGTGAAACGCGTGACGGCGTAGCGCAGCAGGTCGCGCACGGTCGAGAAGGTGGTCGTCAGCGGATGGGGCATGGTGGAAGACTCCGGCGGGCGGTTTCAGGCGATCAGTTGTTCGAGCACGCGGCGGTACACGTTCTTGAGCGGTTCGACGAACTTCACTTCGATATGCTCATCGATCTTGTGGATAGTGCCGTTGGGCGGTCCGAATTCCACGACTTGCGGGCAGATGCGCGCGATGAAGCGGCCGTCGGAGGTGCCACCCGTGGTCGAGAGCTCGGTCGTGACGCCGGTCTCGTCGAGGATCGCCTTTTCGAGCGCGTTCGAGAGGCCGCCGCGCGGGGTGAGGAACGGCAGGCCGCTCACGCTCCAGTGCAGGTCGTAGTCGAGACCGTGCTTGTCGAGGATCGCGTGCACGCGCTGCTGCAGGCCTTCCACCGTGCTCGCGGTCGAGAAGCGGAAGTTGAACTGCACGTCGGCGTGGCCCGGAATCACGTTGCTCGCGCCGGTGCCGCTGTGCAGGTTCGACACCTGCCACGTGGTGGGCGGGAAGTATTCATTGCCGTCGTCCCACTTTTCGGCGACGAGTTCGGCCAGCGCCGGCGCCAGCAGGTGCACCGGGTTCTTCGCGAGATGCGGATACGCGATGTGCCCCTGCACGCCTTTGACGATCAGCTTGCCCGACATCGAGCCGCGGCGGCCGTTCTTCACGCAGTCGCCGAGCACGTGCGTCGAGGTCGGTTCGCCGACGATGCAGTAGTCGAGCTTCTCGCCGCGTTGCTGCAGCGCCTCGACGACTTTCACGGTGCCGTCGGTGGCGGGGCCTTCCTCGTCGCTCGTGATCAGGAACGCGATCGCGCCGCGATGCTGCGGGTGGGCCGCGACGAACTCTTCCGTGGCCACGACGAACGCGGCGAGCGACGTCTTCATGTCGGCGGCGCCGCGCCCGTAGAGCTTGCCGTCACGATGGGTCGGCTCGAACGGCGGCGACTGCCATTGTTCGAGCGGGCCGGTCGGCACGACGTCGGTGTGGCCCGCGAACGCGAGCAGCGGACCGTCGGTGCCGGCGGCGCCGCGCTTGACGGCCCACAGGTTCGTGACGCCGTGCGATTCGATCGTCTCGCACGTGAAGCCGAGCGGCGCGAGGCGCTCGGTCATGATGCGCTGGCAGTGCTGGTCGTCGGGCGTTACGGACGCGCGGGCAATCAGGGCTTCGGTAAGGGCGAGGGTACCGGACATGGTTGGGCCACTTTCAATAAAAATGCCGGCGCCGCTGACGAATCAGGGGCCGGCAACAGCTTGTGATGCCAGTTTGCGCCCGATCCGCGGCAAGCGTTTTTCGGGCGCGCGCGGCGTTCAGGCAAATAGCCTCAGGCAAACAGCATTTCGTACTGGTCGGCGGAAAAGCCGAGCGTCTTCACACGGCCATTCACCACGACGACGGGGCGCTTGATGATCGACGGCTTGTGGATCATCAGCGCGATCGCGCCGGCGGTCGTGTCGGCTTCGGCCTTGTGCACGTCGGACAGGCCGCGCCACGTCGTGCCGCGCTTGTTGATGAGCTGGTCGAGCGGCACGTCCTTCAGCCAGTCCTGGACCAGCGCATTCGACACGCCTGCCTTCTTGAAGTCGTGGAACTCGAACTCGACGCCATGCTCTTCGAGCCACACGCGGGCCTTTTTCACGGTGTCGCAGTTCGGAATGCCGTAAACGACGGTCTTCGCGGCCCTCGCCATCAGTCGCCTCGCAGCAGCTCGTTCAGGCCGACCTTCGCGCGCGTCTTCGCATCGACCTTCTTGACGATCACGGCGCAGTAGAGGCTGTGCGAGCCGTCCTTCGAGGGCAGATTGCCGGCGACTACGACCGAGCCTGCCGGAATGCGGCCGTACGAGACTTCGCCGGTTTCGCGGTCGTAAATCTTGGTGCTCTGGCCGAGATACACGCCCATCGAGATGACCGAGTTCTCTTCGACGATCACGCCTTCCACGACTTCCGAGCGCGCGCCGATGAAGCAGTTGTCTTCGATGATGACGGGGTTGGCCTGCAGCGGCTCCAGCACGCCGCCGATGCCCACGCCGCCCGAGAGGTGCACGTTCTTGCCGATCTGCGCGCACGAGCCGACGGTCGCCCACGTGTCGACCATCGTGCCTTCGTCGACGTAGGCGCCGATGTTGGTGTACGACGGCATCAGCACGACGTTTTTCGCGATGAACGAGCCGCGGCGCGCGATGGCCGGCGGCACCACGCGGAAGCCGCCCGCGGCGAAGTCTTCGGCCGTGTAGCCGGCGAACTTCGAGGGCACCTTGTCGTAGAACTGGCTATAGCCGCCGGCCGCCATCGGCACGTTGTCTTCGAGGCGGAACGACAGCAGCACGGCCTTCTTGACCCACTGGTTGACGACCCAGTCGCCGTCCTTCTTCTCGGCGCAGCGCAGGGCGCCACGGTCCAGTTCCGCGATCACGTGGGCGACGGCTTCGCGCACGTCGTTCGGGGCGGACTTCGGCGAAAAGTCGGCCCGGTTTTCCCAGGCGGTGTCGATGATCTGCTGAAGTTGCTGTGACATGGTGAGGGTTTCGTGTGAGTTCGGTAGAGGGTAGCGGCAGCACGCGCGATGCGCATGCTGCGATGGTCTGGCTTACTGCTTGAGCGAGTGGCAGAAATCGACGATGCGTTGTGCGCCCTCGATGCACTCCTCGACGTCGGCGACGAGCGCCATGCGGATGAAATCCTTGCCCGGATTCGCGCCGTGCGCGGTGCGGGCCAGATACGAACCCGGCAGAACCGTCACATTATAGTCGGCGTGGAGGCGCTGGGCGAACGCGGTATCCGTGAGGCCGGTGCGCGCGACGTTGGCCCAGAGGTAGAACGCGGCGTCGGGCAGGCGCACGTCGAGCACTTCGGTGAGCATGGGCGTGACTGTTGCAAACTTCTGCACGTACTTTGCGCGGTTCTCGCGCACGTGGATCTCGTCGTTCCATGCGGCGATGCTCGCGGCCTGCCAGACCGGTGACAGCGCCGAGCCGTGGTAGGTTCGGTAGAGCAGGAATTGCTTGAGGATCGCGGCGTCGCCCGCGACGAAGCCCGAGCGCATGCCCGGTGCGTTCGAGCGCTTCGAGAGGCTCGAGAGCATGACAAGGCGCGTAAAGTCGCGGCCGAGCTGGTGCGCCGCTTCAAGGCCGCCGAGCGGTGGCTTCGCTTCGTCGAAATAGATTTCGGAGTAGCACTCGTCGGACGCAATCACGAAGCCGTAGCGGTCGGAGAGCGCGAAGAGTTCGCGCCAGTCTTCGAGCGTGAGCACGGCACCCGTCGGATTGCCGGGCGAGCACACGTAGAGCAACTGCGTGCGCGCCCAGACGTCCTCGGGCACTTGCGAGTAATCGCACGCGTAGTTGCGTGCCGGATCGCTGTTCACGAAGTAGGGCTCGGCGCCCGCGAGCAGCGCGGCCCCTTCGTAGATCTGGTAGAACGGGTTCGGGCAGAGTACGATCGCCCGTCTGGCCGGGTCTTTCACGCCGGCGGCCGGGTCGAGCACCGCCTGCGCGAGCGCGAAGAGCGCCTCGCGCGAGCCGCAGACCGGCAGCACCTCGGTGTTCGCGTCGACGGCGGGCAGGCCGTAACGCGCCTTCACCCAGTTCGCGATCGATTCGCGCAGCGCCGGGTTGCCGGCCGTCGCGGGATAGACCGAGAGCCCGTCGAGCGAAGCCACGATCGCGTCGCGGATCAGCGCGGGCGTCGGGTGTTTCGGCTCGCCTATCCCGAAGCTGATGGGGCGCAGGCCGGCTTTCGGCTTGACGTCCTTGAACAGGGCGCGGAGCTTTTCGAAGGGGTAGGGCTGGAGGGTATCGAGTAACGGATTCACTTGGCGTCGGACGGGCGTGGACGAAGGACGGGCGGGCAGCGCGCGGGCGACGTAGGGTTCGCGCCGGAGGCGATCCGCCCGGCATGAGTACCGCGGCGCCCACGGCGGGCCTGCTGCAAGCGTTTGATTATAACGTGGCGATGTCCGCGCGGTGCCGAGGGGCGCGGCGGACATTGCGAGGCCGCCGGGCTTAAAAAATAGCGAGATTGAGAGATGACGAATTCGACGTGTCCGGCGAGATGCCGGGCCAGGCAGCCGGCATGCCGGAGGTCCGGCACATGATCCGGAGTCTGGAGAGTCTGCAAAAGGGCGGTCCGACGCTCGCGATCATGATTGGCGCGTCGGTCTGGGGCTTCGTCTGGTATCCGCTGCGCATGCTCGCAGCGCTAGGCGTGACGGGGACGGCCGCGAGCGCGGCGACGAGCGCCGCCGGTTGCGCCTTCGTCCTGCTCCTGCGCTGGCGCTCCATTGCGACGGTGCGCTGGCACTGAGTGCTGCCGATGCTCGGTCTCGCAGCCGGCGTAACGAACCTGGGCTTCGTCTGGGGCTCGATCCACGGCGAAGTGATGCGGGTGCTGTTGCTCTTCTATCTGACCCCGGCGTGGACCGCGCTCTTCGCCCACTTCATTCTGGGCGAGCGGCTGACCTGGCCGGGCGCGGCGCTTGCCGCGCTTTCACTGGTGGGCGCGATGCTGATGCTGTGGTCGCCCGCGCTCGGCGTGCCGCTGCCGGGCAATGCGGCCGAATGGGCTGGACTTGCGGGGGGAATGGGGTTCGCGATGAGCAACGTGCTCGTGCTCAAGACGAGCCGTGTGCTGCCCGACATGAAGCCTGAAATGCGCACGGCCGTGATCTTCGGCGGCGCAGCCTTGTTCGGCGCGGCGGCGACGTTTTTCGAGCCGATGACGGCCGTGCCCGCGGGCGGCCTGCTGGTTCGTGCGGTGCTGCTTGCCCTGGTGCTGGGTCTCGTGCTCGCATCGAACAACATGCTCGTGCAGTACGGCCTTGCCCGCGTGCCGGCCAACCGGGCATCGATCGTCATGTTGTTCGAGATCGTCGTGACCGCCCTGAGTTCCTGGGCGCTCGCGGGCGAGACGCCGGGGCCCCGCGAATGGGCCGGCGGCGGCTGCATCGTGCTGGCTTCGCTCCTGTCGAGCTGGATGCACCGCTCGCGCGGCAAGCAGGATGCCGCCCGGCGGAATGCCGCCCGCGCGATGGTATGATTGCCGCTGATTCTCGCCCCACGGCGCACACGGAGAGTGTCGTGTGGCGAGCCGTGGCGGCTGCCTCGTGTGCCCCGCTGCCGTGCCGCACCGTGCGATGAAGCCGGTGCGCGGCATGCGCCACGGGCGGTCCCGTTCACTCTCCCTATTCCAACAGCGATATCGCCGTGCGTCTGACCTCGATTAAACTCGCTGGCTTCAAATCCTTCGTCGATCCCACGCATTTCCAGGTTCCGGGCCAGCTGGTTGGGGTGGTCGGGCCGAATGGCTGTGGCAAATCCAACATCATCGATGCAGTGCGCTGGGTGCTCGGCGAGTCCCGTGCCTCCGAGCTGCGCGGCGAGTCGATGCAGGACGTCATCTTCAACGGCTCGACTGCGCGCAAGCCGGGCAGCCGCGCGAGCGTCGAGCTGGTGTTCGACAATGCGGACGGCCGGGCGGCCGGGCAGTGGGGCCAGTATGCCGAGATCGCTGTCAAGCGCGTGCTGACGCGCGACGGCACGTCGAGCTACTACATCAACAACCTGCCGGCGCGCCGCCGCGACATCCAGGACATCTTCCTCGGCACGGGCCTTGGGCCGCGCGCCTACGCGATCATCGGCCAGGGCATGATCGCGCGCATCATCGAAGCGAAGCCCGAAGAGCTGCGCGTGTTCCTCGAAGAGGCGGCTGGTGTTTCGAAGTACAAGGAGCGCCGCCGCGAGACCGAGAACCGCCTGCACGACACGCGTGAGAATCTCACGCGCGTGGAGGACATCGTGCGCGAGCTCTCGACGAACCTCGAGAAGCTCGAAGGCCAGGCCATCGTCGCAACGAAGTTCCGCGAGCTGCAAAGCGAAGGCGAAGAGAAGCAGCGCCTTTTGTGGCTGTTGCGCAAGAACGAGGCGAGGAGCGAACAGGAGCGCCAGCAGCGCGCCATCGAGCAGGCCCAGATCGATCTCGAACGCCACACCGCGCAACTGCGCGAAGTGGAGGCGCAGCTCGAAACACTGCGCGTCGCGCACTATTCGGCAAGCGACGCGATGCAGGGTGCGCAGGGCGCACTCTACGAAGCGAATGCCGAAGTGAGCCGTCTCGAAGCCGAGATCAAGTTCATCGTCGAGTCGCGCAACCGGGTGCAGGCGCAGATCGCCGCGCTCACCGCGCAGCGCGAGCAGTGGCAGTCGCAGGCGCAGAAGGCCCAGGGCGACCTCGAAGAAGCCGAAGAGCAACTGGCCATCGCCGAGGAAAAGGCGGCCGTGGCCGAGGAAGAGGCGGCGGCGAAGCAGGAAGCGCTGCCGGCACTGGAGACGCGCTGGCGCGACGCGCAAGGTCAGCTCAACGAAGAACGCGCGGGCATTGCCCGCACCGAGCAGGCGTTGAAGCTCGAGGCCGCGCATCAGCGCAACGCCGATCAGATGCTCCAGCAGCTCCAGCAGCGTGAGGAGCGCCTGAAAGCCGAAAAGGGCGGACTCGACGCCCCGGACGAAGCGCAGCTCGAAGAGCAGCGCATGCAGCTCGCGGAACAGGAGGAAGTCCTGCGCGACGCGCAGGATCGTCTCGCCGAGGCCCAGGAGGCGCTGCCTCGTCTCGATGGCGAACGCCGCGCCGCGCAGGAGCGCGTGCAGGCCGAGAGCGCGCAGATTCACCAGTTCGAGGCGCGTCTCGCGGCGCTCAAGCAACTGCAGGAGAACGTTCAGACCGAAGGCAAGATCCAGCCATGGCTCGACAAGCACGAACTCGGCGCACTGCCGCGTCTGTGGAAGAAGCTGCATGTCGAGGCCGGCTGGGAAACGGCGCTCGAAGCCCTGCTGCGCGAGCGTCTCGCCGCGCTCGAAGTGTCGAACCTCGACTGGGTGAAGGCATTCGCGAGCGACGCACCCCCGGCCAAGCTGGCGTTCTACGCGCCGCCGGCCGTAGGCCAGACGGCGCCGGTACCGGCGGGCTTTACGTCGCTGCTGTCGCTCGTGCGCATCGACGACGCCGGTCTGCGCGCCGTGCTGACCGAGTGGCTCGGTTCGACCTTCATCGCAACGGATCTGGCCGAGGCACTGGCGCAGCGCGCGCAATTGCCGTCGGGCGGCGTCTTCGTCGTCAAATCCGGCCATATGGTGACGCGCGTAGGCGTTCAGCTCTATGCCGCCGATTCCGAACAGGCCGGCATGCTGGCGCGTCAGCAGGAGATCGAGAACCTCGCGCGCCAGGTGCGTGCGCAGGCGCTGCTCGCCGACGAAGCGCGCACCGCCGCGATTCGCGCGGAAGCAGCGCATACGCAGGCGGCGCAGGCGCTCACGGAAGTGCGTCAACAGGCCGAGCGCGCCACGCAACGCGTGCACGCGTTGCAGATGGAGGTGCTGAAGCTCACGCAGGCGCACGAGCGCTACACGGCGCGCAACACGCAGATTCGCGAGGAACTCGAAGAGATCGCCGCACAGATCGACGAGCAGCGTGCGCTGCGTGCGGATTCCGAAGCGAACTTCGAGCGCCAAGACGTCGAGCTGGCCGAACTGCAGGCGTGCTTCGAGGACAACCAGTTGGCGTTCGAATCGCTCGACGAGGCGCTGGCTGCGGCGCGCAATGAAGCGCGCGACCTCGAGCGTGCCGCGGGCGACGCGCGCTTTGCCGCGCGCAACATGGCGAACCGGATCGAAGAGCTGCGCCGCAATATCCAGGTGGCGCACGATCAAAGCGAGCGCGTGGCGGCATCGCTCGAAGACGCGCGCGCGGAACTCGAAACCATCAACGAGCAGACGGCCCACACGGGGCTGCAGGATGCGCTGGAAGTGCGTGCGGAGAAGGAAGCGCTGCTGCGCGCGGCGCGCGCCGAACTGGACGACCTGAGCGCGAAGCTGCGCCAGGCGGACGAAATGCGCCTTACCGCCGAGCGCGCGCTGCAGCCGCTGCGCGACCGTATTACGGAACTGCAGTTGAAGGAGCAGGCCGCGCGCATCAACGGCGAGCAGTTCGTCGAACAACTGCAGGCGGCGGGCGTCGACGAAGCGGAACTGCAGGCCAGGCTCACGGCGGACATGAAGCCGGCTTATCTGCAGGGGGAAGTTACGCGCATCAACAACGCGATCGCGGCGCTCGGCCCGGTGAACATGGCTGCGCTCGACGAGCTGGCCGCGGCGAAGGAGCGCAAGACCTTCCTCGATGCGCAGTCCGCCGACCTCACGAGCGCCATCGAGACGCTCGAAGACGCGATCCGCAAGATCGATCAGGAAACGCGCACGCTGCTCCAGGGCACGTTCGACGAGGTGAACCGCCACTTCGGCGAGCTTTTCCCGCGTCTGTTCGGCGGCGGCCAGGCGAAGCTCATCATGACCGGCGACGAGATTCTCGACGCCGGCGTGCAGGTCATGGCGCAGCCTCCCGGCAAGAAGAACTCGACGATTCACCTGCTCTCGGGCGGCGAGAAAGCGCTTACGGCGACCGCGCTGGTGTTTGCGATGTTCCAACTGAATCCTGCGCCGTTCTGTCTGCTCGACGAGGTGGATGCGCCGCTCGACGACGCGAATACGGAACGCTTCGCGAACCTCGTGCGCGCGATGTCGGACAAGACGCAGTTCCTGTTCATTTCGCACAACAAGATTGCGATGGAAATGGCCCAGCAACTGATCGGCGTGACGATGCAGGAGCAGGGCGTCTCGCGTATCGTCGCAGTCGACATGGAAACGGCCGCGGGATTCGCACAGAATACGGCTTGAACGAGGGCGCGCGACGCGCGGCCGGGGGCGCCGGAAAACAGGGCAGCCGCGGCGCGTGTGGCGAATGCAACGCATGCGGCGCACGTTTGTCTCGCGCGCCGCTGAACAAGAATTGCTGATGGAGCATGCATGGACGAGTTGACTCTCGGGTTGATCGGCGCGGGCGCCGTGGTGGTCGGGGGCGTGGTGGTCTACAACGCGTGGCAGGGTGCGAGGGTGCGCCGGCGCATGCCGCGCCCGATGCCCGAGGAAACGGCCGATCTGTCGCCGCGCGACGACCTCGAAGAGCCGAGCCCGTTCATCGAACCGGCCCGCGCACCGTCGCGGCGCGAACCCTCGCTCGCGGGCGGGGTGGCGGAGGAGCGCGTCGAACCGGGTTTCGGCACGGCCGCACCGCTCGATACCCCGGCCGACATCCAGGCCGAAACCACGACGCCGAACGGTTTTCCTGAAGATCAGCCGCAATCCGGGGCTGAGTCCCCGGAGCCTGCTGCCGAGACCGCGGCGGCCGGTCGGACCGACGAGGCCGAACGCGTCGAGCCCGTGCTGCCCGCCGCAACGACGATCTCCGCGGCGCCGCCCGCCGTGGTCGATCGCCGTATCGACTGCATCGTGCCCATCCGGCTTGGCGCGCCGCTGGCCGGCGAGCGCGTTATACCCCACGCGCAGCGCCTGCGCCGTGCGGGCAGCAAGCCTGTGCATATCGAAGGCAAGCCCGAAAACGGCGACGGCTGGGAACTGCTGCAAAACGGCGTGCGCTACGAAGAACTGCGCGCAGCGGCGCAACTCGCGAATCGCAACGGCCCGCTTAACGAACTGGAGTTCTCGGAGTTCGTGACGGGCGTGCAACAGTTCGCCGACGCGATCGACGCCGCGCCCGAGTTCCCGGACATGATGGAGACCGTCGCAATGGCGCGCGAACTCGACGGCTTCGCCGCGCAATGCGACGCGCAACTCTCGATCAACGTGATGTCGGACGGTGCGCCGTGGTCGGCGAACTACGTACAGGCCGTGGCGGCGCAGGACGGCCTGCTGCTTTCGCGCGACGGCACGCGCTTCGTGAAGCTCGACGCGAAGCAGAGCCCGGTGTTCATGCTGCAGTTCGGCGACACCAACTTCCTGCGCGACGACCTCACGTACAAGGGCGGTCAGATGATCACGCTCGTTCTCGACGTGCCGGTGGCCGACGAGGACATCCTGCCGTTCCGGCTCATGTGCGACTACGCGAAATCGCTGGCCGAGCGCATTGGCGGGCGCGTGGTGGACGATCAGCGCCGGCCGCTGCCGGAAGCGGTGCTGCAGTCCATCGACAAGCAGCTCATGACGCTTTACGCGAAACTCGAAGAGGCCGGCATTCCGGCGGGCTCCCCGGCCACGCGCCGGCTCTTCAGCCAGTAACGCGCGAGCGTGCCGCGCTGCGCCGCAAGGGCGTTGCGCGCAAGATACGGCGGTGGAACCGGCGCTTCGGCCGGTTTCAGTTCGGACTGGAAAATGCATGGTGGGAATGCTTCGTGCGCAATTGGGACGCGTTCACGGTCGCATGCCCGCCGGCGTACCGTCAACGCCGCGGGGCCAACGTTGGCCGTTCAGCCAGGATCTCCCGGCAGGCCGTGCGGCGGCGTACGAAGCTGGCCGTTCGGCCGATGTCACGCGCTGTGCTTCCTGCGATAATCTGACTCCGAATATTCCCGGATCCACCCCAGCATGGCCCGAACGCCCGCCCGACATTCCGATGAATCGCCAGCGTCGCAACGCGCGGCGTGGTTGCGCGCCGAACTCGAACGCGCGAATCACGCCTACTACGTGCTCGACCAGCCGGAGCTGCCCGACGCGGAGTACGACCGGTTGTTCAAGGAGCTGCAGCAGCTCGAAGCCGATCATCCGGAACTCGTCATCTCCGACTCGCCCACGCAGCGCGTAGGCGGCGAGGTCGCGACCGGGTTCGAGCCAGTCGTGCACGACGTGCCGATGCTTTCGCTGAACAACGGCTTCGAGGAGGAAGACATCGTCGCGTTCGACAAGCGTGTGTCCGAAGCGCTCGGCAAGACGGACGTCGAATACGCGTGCGAACTCAAGTTCGACGGGCTCGCCATTTCGCTGCGCTACGTCGACGGCGCGTTCGTCCAGGCTTCCACGCGCGGCGACGGCACGACCGGCGAGAACGTCACGGAAAACGTCCGCACGATCCGCTCGCTGCCGATGCGTCTGAAGGGCCCGCGCGTGCCGAAGGTGCTGGACGTGCGCGGCGAGGTGCTGATGTTTCGCCGCGACTTCGAACGTATGAACGAGCGCCAGCGCGAAGCGGGGCAGAAGGAGTTCGCCAACCCGCGCAACGCCGCGGCCGGCAGCCTGCGTCAACTCGATTCCAGAATCACCGCCCAGCGGCCGCTCTCGTTCTTCGCTTACGGCATCGGCGTGCTGGAAGGCGAGCCGATGCCGGCCACGCATGGCGAGCTGCTCGACTGGTATGCCGAACTCGGGCTGCCCGTGAACAACGAGCGTGCTGTCGTGACCGGGGCGCAAGGTCTGCTCGCGTTTTTCCGCGCCGTGGGCGAGAAGCGTGACAACCTCCCGTACGACATCGACGGTGTGGTCTACAAGGTCAATCGGCGCGACGAGCAGGACGTGCTGGGCTTCGTCTCGCGCGCACCGCGATTTGCGCTCGCCCACAAGTTTCCGGCTCAGGAGGCGCTCACGAAGCTGCTCGCGATCGAGGTTCAGGTTGGGCGCACCGGGGCCATCACGCCGGTCGCGCGTCTCGAACCCGTGTTCGTCGGCGGGGCTACCGTGACGAACGCCACGCTGCACAATGAGGACGAGGTCCGGCGCAAGGACATCCGTATCGGCGACACCGTGATCGTGCGTCGCGCGGGCGACGTGATCCCGGAAGTAGTGGGCGCGCTGCTCGAGCGCCGCCCCGCGGACGCGCGCGAATTCGTGATGCCGACACAATGTCCGGTTTGCGGCTCGCGCATCGAGCGCCTGCCCGACGAAGCCATTGCGCGCTGTACCGGGGGGCTATTCTGCCCCGCGCAGCGCAAGCAGGCGCTCTGGCACTTCGCTCAGCGCCGCGCGCTCGATATCGACGGTCTCGGCGAAAAGATCATCGACCAGCTCGTCGACCAGAACCTTGTGCGCACGCCCGCAGACCTCTTCAATCTTGGCTTCGGCACGCTGGCCGCGCTGGACCGCATGGCCGACAAGTCGGCGCAGAACCTGCTCGATTCGCTCGAAAAGGCCAAATCGACCACGTTCGCGCGCTTCATCTATGCGCTGGGTATCCGCCATGTCGGCGAATCCACCGCGAAGGATCTCGCGAAGCACTTCGGTTCGCTCGACGCGCTGCTGGGCGCGTCACAGGAGGAACTGCTCGATGTGAACGACGTCGGCCCGATCGTGGCCGAATCCATTCATCAGTTCTTTGCTGAAGAACATAACCGTACCGTGATCGAGCAACTGCGCGCCGCGGGCAAGGTCAGATGGCCCGAGGGGCCTCCCGCGCCGAAGGCGCCGCAGGGCGTGCTGGCCGGCAAGACGGTAGTGCTTACCGGCACGCTGCCCACGCTCACGCGCGACGAGGCGAAGGAGCGGCTCGAGGCGGCCGGCGCGAAGGTTGCCGGTTCGGTGTCGAAGAAGACCGATTACGTGGTGGCGGGTGCCGAAGCGGGCAGCAAACTCGCGAAAGCCGAGGAACTCGGCGTGCCGGTACTCGACGAAGATGGAATGCTCAAGCTCCTGGAGGGCCACACGACATGATTCGCGAAATTCTCAGGATGGGCGATCCCCGGCTGCTTGGCATCGCCAGGCCGGTCGATCACTTCGATACGCCCGAATTGCACGAACTGATCGCCGACATGTTCGACACGATGCATGCGGCGAACGGCGCCGGCCTTGCCGCGCCGCAGATCGGTGTGGATCTGCAGGTCGTCATTTTCGGCTTCGAGCACAACGCGCGTTATCCCGAAGCGCCCGAGGTGCCGCAGACGGTGCTTATCAATCCGGTCATCCATCCGCTCTCGCACGATATGGAAGAGGGCTGGGAGGGCTGTCTTTCGGTGCCGGGCATGCGCGGCGCCGTCAGCCGCTATTCGATGATCCGCTATAACGGCTTCGACCAGTACGGCACGCCCGTCGAGCGTGTTGCCGAGGGCTTCCATGCGCGCGTGGTCCAGCACGAATGCGATCACCTGATCGGCAAGCTCTATCCGATGCGGATTACCGATTTCTCGAAATTCGGCTTTACCGAAGTCCTGTTCCCGGAGCTCGATCCAGGCAGCGACGAGTGAGACGGGACGAAACCAGAAGCGAAAAACGGGAGCCAGCGGCTCCCGTTTTTCCTTGACGCGATGCGGCGGCGCAAGCGCACCGCCGTGCGTGACGAGAACCGCGATCAGAACGATTCGTCGGGCGTCAGATAGCGCCATTGGCCCTGCGGGAGTGCCCCCAGCAGCACGTGGCCCATGCGTACGCGCTTCAGGCCCACCACCTTCAGGCCGACCAGTTCGCACATGCGGCGGATCTGCCGCTTCTTGCCTTCACGCAGCACGAAGCGCAACTGCTCGCCGTTCTGCCAGCTCACCATCGCGGGCTTGAGCGGTACGTCGTCGAGCGACAAGCCATGGCGCAGCTTCGCGAGGAGCTCGGCGGGGAAGTGCTGATCGATCTCGGCTTCGTGGTCGCCGTACGTCACGCGCACGAGGTATTCCTTGTCGACGTCCGATTGCTCGCCGATCAACTGCTTCGCCACGCGGCCGTCCTGGGTCAGCACGAGGAGGCCAGTCGAGTCGATGTCGAGGCGGCCCGCCGGCGCGAGCGTGCGCAGGTGCAGCGGCGAGAAGCGGACGCCCGAGCGGTCGCCTTCCCAGTGATTCTCCGCCGTGACCAGCGTGGCCGCCGGCGCATAGCCGTCCTCGGCCTGGCCCGATACGTAGCCCACGGGCTTGTGCAGGAGGATCGTCACCTGGCGGGCCTGCGCGGCGCGCGCGGCCGGGTCGATCTCGATGTGCTGGTCGGGTGTGACCTTCGAGCCGAGCGTATCGATGCGCTCGCCATCGACGAACACCCAGCCCTTCTCGATCCACTCGTCGGCCTCGCGGCGCGAGCACAGGCCCAGCTCCGACATGCGTTTCGAGAGGCGCAGCGAGCCGGCGGCGTCTTCGCCCTCGTGCGCGGCGCGGCGCGGCGCCGGTTCCGCGTGGGCAGTGTTCTGCTTCACGCGCGTCGCGATCTTGCGCACCGGTGCGTCTTCGCCGCTGCGGCGCGGTCGCGGCGTCTCACCCGTGCGATCGCCCGGGGTCCGGCGCTGGGGGGCAGCGGCGTCGCGCTCGCCGTGGGATGCTTTCGCCGGCCGAGCGTAGCCGCGCTCTTCTGGCGCTCGACGTGGGCCTTGCGGCGCGCCACGGTCGTCGCGCGGGCGGCGGCCCTCGGCATTGCCGAATTCGCGGCGCGGGGCCGCACCGGCTGGCTTGCGGTCGGCGAACGGGCGCTTGCGGTCGTCTGCGCCTTCACTACGCGGGCGCGCCGGGCGGCGTTCTTCGCCATAAC
>NZ_JBANLK010000036.1:17507-64802 GCF_054968425.1 Paraburkholderia sp. AV2
CCCTCTGCGCGGGCCCGTGCGGGTCGGCGTTCATCGCTGTAACCCTCTGCGCGGGCCCGTGCGGGTCGGCGTTCATCGCTGTAACCCTCTGCGCGGGCTCGGGCGGGTCGGCGTTCATCGCCATAACCTTCCGCACGAGTCCGTGCCGGGCGGCGTTCGCCGTCGGGGCTTGCGGAGCGCTCGCGCGGCGGGCGGCGCTCATCCCCGTAGCCTTCGCTGCGCGCGCGGGCCGGACGGTCTTCCGTACGGCCGCCGCTTGCGCCGCGCGAGCGCACCGGGCGTCGCTCGTCTTCAGCGCCCGCGCTGCGAGCACGAGCCGGGCGGCGCTCCGCGTCGTAACCTTCGCGACGCGCGCGGGCAGGCCGGTCGTCATCGCGCGCCCACGCACGCGTCTGTCGCGGCGCGTCGCCGTCGCGTGCCGGAGCGGGCCGGCGGCGCTCGCCCGTCTGGCGGTCCATCTCGGCGCGCGGCGCCCGGGCGCCTGCCGGCTTGCCCGACACGCTGCTACGGCGCTCGCCGTAGGCCGGCGCGGAGGATCGCGCCGGACGCTCACCTTGCGCGGCCCGCGGCGGGCGGTCCGACGCGCCGCGTTCCCGAGGCGCCGCGGCCTTCGCGCCCGTGCTGCGAGGCGGGCGCGTTGCGCCCTGCGCGCCGGCGGGCTTGCCCGTTTTCGCCGCAGCGGGGGGCGCGGCCGGCTTGGCGGGCTTGCGCGCGGTCGTGCTGCCGCGTCGGACCGGGGCGCGCTCGGGCGTGGCCGTTCGCGGATGCTTGGCTGTGAGTTTGGCTCGGGTAGACATGGTTATTTCACACTGCTATTGCGCGCAGCAATTCGGTCTCGACGCGGATCTGCAGCCGGTTATCGGACAAACCGGTGCCGTCGAGCAGGAAGACGTCCTCGACGCGCTCGCCGAGCGTATTGATCCGCGCCGCGTGGACGCCGACCCGGTGCTCGGCCAGCACGCGCGCGATGGAATAAAGAAGGCCTGGCCGGTCGTTGGCCGACACGGACAGGATGTAGTATTGCCCGCGCTCGTCGGCCCGCAGGTCGACGCGCGGCGTCACGGGGAAGGTGCGCGAAAGGCGCGACAGACGGCCCTTTGCCGGTTCGGGCAACGGGCTGTCGGTGGCGGTGAGGCGTGCCGCGAGCTCCTGTTCGACGAGGTTCGCGATGTCGCGGTAATGCACGTCGCCCTCGGTGTGGGCGACGATGAAGTTGTCGAGCGCGTAGCCGTGGCGCGTCGTGCTCACGCGCGCGTCGAGCACCGAAAGGCCGCTGCGGTCGAAGTAGGCGCACATCGTCGCGAAAAGATCGGGGCGGTCCTTCGCGTAGACGAGCACCTGCAGCGCCTCGCCGATCGGCGAGGGGCGTGCGCGCACGACGGGTGTCGGGGTTTGCACGTGCCGGTAGAGCACGCGTGTCTGCCAGGCGATGTCGGCGGCGTCGTGACGCAGGAAATAGCCGACGTCGAGCTGCTCCCAGAGCGGGCCGTGCACGTGCTCGGGCACCGTTTCGAGACGCAGCAGCGCGAGCGCTTCTTCCTGGCGCGTCTTCAGTTCGGAATGCGTGTCGGGCCGCGCACCGCCTAGTACGGCCAGCGTCGAGCGATAGAGGTCCTCCAGCAGCTTGCCCTTCCAGTTGTTCCAGACCTTCGGGCTCGTGCCGCGGATATCGGCGACCGTCAGCAGATAAAGCGCGGTCAGGCGCCGCTCGGAGCCGACCAGGTCGGCAAAGCGCTTGATGACTTCGGGGTCGCTCGTGTCCTGTTTCTGGGCGACCTGACTCATTGTCAGATGGTGTTGCACGAGCCAGACGACCAGCGCCGCATCGTCGCCTTCAATGCCGTGCTCGCGGCAAAAGCGCCGCGCGTCGGCCATGCCGAGTTCCGAGTGATCGCCGCCGCGGCCCTTGGCGATGTCGTGGAACAGCGCCGCGACGTAGAGCACCCACGGGCGCTCGAAGTTGGCGATCAGTTGGCTGCAGAACGGGTACTCGTGCGCGTGCTCGGCGACGGCGAAGCGGCGCAGGTTGCGCAGCACCATCAGGATGTGCTGGTCGACCGTGTAGACGTGATAGAGGTCGTGCTGCATCTGCCCGACGATGCGCCGGAAGTTCAGCAGGTAGCGCCCGAGCACGCTGGTCTGGTTCATGAGACGCAGCGCATGCGTGATGCCGGCCGGCTGCTTCAGGATTTCCATGAAGAGACGCCGGTTCTCGGGATCGCGCCGCCAGTGCAGATCCATTTTTTCGCGGACGTTGTAGAGCGCGCGCAGCGTGCGTGCCGAGAGACCTTTCACGCCCTGGACCTGCTCATAGAGCAGGAAGGCTTCCAGAATCGCGTGCGGTTCGCGCTCGAACACGTCGTCGCTCGCAATCTCGATCATGCCCTGTTTCTCGACGAAATGATCGGAGAGCACGCGCGTCACACCGCTTGTACTCGGGAACAGTTGGGCTTCGATGTTCTGGATCAGGATCGTCGCGAGCTGCGTGACCGCCTTCGCCGCCCAGTAGTAGCGGCGCATGAGCTGCTCGCTCGCCCGGCGCGCGGCGCTCGCCGCGTAGCCGAAGCTCTCGGCTACGGCCGTTTGCAGATCGAACACGAGAATGTCCTGGCGCCGTCCCGCAATCACGTGCAGGCGGGCACGCAGCGCCTTGAGGAACGCTTCGTTGCGGCGCAGCTCGCGCGCTTCGCGGCCCGTGATCAGCCCGCGCTGCTCGAGCTCGCGCCAACTGCTGCCGAATGCGGCGGCTTCGGTAATCCAGAGGATCAACTGCAGATCGCGCAGGCCGCCCGGGCTTTCCTTCACGTTCGGTTCGAGCGAGTACGGCGTGTCCTGGAACTTCGCGTGGCGCTGGCGCATTTCCAGCACCTTCGCCTGGAAGAAGGCGCGCGGATCCATGGCGTCGCGATAGCGCTGCGTGAAGTCGCCGAAGAGCGTCGTGCTGCCCGTGATGCGGCGTGCTTCGAGCAGCGACGTGCACACGGTGACGTCGTTCGCCGACTCCTCCAGGCACTGCGAGACGCTGCGCACGCTGCTGCCGATCTCGAGCCCAAGGTCCCACGCAAGCCCGATGAAACGCTCGATGCGCGCTTCGAGCGGCGCGAGCGGCTCGTCGTCGGGGAGCAGCACGAGGATGTCGACGTCGGAGTATGGTGCGAGCTCGCCGCGGCCGAAGCCGCCCACGGCGACGAGCGCGAGCGAGGCCGGCAGCTCGCAGGCGTGCCAGGCGCGGCGCAGCGTGTCGTCGGTGATGCGGGCCAGCGCCCGCATCAGCGTATCGACGTTGGCGGCGCTGCGAAAGCGCTCGAGCAGCTGGACTTTGGCGGCCTTGTAGTCGGACTTCAGCGACGACGTATCGGGAACGGCAACGGCGGTCACGCTCATGGGCTCGGGTTATCCGTGCGCGGGTTGGAAACTGGCCGGCCGGGACGGCATCCGGGCCGGATCTGGGGCGAGGCGCCCCTTGCGGGCGTCGGCACTGCCGCGTGCCCCCGCGGAGCCCCCGGCGGGCGCCGGTTAAGCCGCCGTGCCTGCCGCTTGAGCAACGATGGCGGGCCTGGCCGGCGTACCCGCGGAGACGGTCAGCACGTCATAGCCGGTTTCGGTGACGAGCACCGTATGCTCCCATTGCGCCGAAAGGCTGCGGTCCTTGGTCTTGACGGTCCACTGATCCGGCATCGTGCGGATCTCGCGGCGGCCGGCGTTGATCATCGGCTCGACCGTGAAGATCATGCCGGGCACGAGCTCGATGCCCGTGCCGGGGCGGCCGTAGTGCAGCACCTGCGGGTCTTCGTGGAACACGGTGCCGATACCGTGGCCGCAGTATTCGCGCACGACGCTGTAGCCCTGCGCCTCGGCATAGCGCTGGATCGCGTGGCCGATGTCGCCTAGATGCGCGCCCGGGCGCACCTGGTCGATGCCGAGCCACATGCACTCGTAGGTCGTCTGGACGAGGCGCTTCACGAGGATCGAGCCTTCGCCGACCACGAACATGCGGCTCGTGTCGCCGAAATAGCCGTTCTTGATGACGGTGATGTCGATATTGAGCGCGTCGCCGTTCTTGAGCGTCTTTTCGCCGGGAATGCCGTGGCAGATCACGTCGTTGACCGAGATGCAGGTGGCCTTCGGGTACGGCGGGTAGCCGGGCGGCTGGTAGTTCAACGGGGCGGGAACCGTGCCCTGCACGTTCGTCATGTATTCGTGGCACAGGCGGTCGAGCTCGCCGGTCGTCACGCCGGCGGCGACAAACGGCGTGATGTAGTCGAGCACTTCGCTCGCCAGCCGGCAGGCGACGCGCATTTGCGCGACGTCTTCTTCGTTCTTGATCGAGATGGCCATGGTGTGCGCCTGAAAATGCAGTCGAATACGAAATTATCGCACCTAATCCAGGCCGTCGCTGGCTTTTGAAAGGGGCGAGGCACTGTTAGTCTTACCCAGGCAGTCATTCCCAAGGGTAATAGCTGGCTTGAGCAAGCTGCCGCCCGCATGCTATACTCATCGGCTAAGTCGATCCCTGTATTCTTTCAAAACGTGGAGGAATCGGGCGTTGGCTCACCAGTTCGTCGCTGTCGCGGGCTTGGTTGGTGGCAGGAAGGTAGCAAACGAAGGCAGCAAACGTAGCAAATCCGCGAGCCGGTGCATCCAGGGTGTCGTTCGCGCCAGAGTCCTTTCGCCAGAAAGGACGAAAGAGGGCGCAATCGATACGGCAGCCGGCTTCAGACCCAAACCCTCATGGAGAATTACATGGCAGTCACCATGCGTCAAATGCTGGAAGCCGGTGTCCACTTCGGTCACCAAACGCGCTTCTGGAACCCCAAGATGGCCCCCTTCATCTTCGGTCATCGCAACAAGATTCACATTATCAATCTCGAAAAGACGCTGCCGATGTACAACGACGCGCTGAAGTACGTGCGTCAACTGGCAGCGAACCGCGGCACGATCCTGTTCGTCGGCACGAAGCGTCAATCGCGCGACACGATCGCCGAAGAGGCGCAACGCGCCGGCATGCCGTTCGTCAACGCGCGCTGGCTCGGCGGCATGCTGACCAACTTCAAGACGCTGAAGGTTTCGATCAAGCGCCTGAAGGACATGGAAGCGGCCGTTGAAGCGGGCGAGCTCGAAAAGATGAGCAAGAAGGAAGCGCTCCTGTTCGAACGCGAAATCGCCAAGCTGCAAAAGTCGATCGGCGGCGTGAAGGACATGGGCGGCATTCCGGACGCGATCTTCGTGGTCGACGTCGGCTACCACAAGATCGCCGTGACGGAAGCCAACAAGCTGGGCATCCCCGTCATCGCCGTGGTCGATACGAACCACTCGCCGGAAGGCATCGACTACGTCATCCCGGGTAACGACGACGCCAGCAAGGCCGTCGCGCTGTACACGCAAGGCGTGGCTGACGCGATCCTCGAAGGCCGTGCGAACGCGGTCAACGAAGTGGTCGTGGCCGCACGCGGCAACGACGGCGACGACGAGTTCGTCGAGGTCAATTCGGAGGCGTAAGCTGCCCCGTGTCGCGGCAACAAAAGGGGGCTTTCCATAGGCCCCTTTTTTTTAAGCTGCGGCTTTCGCTGCTGCGCCGTACGATTCGTGGCATTCGCGTCATACGGGCAGCATGGCGAGACTGTAAAAAAGCATGTCTCGCGGAAACGAATTCCTGCTGGCCGCATCGAAAGGCGGTCGGCGTGTACCAGACAGACTCAAGGAGCGAATGATGGCGGCAATTACCGCAAGCATGGTGGCAGAACTGCGCGCGAAGACCGACGCGCCGATGATGGAATGCAAGAAGGCGCTGACGGAAGCCGACGGCGACATGGCGCGCGCCGAAGAGCTCCTGCGCGTGAAGCTCGGCAACAAGGCGAGCAAGGCGGCATCGCGCGTCACGGCCGAAGGCGTGATCGCTTCGTTCATCGCCGGCAACGCGGGCGCCGTGGTCGAGCTGAACTGCGAAACCGACTTCGTCGCGAAGAACGACGATTTCCTCGCCTTCGCGAAGACGGTCGCCGAGCTGATTGCCACGCAGAACCCGGCTGACGTCGCGGCCCTGTCGGCGCTGCCGCTGGACGGTTCGACCGTCGACGCCGTGCGCCTCGCGCTCGTCGGCAAGATCGGTGAAAACCTGTCCATTCGCCGCTTCTCGCGTTTCGAAACCTCGAACAAGCTGGCTGCGTACCTGCACGGCACGCGCATCGGCGTGCTCGTCGAGTACACGGGCGCCGAAGAGCAGGTCGGCAAGGACGTGGCGATGCACATCGCCGCCATGAAGCCGGTCTCGCTGTCGTCGGACGACGTGCCGGCCGACCTGATTGCCAAGGAGCGCAGCATTGCCGAGCAGAAGGCTGCCGAATCGGGCAAGCCGGCCGAGATCGTCGCGAAGATGGTCGAAGGCTCGGTCCAGAAGTACCTGAAGGAAGTCTCGCTGCTGAACCAGACGTTCGTGAAGAACGACAAGCAGACGATCGAGCAGATGCTGAAGGCCGCCGGTTCATCGGTCCAGAAGTTCACCCTGTTCGTGGTCGGCGAAGGCATCGAGAAGCGCCAGGACGACTTCGCCGCCGAAGTGGCCGCGCAAGTCGCTGCTGCAAAGCAGCAATAAGGTCCGCGCGCAGCACAGTAAGGACAGCAGCACCGTAGTATCAGCAGCATTGCAGTAGCCGCGGCGGAGCTTTTCCGCCGCGGCGGGCAGCGCAGCGACGCCTGAGCGCGAGCCAGCCCGCCCCGCGCGAGGTGGCGCTCTGTCGCCGCCATTTCTGGTGGCGCTTGCCCGAAGCCGTATTTCACCCCTACAGTTTCAAGTTATTGCCTTTCCGCGCGATCTGGATACCCCATGCCCACACCCGCCTATAAACGTGTCCTGCTCAAACTCTCCGGTGAAGCCCTGATGGGCGACGATGCCTTTGGCATCAATCGCGCCACGATCGAACGAATGGTCGCGGATGTGGCCGAGGTGGTGAGGCTCGGCACGCAGCTCGCGGTGGTGATCGGTGGCGGCAATATCTTCCGCGGCGTCGCGGGCGGCGCGGCCGGCATGGACCGCGCGACCGCCGACTACATGGGTATGCTCGCCACGATGATGAACGCGCTCGCCCTGCAGGACGCCATGCGCCATGCGGGCATCGAGGCGCGCGTGCAGTCGGCGCTGCGCATGGACCAGGTGGTCGAGCCGTACATCCGCCCCCGCGCGATCCGTCAGCTCGAAGAGGGCAAGGTCGTGATCTTCGCGGCCGGCACGGGCAACCCGTTCTTCACGACCGATACGGCCGCTGCGCTGCGCGGCTCGGAAGTGGGCGCGGAGGTCGTGCTGAAGGCGACCAAGGTCGACGGCGTCTACTCGGCGGACCCGAAGAAGGACCCGACGGCCACGCGCTACTCGACGATCAGCTTCGATGAGGCGATTGGCCGCAATCTGCAGGTGATGGACGCGACGGCATTCGCATTGTGCCGCGACCAGAAGCTGCCGATCCGCGTGTTTTCGATCAACAAGCCGGGCGCGCTCAAGCGCATCGTTCAGGGCGAAGACGAGGGTACGCTCGTCCACGTGTAAACTCTCGTTCTACGAGAGGCTCGATTGCGGGCCGCTCCCGGAGTATGCCGGGGCTTGAGCGGACCCGTACCGTCAGGAAGTTTCGGAGGTTTCAAAATGGCTGTGGCTGACATCAAGAAGGGCGCCGAGCAGAAGATGCAGCGCTCGATCGAAGCGTTCAAGAGTGATCTGGCGAAGATCCGCACGGGCCGGGCGCACACCGGTCTGCTCGATCACATCCAGGTCGACTACTACGGCTCGCCCGTGCCCATCTCGCAGGTGGCCAACCTGACGCTCGTCGATGCACGCACCATCGGCGTCCAGCCGTGGGAAAAGAAGATGGTCCAGATCATCGAAAAGGCGATCCGCGAGTCGGATCTGGGCCTGAACCCGGCCACGCACGGCGACCTCATCCGCGTGCCGATGCCTGCGCTGACCGAAGAGCGCCGCAAGGAGCTCACGAAGGTCGTCAAGAACGAAGGCGAGACGGCGAAAGTCGCGGTGCGCAACCTGCGCCGCGACGCCAACGAGCAGCTCAAGAAGCTCGTGAAGGACAAGGAAATCTCGGAAGACGACGAGCGCCGCGGCGGCGACGACGTCCAGAAGCTGACCGACCGCTTCGTGGCCGAGATCGACAAGCTCGTCCAGACCAAGGAAGCCGAAATCATGACGGTCTGAGGCCGCGAGGCCTTCAGTCCCGCCAGGGTTTCTCCTTCCTAATCGTAGTTTGAGTCCGACGGCCATGACCTATACCAGCTCAACCGTTCGCGTGCCTGACGTGGCGGCCGTGCCGCGCCACATCGCGATCATCATGGACGGCAATGGCCGTTGGGCGACCCAGCGCCGCTTGCCGCGCGTCGCGGGGCATACGCGCGGCGTCGACGCCGTGCGTTCGTGCGTCGAGGCGTGCGTCGAGCGGGGCGTCGAGTACCTGACGCTGTTCGCGTTCAGTTCCGAAAACTGGCGCCGCCCGACCGACGAAGTGTCGTTCCTGATGCGGCTTTTCGTCACCGCGCTCGAGCGCGAGGTAGGGCGTCTGCATGCAAACGGCATTCGCCTGCGTGTCGTCGGTGACGTGTCGATGTTCAACGAGCGCATTCAGGACCTGATCCGCCGCGCCGAGACCAAAACGGCGCGCAACACGCGCCTTACCCTGACGATTGCCGCGAATTACGGCGGCCGCTGGGACATCCTGCAGGCCACGCGCAAGCTGGTGGAGGAGAGCGCCCGTAGCGGCGAGCCCGTGTCGGTGACCGAGGACACGCTCGGCCAGCACCTCGCCATGGCCTACGCGCCGGAGCCCGATCTCTTCATTCGCACCGGCGGCGAGCAGCGCGTCAGCAATTTCCTCCTGTGGCAGCTCGCCTACGCCGAATTCTATTTCACCGACACCTGGTGGCCCGACTTCGATGCCGCCGCTCTCGGCCGAGCGATCGATTCGTATGCCGAGCGCGAACGCCGTTTTGGCCGTACGAGCGCGCAGCTCGAGCCTCGAACCCAGAACCAGAACGCCGACTCGCTTTCATGCTAAAGACCCGTGTCATCACGGCGATCGTCCTGCTGGCCGTCTTCCTGCCGGTCACGCTGTTCGCGCCGGTGGCGGCGTTCGGCGCGCTGATCGGCGTCGTGGTCGTTTTCGGCGCCTGGGAATGGGCGAGGCTGCTCAAGGCCGGCACCGCGGGATCGATCGTCTATGCGGTCATCGCCGCATTCGCCGTGGCGGCGAGCACCCGGCTCGACGCGCCGCGCCCGCTCTTTCAGGCGGCCGGCGTGTTCTGGATCGTTGTCGGGCCGTACGTGCTGCTGCGCAAGCCGGTGCTCGCCGCGGGCGCCTGGCGCGTGTTCCTGCTCGCCGCGGGCCTCGTGACCTTCGCCGCATGCTGGCATGCGCTCGTGGCGGCGCGCGCGGCGGGCGTGGCCTTCGTGCTCTCGCTCCTGCTCGTCGTCTGGCTTGCCGATATCGGCGCATACTTTGCGGGAAAGGCATTTGGGCGCCACAAGCTCGCCAGCGCCATCAGCCCGGGCAAGACCTGGGAGGGGGCGGTGGGCGGCTGGGCGGCCGTGATGGTGGTGTCGGCGGCGGCGATCGCCCTGCACGCGTTCGAGCCGACGCTGTATTCCGCGCTGGCGCTCGAAGCTGGCACGGGCCGCGCGCTCTTCATGCTTACCGTGCTGGTTGCGTTCAGCGTGGTCGGCGACCTGTTCGAGTCGATGCTGAAACGCCAGGCCGGCGTGAAGGATTCGAGCGGCCTGTTGCCGGGCCACGGCGGAGTGCTCGACCGCATCGACGCGCTGCTGCCGGTGCTGCCGCTGGCGATGCTGCTGCTCGCCTAGAGAATTGAATATGCAAAAAAGACTGACATTACTCGGGTCGACGGGCTCGATCGGAGACAGCACGCTCGACGTCGTCGCGCGTCATCCGGAACGCTTCTCGGTGTACGCGCTCACCGCGCACCGCAACGGCGACAAACTCGTCGAACAATGCCTGCGCTTCGAGCCTGAGGTGGCCGTGGTCGGCGACGCCGACAGCGCCGCGCGCGTCGAAAGGAAGCTGCGTGAAGCCGGCTGCCGTACCGTTGTCGCGTATGGGCCGCAGGCGCTCGTCGACGTCTCGAAGAGCGACGGCTGCGACACCGTGGTGGCGGCGATCGTCGGCGCGGCGGGCCTCGCGCCCACGCTTGCGGCGGCGCAGGCCGGCAAGCGCATCCTGCTCGCGAACAAGGAAGCGCTCGTGATGTCGGGCGACATCTTCATGAACGCGGTGCACGACAACGGCGCGATCCTGCTGCCGGTGGACAGTGAGCACAATGCCATTTTCCAGTGCCTGCCGCGCGAAGCGTCGCCGCACGGCGGCGTCTCGAAGATCATCCTCACGGCCTCGGGCGGACCGTTTCGCACGCGCGAGCCGGCTACGCTCGTCGACGTGACGCCGGAGGAAGCCTGCAAGCATCCGAACTGGTCGATGGGGCGCAAGATCTCCGTCGATTCGGCCACGATGATGAACAAGGGCCTCGAAGTGATCGAGGCACACTATCTGTTCGATCTGCCGGGCGAGCGCATCGACGTGCTGATCCATCCGCAGAGCGTGATCCATTCGATGGTTTCGTACGCCGATGGTTCGGTGCTCGCGCAACTGGGCAATCCCGACATGCGCACGCCGATCGCGCACGCGTTGGCGTTCCCGGATCGCGTCGGCTCGGGCGTCGCACAGCTCGACCTCACGCAGGTCGCGACGCTCACGTTCGAGAAGCCCGATTACCAGCGCTTCCCGTGCCTCGCGCTCGCCATGAAGGCGCTCGCGGAAGGCGGCGTTGCGAGTGCGACGCTCAACGCAGCGAATGAAGTCGCGGTGGAAGCGTTCCTGAACCGCCGCATCGGTTTCACGGCGATCGCGCAAACGGTGGACGCGGTGCTGAGCGCGCTCGACAACACGGGTGCGTCGAACCTCGAGGTCGTGATGGCAGCCGACGCTGCGGCGCGCCGCGCGGCGCACGCCGTCATAGACAGCCTGCCGGTGCCGGCCTGAGGTTGCTTCAAGGCCGCGCCCGCACTCGCACTGGACCACGCAGGAGGCGCATATGAACCTGCTCACCGAACTGGTGGCTTTCATCGTCGCGATCGGCGTGCTGGTCGTCGCGCATGAGTACGGGCATTACAGCGTCGCGCGTTTGTGCGGCGTGAAGGTTCTGCGCTTTTCGATCGGCTTCGGCAGACCACTCCTGCAGTGGGTCAGCAAGAAGAGCGGCACCGAGTGGACGATCGCGGCATTGCCGCTCGGCGGCTACGTCAAGATGCTCGACGAGCGCGAATCGCCCGACAGCGTAGCCGCAAGCGACCTCCCGCACGCCTTCAACCGGCAGTCGGTCGGCAAGCGCATTGCGATCGTGGCCGCCGGGCCCATTGCGAATTTCGTGCTGGCCGTGGCGCTCCTGTCGCTGGTCTTTGCGACCGGCGTGAACGAGCCGACGGCGATCGTCGCCGCGCCGCCTGCGCAATCGGCGGCCGCCAAAGCCGGCTTCCAGGGCGGCGAGAAGATCGTTTCGGTCAGCGATGCAAACGGCAACGACACCGAGCCCGTGCGTTCCTGGTCGGATCTGCGCTGGAAGCTGCTGAGCGCGGCATTCGATCATGGCCGCGTCGTGCTGGCCGCGCACGACGGCAACAGCACTTACGATTTCCCGCTCGATCTTTCGCAGCTTTCCGGCAAGGATCTCGACGACGACTTCATGTCGCGCCTCGGCCTCGAGCCGGGTGGCGGCGCATTGCAGGTCGGCGGTGTCGAGCCGGGCAGCGCGGCGGAGCAGGCCGGGCTCCTGAAGGGCGATCGGCTGCTCGCCATCGACGGCCGCCCGGTGGACAGCGCGAATACGTTCATCACGTACGTGAAGTCGCACGCGGGCAAGCCGTTGCGGCTCGAAGTGCAGCGCGGCGAGGCGAACCAGGGTCTGGGGCAGGCGGTCACGCTGACGGTGGTGCCGCAGCCCCAGCGCGACGACGAGACGGGCGACGAGGTGGGACGTATCGGCGCGGCGCTCGAAGTGCAGGCGCCTTCGGTGGACGTGCGTTACGGGCCGCTCGAGAGCTTGCAATTGGGCGCCTGGCGCACGTGGGACATCGCGACGTACTCGCTGCGCATGTTCGGCCGCATGATTACGGGCGAAGCCTCGCTCAAGAATCTGTCGGGTCCGGTAACGATTGCCGACTATGCGGGCAAGAGCGCGCGTCTCGGACCGTCGGCCTTTCTGTCCTTCCTCGCCCTTGTCAGCATTAGCCTGGGCGTACTCAACCTGCTCCCAATTCCGGTATTGGATGGGGGGCATCTGTTATATTATCTGGTTGAAGCCGTAACGGGCAAAGCCGTATCGGACCGCTGGCAGCTCGTGCTGCAGCGTGCAGGGCTTGCCTGCATCGTCGCGCTGTCGGCGATTGCGTTGTTCAACGATCTGGCTCGGTTAATCCATTTTTAAAGTGTCGGGCGGCGTCCGGGGGCGAGTTGCCCGGCCCGATGCAGCGATGTCTGAAGACTGGTTGCTCACGCAGCGACCATGCCATTCGCGGCTCGGGAGATACCGCGCAGACGCGCGAGTTGTGTTGAGCGGCGGTGTTGAACAGCGGTGTAGAACAGCAGGTGCGGTGAACAGCAGGTAGTGGGTTGTACAGAAACGGGTTTCCATAGAAACGAGAGGATGACTTTGCTAACGGGTATGTTTTCAAGACGGGTGATCGGGGCCATGGCGCTGTCGCTGGCGGTGTTCGCTTTTGGCGCGGGCGCGGCCCAGGCGCAGGAAGCGAGAATCGCGGCGGTCAACTCCGACCGCATCCTGCGCGAATCTGCCCCGGCGAAGGCCGCGCAGACCAAGCTCGAAGCCGAATTCGCCAAGCGCGACAAGGATCTGCAAGACATGGCGCAACGCCTGAAGGCGATGTCCGACGCGCTCGACAAGAACGGTCCGACAATGTCGCCGAACGACCGCGCACAGAAGCAGCGCGATCTGTCGCAGCTCGATAGCGACTTCCAGCGCAAGCAGCGCGAATTCCGCGAAGATCTGAACCAGCGCCGCAACGAGGAACTTGCGGCGGTGCTGGACAAGGCGAACAAGGTGATCAAGCAGATCGCCGAACAGCAGCACTACGACCTGATCGTGCAGGAAGCGGTCTATGTCAGTCCGCGCATCGACATCACCGACCAGGTGCTGAAGGCGCTCGCGTCGGCGACCCCTCTTACGGCGACGCCGGCCGCAGCGGCGTCGGGTGCAAGCGCGAACTGACGCAAGAAAAACAAGGCAGGAGCAGCACAAGCATGGCTTTTACGCTTGAGGAACTCGCCGGGCGTTTCGGCGGTGAAGTGATGGGCGATCCGGCGCAGCGCGTCGGCTCGCTCGCGCCGCTCGACCAGGCCGGTCCGCAGCAACTGGCGTTCCTCGCTAATCCCAAATATCTCGCGCAGGTCGAGACGACGCGTGCCGGGGCCGTGCTCATCAGCCCCGACGATCTCGGCAAGCTCGCTTCGCGCGACGTCCCTGGGCATGGCGAACGCAACTTCATCGTCACACCCAACCCGTATGCTTATTTCGCGCGCGTAGCGCAGGCGTTCATCGACCTCGCCGCGCCGAAGCTTCAGCCCGGCGTGCATGCCCGTGCGAGTGTCGACCCCACGGCGAAAGTGGCCGCGACTGCCGTGATCGGTCCGAATGCGACCGTCGAGGCTGGCGCCACGATCGGCGAGAACGTGCGGCTCGACGCGAATGTATTCGTCGGACGTGGCACGCAGATCGGCGCGGGCTCGCATCTCTATCCGGGTGTGGCCGTCTATCATGGCTGCCGTATCGGCGAGCGGGCGATCGTGCACGCGGGCGCCGTGATCGGTTCCGACGGGTTCGGGTTTGCCCCCGATTTCCAGGGCGACGGCGAGGCGCGCACGGGTAGCTGGGTCAAGATTCCGCAGGTTGGCGGTGTCGAGATTGGCGACGACGTGGAGATTGGCGCGAACACGACCATCGACCGCGGCGCGATGGCCGATACGGTCATCGAAACGTGCGTGAAGATCGATAATCTCGTGCAGATCGGGCATAACTGCCGGATCGGCGCGTACACCGTGATCGCCGGTTGCGCCGGTATCGCGGGCAGCACCACGATCGGCAAGCATTGCATGATTGGCGGCGCCGTGGGCATTGCCGGCCACGTGACGCTCGCCGACTATGTGATCGTCACGGCGAAATCGGGCGTCTCGAAGTCGCTGACGAAGGCAGGCATCTACACGAGCGCGTTCCCGGCCGTCGATCATGCCGACTGGAACAAGAGCGCTGCGCTCCTGCGCAATATCGACAAGCTGCGCGACCGCATCCGGGCGCTCGAGGCCGCGCTCGCCGAAAAGCCGCAAGGCACGTAAAAGAACAGGGACAACAGGACCCCTCCGGGGCGTCGGTGCGCACTGGCAGCCGCGCGCCCCGGGCAGATCCGCATGCCCGATTTCGTGTGCGTGGCGCATACTGCGCGTCAATGCGCGCCGTCGGCGTCGGTACTTGCAGTCATCTTCGCGCTATTCCTGCGTGAGCAGAAACACCATGAACATCGAAAAACTCAACTTCGACATCCACAAGATCCTCACGTTGCTGCCGCATCGCTACCCGTTCCTGATGGTCGACCGGGTCCTCGAACTGGAGCCGCACAAGAGCATCAAGGCGTTGAAGAACGTGACCGTCAACGAGCCCTTTTTCACGGGCCATTTCCCCACGCGCCCGGTGATGCCTGGCGTGATGATCCTCGAGGCGCTCGCACAGACCGCCGCGCTTCTCACGTTCTCGGAAGAGCAGCAGGACTTCACGAATACGCTCTACTACTTCGTCGGCATCGACGGGGCGCGCTTCAAGCGCGTGGTGGAGCCGGGCGACCAGCTGATCCTGAACGCCACGTTCGAGCGCTACATGCGCGGCATCTGGAAGTTCAAGGCGCATGCGGAAGTGGACGGCGTCGTCGCCTGCGAAGCAGAGCTGATGTGCACCGTGAAGAAGAACGACTCGGCCGCGTAATCACGCGCGGCGCGTAGTGCGGGCGCGCCACGCGGCGCGAGCGCACACAACTGAATTCGAAGCGAGGGCGAATGAGCAGGATTCATCCCACTGCGATCGTCGAGCCGGGCGCGCAAATCGACGAGACGGCCGAGATCGGGCCGTATGCCATCGTCGGCGCGCATGTGAGCGTCGGCGCGCGCACCGTCGTCGGCTCGCACAGCGTGCTCGAAGGGCACACGACGATTGGCGTTGACAATCGTATCGGCCATTACGCGTCGGTCGGCGGCCGTCCGCAGGACATGAAGTACAAGGACGAGCCCACGCGGCTCGTGATCGGCGATCGCAACATGATCCGCGAGTTCACGACGCTGCATACGGGCACGGTGCAGGACACCGGTGTCACGATCATCGGCGACGACAACTGGATCATGGCTTATGTGCACGTCGGCCACGACTGCCGTCTTGGCAACAACGTGATCATGTCGAGCAATGCGCAGCTTGCGGGCCATGTGATCGTCGAGGACTACGCGATCGTCGGCGGCATGACGGGCGTACACCAGTACGTGCGCATCGGCGCGCATGCGATGGTGGGCGGCGCCTCGGCGCTCGTTCAGGACGTGCCGCCGTTCGTGATCGCGGCCGGCAACAAGGCCGTGCCGCACGGTATCAACGTCGAAGGCTTGCGCCGCCGCGGCTTTTCGGCCGACGCCATTTCGGCGCTGCGCGCGGCCTACCGCACGCTCTACAAGAACGGGCTCTCGCTCGAAGAGGCGAAGGTCCAGCTCGCGGAACTGGCGGGTGCGGGCGGCGACGGTGACGTCCACGTGCAGGCGCTGATCGACTTCGTCGAGCAGTCGCAACGCGGCATCATCCGCTAACCGATGGCGATCTCGACCCGTCCCTTGCGGCTGGCGATGGTGGCCGGCGAGCCATCCGGCGATCTGCTGGCGGCCTCGCTGCTCAACGGCCTCACGGGCCGCCTGCCCGATACTACGCAGTACTATGGAATCGGCGGCCCGCGCATGGCGGCAGCCGGTTTCGACGCGCACTGGCCGATGGACAAGCTCACGGTGCGCGGCTATGTCGAGGCATTGAGGCACATTCCCGAGATCCTGCGCATTCGCGGCGAACTCAAGCATCAACTGCTCGCGGATCCGCCCGACGCGTTCATCGGCGTCGATGCGCCGGACTTCAATTTCGGCCTCGAACATTCGTTGCGCACGGCCGGTATCCCGACGATCCATTTCGTCTGCCCGTCGATCTGGGCTTGGCGCGGCGGGCGCATCAAGAAGATCCAGAAGTCGGTGGATCACATGCTCTGCGTCTTCCCGTTCGAGACTGCGATCCTCGAGAAGGCCGGCGTGGCGTCGTCGTATGTCGGCCATCCGCTTGCCGACGAGATTCCGCTCGAACCCGATGTACCGGGCGCGCGCCGCGCACTGGGCCTGCCCGAGAGCGGGCCGGTCATTGCGGTGCTGCCCGGCAGCCGCCGCTCCGAGATCAACCTGATCGGGCCGACGTTCTTCGACGCGATGCAACTCATGCAGCAGCGCGAGCCGGGCGTGCGCTTCGTGATGCCGGCGGCGACGCCCGCGATCCATGCGCAATTGCAGGAGCTGGCGAACGCGCATCAAGGGCTCGCACTGACCATCATCGACGGCCAGTCGCAACGGGCGATGACGGCCGCCGACGCCATTCTCGTGAAGAGCGGCACCGTGACGCTCGAAGCGGCGCTGCTCAAGAAGCCGATGGTCATCTCGTACAAGGTGCCCTGGCTCACGGGCCAGATCATGCGGCGCCAGGGTTATCTGCCGTACGTGGGGCTGCCGAACATTCTCGCGGGCCGCTTCGTCGTTCCCGAGATCCTGCAGCACTTCGCGACGCCGTCGGCGCTCGCCGATGCCACGCTCACGCAGTTGCGCGACGAGGCGAACCGGCGCACGCTGAAGGAAGTCTTCACCGAGATGCATGTGGCGCTGCGCCAGAACACGTCGCAGCGTGCGGCGGAGGTGGTGGCGGGTGTCGTGGAAAGCCGCAGAGGGCGGGCATGACCGGAGCGTCGATCAAGCGCCGAGCGGCAGTGCCGAAGACCGGAGGGGCGGGCAAGGCTGCCGCCGGGGCGCCGTCGAAAGCGGCCGAGAAGCGTGCGGCGCGCTATGCGCTCGCGCAACAAGCTGGCTTGCTGTTCGAGTCGCCCGAGGATGTCGTTTGCGGCGTGGACGAGGCCGGACGCGGCCCGCTGGCCGGGCCTGTCGTGGCGGCCGCCGTGATCCTCGATCCGGCGCGCCCCATCGCGGGGCTCGACGATTCGAAGGTGCTCACGGCGAAGGCGCGCGACGCGCTCTACGATCTCATCGTCGAACGTTCGCTGGCGTGGAGTGTGGCGGCGGCGTCGGTCGAGGAGATCGACACGCTCAATATCCTGCATGCCACGATGCTGGCGATGCGGCGCGCCGTCGAAGGTCTCGCCGTGACGCCGACACTTGCGAAGATCGACGGCAACCGCTGCCCGGTTCTGTCGGTGCGCAGCGAGGCCGTGATTGGCGGCGATGCGCTGGTGCCGAGTATTTCGGCTGCCTCCATCATCGCGAAGGTCACGCGCGACCGCATGCTGCTGGAACTGCACGACGCTTTTCCGGCGTATGGTTTCGATGCGCACGCCGGCTACGGCACGCCGCAGCACCTGAGCGCACTGCGCGAGCATGGTCCCTGCGAGCATCATCGGCGTTCGTTCGCGCCGGTGCGCGAGGCGTACGCGCTGCATGGCATCGTTCTCGCGGACCTCAATCGCGAGGTGTGACCATGAAAGCCATTACCTCGCGCGACAATCCGCTCTACAAGCGCCTGAAGGCGCTGGCCGGCTCGACGCATCAACAGCGCAAGAGCGGCCAGGCGCTGCTCGAAGGCTTCCATCTCGCGAGTGCCTGGCTCGACGGCGGCGGCCAGCCCGAATACTGCATCGTCACCGACGGCGCGCTCGCGCACGAGGAGGCGCAGGCGATCGTCGCCCGCGTCGAAGAACGCCGCGTTCTGAGCTTGCCCGACGCGCTCTTCGGCCAGCTCTCGAACGTCGTGCACGGGGTGGGCATGCTGCTGCTCGTCGCGACGCCGGAGGCCGCGCTGCCGCGCCGTGTGCAATCCACCTGCCTCGTGCTCGACGGCGTTCAGGACGCGGGCAATGTGGGCTCGATTCTGCGCAGCGCGGCCGCCGCGGGCATCGACAAGGTGTTCTGCACGCCGGGCACGGCTTATGTCTGGTCGTCGAAGGTGCTGCGCTCGGCGATGGGCGCGCATTTCCTGCTGGAGGTGTTCGAGAACGTCGAGCCGGACACGTTGGCGGAGCTGCTCGCCGTGCCGGTCGTCATCACCGATTCGCACGGCGCACAGGCGATCGACGAATGCGACTTGACCGGACCGGTCGCGTGGATCTTCGGCAATGAAGGGGCAGGGGTGTCGCAGGTCTGGCGCGATAGCGCCGCGCATCGTGTGACGATTCCGCAGCCGGGCGGCATGGAATCGCTCAATGTCGCCGCAGCGGCGGCAGTGTGCCTGTTCGAACAGTGTCGCCAGCAGCGCCGCGCGCATTGACCGCGCATTGACTCATTCCCCTTCGCATAACGAAAAACGCCTGCTCGATGCAGGCGTTTTTGCTTTGCGGCCGTGCCTCCAGTCCTGCCTCAATAGGAGGGCTTGTCGATGCGGATTTCCTGCAGGATCGTCGTGGCAATTTCCTCGATCGACTTGTGCGTCGACGACAGCCACTTGATGCCTTCGCGGCGCATCATCGCTTCCGCCTCGTTGACCTCGTAGCGGCAGTTTTCCAGCGCCGCGTACTTGCTGCCGGGGCGCCGCTCGTTGCGGATTTCTGTGAGACGCTGCGGATCGATCGAGAGGCCGAAGATCTTCGAGCGGTGCGGCAGCAGCGAATTGGGCAGCTTGCTGCGCTCGAAATCGTCGGGGATCAGCGGATAGTTCGCTGCCTTCACGCCGTACTGCATCGCGAGATACAGGCTGGTGGGCGTCTTGCCGCTGCGCGAGACGCCCACGAGGATCACGTCGGCGTCGGCGAGATTGCGGTCCGACTGGCCGTCGTCGTGCGCAAGCGAGAAGTTGATCGCTTCGATGCGGTTCTTGTATTCGTCGGTGTCGGCGTTCTGGTGGCCGCGGCCCATCGCGTGGCTCGACTTGAGCTCCAGCTCCTGTTCGAGCGGTTCGACGAAGGTCTGGAACATGTCCAGCACGAGCGCATTCGCCCGCTTGACGATCTCGTTCGAGTTGCTGTCCACGAGCGTCGTGAAGACAATCGGGCGGCGGCCTTCGTGCACGGCGGCTTCGTTGATCTTTTCGGCCGTGGCATAGGCCTTGTCCGTCGAATCGATGAACGGCACGCGCACGAGGCGGAATTTCTGGTCGAACTGGGAGAGGATCGAATGCGCGAAGGTTTCGGCAGTGATCCCGGTACCGTCGGAGACGATGAATACGGTGGGCGGCATCGATTGAAGCTGGGTACGTGCGCTGCTACAGGCGCTTGAAGACAGGCCGGGCGCCCGGCGCCTCCGTGTGGGGCTCGGGCAAACCAGGCGGGAACGCGATTCCTGCCGACTAACGCGGGCTGGCACATTTTCCGGAGTCGGCACGGTAGAATAGCGGCAACCTGTTGGATAAGCAATTGCAGTGCAACCGCGTCAAACCGCAGCCTATCGTGGCTCGTTCTGGCGTCAACCTGCAGCGATTCCGTCTAATTTCACGTAATCGCGCGCATCTTCGTGCTTTTCCTTTCAACGGATGCAAGCTTCGAAGCCCTTGGCGATTGCTTCTCCAACAGGTTGCGCAAGACGCGAGGCCGTTTCCAATGAACGGTCCGCGTTCGAGCCCACTTGCGCAATCGTGAATTTTTTTCACACTTAGGGGCTTGTATGACTAACACCGTTGCCAAGGATCAGGCGTATGTAGTGCCTTTCGAGCAGTTGCGGATGACCGATGTCGAGATCGTGGGCGGCAAGAACGCCTCGCTCGGCGAAATGATCAGCCAACTGGCTGAGGCAGGCGTGCGAGTGCCCACGGGCTTCGCCACGACCGCGCTCGCTTTCCGCGACTTCCTGAAACACAACAACCTGACCGAGCGGATCGCCGCCCGTCTGGAAACGCTCGACGTCGACGACGTCAAGGCGCTGGCCGAAGCGGGCAAGGAGATCCGTCAATGGATCGTCGACGCGCCGCTGCAGCCGCAACTGGAAGCGGATATCCGCAAGGGCTTCGAAACGCTCCAGAACGGTTCGCCGGCTGAGCTCTCGTTCGCCGTGCGTTCGTCGGCCACGGCGGAAGACCTGCCCGACGCCTCGTTCGCCGGCCAGCAGGAAAGCTACCTGAACGTGGTGGGCGTCGAGGATGTGCTCGACCGCCTCAAGCACGTGTTCGCGTCGCTCTACAACGACCGCGCCATCTCGTATCGGGTCCACAAGGGCTTCACGCACGCCGAAGTCGCGCTGTCGGCCGGTGTGCAGCGCATGGTCCGTTCGGACTGCGGCGCCGCGGGCGTGATGTTCACGCTGGATACCGAATCGGGTTTCAAGGACGCCGTGTTCATCACGTCGAGCTATGGTCTCGGCGAGACCGTGGTGCAGGGCGCGGTGAATCCGGACGAGTTCTACGTTTTCAAGACCACGCTCGCCCAGGGCAAGGCCCCGATCATCCGCCGCTCGATCGGCTCGAAGCTCATCAAGATGGAATTCACGCAGCCGGGCGAGCCGGGCCGCGTGAAAACGGTCGACGTGACGCATGAGCAGCGCAACCGCTTCTCGATTACCGACGAAGACGTGATCGAGCTCGCGAAGTACGCGGTCATCATCGAAAAGCACTACCAGCGTCCGATGGACATCGAGTGGGGCAAGGACGGCCGCGACGGCAAGATCTTCATTCTCCAGGCGCGTCCGGAGACGGTGAAGAGCCAGGCGCACGGCAAGGTCGAGCAGCGGTTCAAGCTCAAGGGCCAGTCGCAGGTGCTCGCCACCGGTCGTGCGATCGGCCAGAAGATCGGCGCGGGCCGCGTGAAGGTGATTCACGATCCGTCCGAAATGGAGCGCGTGCAGCCGGGCGACGTGCTGGTGGCCGACATGACCGACCCGAACTGGGAGCCGGTGATGAAGCGCGCCTCGGCCATCGTCACGAACCGTGGCGGCCGTACCTGCCACGCGGCGATCATCGCGCGCGAACTGGGCGTGCCGGCCGTGGTGGGCTGCGGCGACGCGACCGACGTGCTGAAGGACGGCGCGCTCGTGACCGTGTCGTGCGCGGAAGGCGACGAAGGGCGCATCTATGACGGTCTGCTCGAAACCGAAGTCAGCGAAGTCCAGCGTGGCGAGTTGCCGCCGGTGCCGGTCAAGATCATGATGAACGTCGGCAATCCGCAGCTCGCGTTCGACTTCTCGCAGTTGCCGAACGCCGGCGTGGGCCTTGCGCGTCTCGAGTTCATCATCAACAACAACATCGGCGTGCACCCGAAGGCGATTCTCGAGTACCCGAACGTCGACGCCGACCTGAAGAAGGCCGTCGAGAGCGTCGCGCGCGGGCATGCTTCGCCGCGCGCGTTCTATGTCGACAAGCTGACCGAAGGTATCGCCACAATCGCGGCGGCGTTCTATCCGAAGCCTGTCATTGTGCGTCTCTCGGACTTCAAGTCGAACGAGTACAAGAAGCTGATCGGCGGTTCGCGTTACGAGCCGGATGAAGAAAACCCGATGCTCGGCTTCCGCGGTGCATCGCGTTACATCGCCGAGGACTTCGCGCAGGCCTTCGAGATGGAGTGTCTCGCGCTCAAGCGCGTGCGCGAGGACATGGGTCTCGCGAACGTGGAGATCATGGTGCCGTTCGTGCGCACGCTGAAGCAGGCCGAACGCGTGGTGGGCCTGCTGGAGAAGTTCGGCCTGAAGCGCGGCGTGAACGATCTGCGCCTCATCATGATGTGCGAAGTGCCGTCGAACGCGATCCTCGCCGAAGAGTTCCTGCAGTTCTTCGACGGCTTCTCGATCGGCTCGAACGACCTGACGCAGCTCACGCTGGGCCTCGACCGCGACTCGGGCATGGAGCTCCTCGCCGTCGATTTCGACGAGCGCGATCCGGCCGTGAAGTTCATGCTCAAGCGCGCGATCGACACCTGCCGCCGCCTGAACAAGTACGTCGGCATCTGCGGCCAGGGCCCGTCCGATCATCCGGACTTCGCCCAGTGGCTTGCAGAAGAGGGCATCGCCTCGATCTCGCTGAACCCGGACACGGTCATCGAAACGTGGCAGGCGCTGGCGCAGTCGCAGGCGAAATAAGCATGGTGCATCGCTGCCTCGACGGAATGGGAGGCAGCACCCGCGGCCGCCTGCAACCTTGAGGCGCCGCACGGAAAAGAGTGTCAGCTTCGTGCTATAACACCCCGGTCAAGCCGGGGTGTTTTGTTTTGGGAGACTGACGTGGGTCCACATGGTTTGTTCTGGTGGGTCGGCGCGGGCGTGCTGATCGTCGCCGAACTGATGACGGGCACGTTCTACCTGCTGATGATCGCGCTCGGCTTTCTTGCGGGGGCGCTCGCCTGGGAGTTCGGCGTGCCGCTCGACTTCCAGCTGGCCATTGCCGCCGTTGTCGGGCTGGTTGCCGTGATCGCGCTGCGGCGCTCGCGTTTCGGGCGCCGCCGGCGCGGCACCGATCCCTCGCGCGATCCCGGCGTGAATCTCGACATCGGCGAATCGCTCAGCGTCGCCTCCTGGCATGACCGCCGCGCACGCGCGATGTACCGCGGGGCCGAATGGGACGTCGAACTGGCGCCCGGCGAGCCCGAGGATGCGCGGCTCTACGAAATCAAGGCTGTTCGCGGCAGTTGCCTCATCGGCGGCGCGCACCGCGACGCGGCGCCCGACGGGGCGCGTCATGCCTGAGTTCTTCCGCGCAACGAGGCACGTTGCCGTGGCCTCTACGCGCGAGTTCTGCATCGAATACACCCGAGAGAAAGGAGGCCATCCATGCAAGTTCCAGTCGTGGGCGTGATTCTGTTTGTGATCGCTGTCGTGCTGATCGCCCAGACGATCAAGATCGTGCCGCAACAGCACGCGTGGGTTCTCGAGCGGCTCGGCCGCTATCACGCCACGCTGACGCCGGGGCTCTCGATCGTCCTGCCGTTCGTGGACCGCGTGGCGTACAGGCACGTGCTCAAGGAGATTCCGCTCGACGTGCCGAGCCAGGTCTGCATCACGCGCGACAACACGCAGCTACAGGTGGACGGCGTGCTGTATTTCCAGGTCACCGATCCGATGAAGGCGTCGTACGGGTCGAGCAATTACGTCTTCGCCATCACGCAGCTTTCGCAGACTACGCTGCGCTCGGTGATCGGCAAGCTCGAACTCGACAAGACTTTCGAGGAGCGCGATTTCATCAATCACAGCATCGTCTCGTCGCTCGACGAAGCTGCCTCGAACTGGGGCGTCAAGGTGCTGCGCTACGAGATCAAGGATCTTACGCCGCCCAAGGAAATCCTCCACGCCATGCAGGCGCAGATCACCGCGGAGCGCGAGAAGCGCGCGCTGATTGCCGCTTCGGAAGGCCGCAAGCAGGAGCAGATCAATCTCGCCTCGGGCGCGCGCGAGGCGGCGATCCAGAAGTCGGAGGGCGAGAAGCAGGCCGCGATCAATCAGGCGCAGGGTCAGGCAGCGGCGATTCTCGCGGTGGCCGAGGCCAACGCTCAGGCGATCCAGAAGATCGGTTCGTCGATCCAGACCCAGGGCGGCATGGACGCCGTCAACCTGAAGGTCGCGGAACAGTACGTCAACGCGTTCGCGAATCTCGCGAAGCAGGGCAATACGCTGATCGTGCCGGGCGACATGGGCGACCTCTCCACGATGATCGCTTCGGCGCTGACCATCGTGAATCGCAGCGGCATGCGCGAGCAGCAGGTGAAGGGTGGCTGACTCAGGTGGGCGTGCGCATCAGCCGCGCCTTTTCGCGCTCCCAGTCGCGTTTCTTTTCGGTCTCGCGCTTGTCGTGCTGCTTCTTGCCCTTCGCGAGGCCGATTTCGCACTTCACCCGGCCGTCCTTGTAATGGAAGTTCAGCGGCACGAGCGTATAGCCGCGCTGCTCGACCTTGCCGATCAGCTTGTCGATCTGGTCGCGGTGCAGGAGCAGCTTGCGCGTGCGGACCGGGTCGGGATGGATGTGCGTCGATGCCTCGGGCAGCGGGCTGATGTGCGTGCCGATCAGGAACAGCTCGCCTTCCTTGATCACGACGTAGCCTTCCTTGATCTGGCCGCGTCCCGCGCGCAGGGCCTTGACCTCCCATCCCTCGAGCACGAGCCCTGCCTCGTGGCGCTCTTCGATGAAGTAGTCGAAGAACGCTTTTCTGTTGTCGATGATGCTCATAGGAAAATGGAAAAGGCCCAACTCGTTTAAAATTGCAATTTTAGCAAAGCGGGCCCGCGAATCAGCAAAGCCGGCCAGCGAACGCTATTCCCACCTTTGCCACGCGTTGCCACCCTATGGCGGATGTCCAGAAAACCGTGTTGATTCGCCATTCGGCGGAGCAGATGTTCGACCTCGTCACGGACGTGGCCGACTACCCCAACTTCCTGCCGTGGTGCGGTGGCGTCGAGGTCCGCCGCCAGGACGAAAACGGCATGGAGGCGAAGATCGACATCCACTTCAAGGGCATCAAGCAGCACTTCGCCACGCGTAACACGCAAAAGCGCCCGGAGCGCATCGACATGGAGTTCGCCGACGGGCCGTTTCGCAAGTTCACGGGCTACTGGCGCTTCACGCCGCTGCGCGCGGATGCCTGCAAGATCGAGTTCGCGTTGCACTACGAGTTCACAAACATTATTCTGGAAAAGCTCATCGGGCCGGTGTTCCACCATATCGCGAACACTTTCGTCGATTCGTTCGTGAAGCGCGCGGACCAGCGCTACGGCAAGGCATGATGGCCGCGAAGCTCTCTATCGACGTCTGCTACGCGCTGCCCGACGCACAGACGCTCGTTTCCGTCGAACTGGCGCCGGGCGCGACGGTCCAGCAGGCCATCGACGCCAGCGGGATCCTCGAACGGCACCCGGAAATCGACTTCTCGAAGCTCAAGGTCGGCATTTACGGCAAGATCAAGCCGCTCGACGCGGTGCTGGCCGATCACGACCGCGTGGAGATTTATCGGCCGCTGATCGTGGATCCGAAGGCCGCGCGCCAGCGGCGCGTGGACAAGACCCGCAAGTCGGGGTCGATCGAAGGGCGCAAGTGGCTGCCCAAGGACTCGCGCTGACCCTTCGCTACCCCTTTATTGCGCCGCGGTCTTGCGACGCTCGTTGCGGCCATGGCTTGGTCCCTCGCTGCCGATGCCCGGCAGGTCGCCTTCCGGCACGATGCCGTCACCGTGCGCCGTGTCTTCCGGGTCGCCCGAATGCTGGCGTACCGACCAACTGACGCCGGCCACGAGCAGCACGATGGCCGCGATTTCGAGCACGCGCGGCAGCCGGTGATCGTAGATGAAGCCATAGAGCAGGGCGAACAGCGTCTCGAACACGATCATCTGGCCCGAGAGCGTGAGCGGCAGGCGTTTCGCCGCCGCGTTCCAGAGCCCGTTGCCGAGCCACGACGCGCCGATCGCGAGCACGAGGTTCAGTTGCCAGAACGTCGTCCAGCGCGTTGCCGTGACGCTCTCCTGGACCATGCCGGCCGGCAGCGCGAGGATCGCGAGCCACAGTACGCCGCCGAGCGCGCCCGTCACGACGCCCCACAGGACCGACCATTCGTTGCCGCTGAAATGCGCGTTGCGATGCAGGTAGCGGGCATTTTCGACGGCGAACCACGTCCAGCAGACGAGTGCGCCCACGGCGCAGCCAATGCCCGCGATTTTCGTGAGCGTGCCGGCGCTGCCGCTGCTCGCGGCCGTGAAAACGTCAACGTTGATGCAGACGATGCCGGCCGCGATCATCGCGAGCGGCCAGACGAGGCGCGCGAGCGGTACGGCGCCGTGATCGCGCCGGCCAAGCAGCGTGACCGTCACGGGCAGCACGCCGACGATCAGCGAGGCGGGCGCGATGCCGACGAGATGGATCGCCGTGGCGAGAAAGAGGTAGTAGAGCAGGTTGCCCATCAGCGCGAGCTTCACGAGCGCGACGAGGTCGGCGCGCGTGATGCGCGGCCACACGCGGCGCAGCATCGGCAGCAGCGCGGCCAGCGAGACGAGGCCATACATCACGTAGCGCCCCGCGCTCAGGAGCAGCGGCGAGAATTCCGGCAGTTGGCGGGGCACCACGAAGACGGTTCCCCATAACGCACCGGCGAGCACGCCGTACAACACACCACGCTGCATGTTCAAAAGCTCCGCTTCGATCTGACTGGCCGCGAGCTTAACCGGTACGGCGCCCCGATGTCTTGTTCAATCCTGCAGCAGGACCCGTTCGCCATCGGCGGAATGCGGATGCCGACGCGAGTCGGCCGGGTCGCGCAGAAGGTTAAAGGGGCGGATCGATCGACGCCGGAATCCCGTCCTGCGAGCCCGGTCGATTTTGCTGAAATCGGCGCTAACCTACTGTTGATACTGATGATTTCCAGGGCGCTATCCCGTATAATCTGCTTTTGCGCCTATAGGATTTGCCATGCGTCTGATCCAGAAAGCACTCACGTTCGATGACGTGCTCCTCGTCCCCGCCTTTTCCGACGTTCTCCCGCGCGATACCAGCCTGAAGACCCGGCTGACCCGCAATATCTCCCTGAACATTCCGCTCGTTTCGGCCGCCATGGATACGGTCACGGAAGGTCGTCTCGCGATCGCGATGGCGCAGCAGGGCGGCGTCGGCATCATCCACAAAAATCTCACGCCGGCCGAGCAGGCGCGCGAAGTGGCGAAGGTGAAGCGTTTCGAGTCGGGCGTGGTGCGCGATCCGATCACGATTCCGCCGCAGATGAAGGTGCGCGACGTGATCGCGCTGTCGCAGCAGCATGGCATCTCCGGCTTCCCCGTGGTGGAAGGCGCGCAACTGATCGGCATCGTCACGAACCGCGACCTGCGTTTCGAAACGCGTCTGGACGAGCCGGTGCGCTCGATCATGACGCCGCGCGAGCGCCTCGTCACCGTCAAGGAAGGCACCCCGCTCACCGAGGCCAAGGCGCTCATGCACAGCCACCGCCTCGAGCGCGTGCTCGTCGTCAACGACGCGTTCGAACTGCGCGGCCTGATGACCGTGAAGGACATTACCAAGCAGACCGAGCACCCGGCCGCCTGCAAGGACGAGCACGGCAAGCTGCGCGCGGGCGCGGCCGTCGGCGTCGGTCCGGACAACGAAGAGCGCGTCGAACTGCTGGTGCAGGCCGGCGTGGATGTGATCGTCGTCGATACCGCGCACGGCCACAGCAAGGGCGTGCTCGAGCGCGTTCGCTGGGTCAAGAAGAACTTCCCGCACGTCGAGGTGATCGGCGGCAACATCGCCACGGCCGATGCGGCGCGCGCGCTCGTCGAGTACGGCGCGGACGGCGTGAAGGTCGGCATCGGTCCCGGCTCGATCTGCACGACGCGTATCGTGGCGGGCGTGGGCGTGCCGCAGATCAGCGCGATTTCCAACGTCTCGGAGGCGCTCAAGGGCACTGGCGTGCCGTGCATCGCCGACGGCGGCGTGCGCTACTCGGGCGACGTCTCGAAGGCGCTGGCAGCCGGCGCGAACGCCGTGATGATGGGCAGCATGTTCGCGGGCACCGAAGAGTCGCCGGGCGACGTGTTCCTCTTCCAGGGCCGCCAGTACAAGTCGTACCGCGGCATGGGCTCGGTCGGCGCGATGAAGGACGGCGCTGCGGACCGCTACTTCCAGGACAACTCGGCGAATATCGACAAGCTGGTGCCGGAAGGCATCGAAGGCCGCGTCGCCTACAAGGGTCCTATCAACGCCATCCTGTTCCAGTTGATCGGTGGCGTGCGCGCTTCGATGGGCTACTGCGGCTGCCGCACGATCGACGAACTGCATACGAAGGCGGAATTCGTGCAGATCACCGGCGCCGGCCTGCACGAATCTCACGTGCATGACGTGCAGATCACCAAGGAAGCCCCCAACTACCACGTGGACTGATCGCCGATGAAGCCATTGCTGCGTGTTGTCCTGATTGTCGATGCGTTGATGCTGCTGGGCTTTGGAGTGCTGTTCCTGCTGACTCCGTGGGCCTCGCTGTACGACGCGCTGCAACTGGTGCAGCCGCAGCCGGCGCTCGTCGGGCAGGTGTTCGGCGTGGTGCTGCTGGGTTTCGCGTGGCTCGTGGCGCGCGCGGCGTTCGACGGCGCAATGACCGCGCCGGTCGGCCGGGCGGCGGGCCACGTCAACTGGATCGCCGGCGTGCTGATGCTGGTCTGGCTGATCGGGCTGCATACGCCGCGGCTCACGGGCTTCGGTCAACTGGTGGCCGGTGGCGTGGGTGTCTGGCTGATCCTGATCGGTTTCAGTGTCGCGCGGCTTGCCGGCGCGGTCCGGCGGCGCGACAGGGCGCTGGCGACCGAGGCTGCCGTGGCGCAGCGCGAAGCGCGCAATGCGGCGAAACGCGAGCCGCATCCGGAGCCGGCAACCTACGCGGAGCCGGTGTTCGCCGCGGGCGCGACGTCGGCGGCGGTCCCCACCGCCGCCGAGCGGGTACCGCGCGAACCGGCGGCGCAGGCGCACTACGCTGAGCCGCCTGCCGCGGCCGATCCCGACCAGGCGCGTCTCGCCGCCCGCGACGAAGCTGCCGCCGCGCCGAGGCCGCCGCTCCATGGTTGAACGGCGCGAGGCGTTCAACCAGCCGGTCGTCCCAGCCGCCTTGCGTTTGAAATCAATTCATGCCGCGCGTGAAAAACGCGTGGCTTTTCGTATCCGTTCTTTTTAGGTCTCGTCCGCTGCCATGCACGACAAAATCCTGATCCTCGACTTCGGTTCGCAAGTCACCCAGCTCATCGCGCGCCGCGTGCGCGAAGCCCACGTCTATTCGGAAGTGCATCCGTACGACGTCGACGCCGCCTTCATTCGCGAATTCGCGCCAAAGGGCGTCATTCTCTCGGGTGGCCCGAACTCGGTCACCACCTCGGACACGCCGCGCGCGCCGCAAGCCGTGTTCGAACTGGGCGTACCGGTGCTCGGCATTTGCTACGGCATGCAGACGATGGCCGAGCAACTGGGCGGCAAGGTCGACAACGGCCACCTGCGCGAATTCGGCTATGCCGAAGTGCGTGCCCGCAATCACACGAGCCTGCTGGAAGGCATCCAGGACTTTCAGACGCCGGAAGGCCACGGCATGCTCAAGGTCTGGATGAGCCACGGCGACAAGGTCACCGAAATGCCGGAAGGCTTCAAGCTGATGGCCTCGACCGAATCGTGCCCGATCGCGGCGATGGCCGACGAGGCGCGTCATTTCTACGGCCTGCAATGGCACCCCGAAGTCACGCACACGGTGCAGGGCCGCGCCATGCTCGAGCGCTTCGTGCTTGGCATCTGCGGCGCGAAGGCCGATTGGGAGATGGGCCACTACATCGACGAAGCCGTCGAGACGATCCGCAAGCAGGTTGGCAACGAACACGTCATCCTGGGTCTCTCGGGCGGTGTCGATTCATCGGTGGCGGCGGCGCTGCTGCACCGTGCGATCGGCGACCAGTTGACCTGCGTGTTCGTCGATCACGGCTTGCTGCGCCTGAATGAGGCCGAGCAGGTGATGTCGATGTTCGCGGGCAATCTGGGCGTCAAGGTGATCCACGTCGATGCAAGCGAAGCATTCCTTTCGAAGCTCGCGGGCGTGACCGATCCGGAAGCGAAGCGCAAGATCATCGGTGCGGAATTTGTGGAGGTTTTCCAGGCCGAAGCGGGCAAGCTCACCGACGCCAGGTGGCTCGCTCAGGGCACGATCTATCCGGACGTGATCGAATCGGCGGGCAAGGGCAAGAACGCGGCGCACACGATCAAGAGCCACCACAACGTGGGCGGCCTGCCGGAGACGTTGAACCTCAAGCTGCTCGAGCCGCTGCGCGAGCTGTTCAAGGACGAAGTCCGCGAACTGGGTGTGAAGCTCGGCTTGCCGCACGAGATGGTGTATCGCCACCCGTTCCCGGGCCCGGGCCTCGGCGTGCGGATTCTTGGCGAAGTGAAGCGCGAGTTCGCCGATCTGCTGCGCCGCGCCGATGCGATCTTCATCGAGACGCTGCGCAATACCGTCGATAAGGAAACGGGCAAGTCGTGGTACGAACTGACGAGCCAGGCGTTCGCGGTGTTTCTGCCGGTGAAGAGCGTGGGCGTGATGGGCGATGGACGTACTTACGAGTACGTTGTTGCGTTGCGCGCCGTGCAGACGCTGGACTTCATGACCGCGCACTGGGCGCATCTGCCGCATGAACTGCTGGGGCATGTGTCGAACCGCATCATCAATGAGGTGCGCGGGATCAATCGGGTGGTGTACGACATTTCGGGGAAGCCGCCGGCGACGATTGAGTGGGAGTGAATTTACGTCCTTCGAGGACTATCGCCAGCTATCGAAAAACTGACGTAACGTATTGATTTAGAAATAAATACGTCACAGCAGCTATCGGTGGCTATCGCCGGCCAGCAGAAAAAGTTGGCGGTAGAGCTGACGGTAAAAATCGAGGCCGGATTAAGACGCTCTCGTTCACTATTCAGACTTTTACCGTCTTTGACGGTAAAAGCCTTCTCGGGAATGCTTGTTTTATGCGGCTTTCCGGGCATCAGCGGGTCTCCAGGTCCTTGACGGTAAAACCTGACGGTAAAGCCGTCACAAGCCGGAGGAAACCTCGATGCTTACTGACGCTGCACTACGAAATCTGAAGCCTAAGTCCAAGATTTATAAGGCTTCTGACCGGGACGGAATGTACGTGACGGTATCGCCTGGCGGCACTGTCACCTTCCGCTACGACTATCGCCTCAACGGCCGCCGCGAGACGCTGACGCTCGGGCGCTACGGCCCCGGCGGCATCTCGCTGGCGATGGCGCGCGAACTGCTCTTGGACGCGCGCAAAGCCGTGCTCAAGGGCACCTCGCCTGCGCTCGAAAAGCAGCGCGAGAAGCGCCGGGTAGTCGCCATCAAGACCTTCGGCACGGCGATGGACACCTGGCTGGCCAACGCAAGGTTGGCCGATAGCACGCGCGCCATGCGCAAGCACATCATCGACCGGGACATCCTGCCGGTCTTCCAGAATCGCCTGCTGACCGAGATCCAGGCCGAAGACCTGCGAGCCTTGTGCAACAAGGTCAAGGAACGCGGGGCGCCCGCCACCGCGGTCCAGATTCGGGACATCGTGAAGCAGGTCTATGTCTACGCCATCGCCCACGGCGAAAAGGTGGACAACCCCGCCAACAGCGTGGGCGCGGCGTCGATCGCCACCTTCGTCCCGAAGGACCGCGCCTTGTCGCCGCTGGAAATCCGACTGTTCGTGCAACAGATGGAGTCGGTGGCAACTTATCCAACCATCAAGCTCGCGCTGCGCCTGATCCTGCTGACGCTGGTGCGAAAGAGCGAACTGATCCAAGCCACTTGGGATGAGGTCGATTTCGAGAGCAAGACCTGGACGATCCCGAAGCAGCGGATGAAGGGGCGCAACCCGCACGTGGTCTATCTGTCGCGCCAGGCGCTCGACATCTTCGTGACGCTGCACACCTGCGCGGCCGGCTCAAGGTTCGTTTTTCCCTCTCGTTACGACGCCGAGCGGTTCATGTCCAATGCGACCTTGAATCGGGTCACGCAACTCATCGCGGAGGCGGCAAAGACCAAGGGGCTGCCGCTGCAACCGTTCACCGTCCACGACCTGCGCCGTACCGGCTCGACGCTGTTGAACGAAATCGGCTTCAACCGCGACTGGATCGAGAAGTGCCTGGCGCACGAGGACGGCCGTTCCTCGCGCTCGGTCTACAACAAGGCTGAGTACGCCGAGCAGCGGCGTCACATGCTGCAAGAGTGGGCCAACCTCGTCGATGCCTGGGGCGGCGGGCAGACCTACGTGCCAACGCTGTTGCCGAAGAACGTGGTGGTGCCGGCATTGAGCGCGGTAGCCTAAAAACGGCGGCAAGGTTGTCACTTGACAACCTTGCCGATCATCCTCATACTGGAGACCGCTCGTTCCCCTCATCCGAAAAAAGAGGTCGTCGAGGAAGCTCTCAGGCACGCCGAAGGGCAGGGCTGGCATGTCGAAGTCGGCGGCAGCCACGCCTGGGGGCGGATTTATTGCCCGTACAACGACGAGGAATGCCGCTGCGGCGAGTTCTGCATCACCAGCGTATGGAGCACGCCGAAGAACCCCGGCAACCACGCACGTGCCTTGCGGCGCGTCGTGGACAACTGCACGACGCACCGCAAGCAGCGCGAGGCTGACGGCGATGCCAAGGAGTAGCGCGATGGAATACACCTTCACCCTGAAGTACCAGCTCGCCGACGACGACCGCGACGCGGATGCGCTGGTCGGGCGCCTGGGCGAAGCCGGCTGCGACGATGCCTTGGTCGGCATCGGGCAGCCGGGGCGCTTGGCGCTGGAGTTCACCCGCGAAGCGGCCGACGCCGGCGCCGCCGTGCGCAGCGCATTGGCGGACGTGCGCCGTGCGGCGCCGTCGGCCAAGCTCATCGAGGTGGCGCCGGATTTGGTTGGCCTGACCGACGTGGCCGAGATCGTGGGCGTGTCGCGGCAGAACATGCGCAAGCTGATGCTGGCCCATCCAGGCAGCTTCCCAGCGCCGTTGCATGAGGGCAGCGCCTCGATCTGGCACTTGGCGGACGTGCTGACCTGGTTGCAGGCCAAGGGCAGCTACGCGCTGGCCAAGGACGTGCTGGACGTGGCGCGGGTGGCTTTGCAGGTCAACGTGGCGAAGGAAGGCCAGCGATTGCCGCGCTCGGCGTCCAAGGAACTGCAAGCCTTGGTTGGATGAGCGCCGTTGCCCGGCGTCATTCCTCACTCGAACCCGCCCGAACAGGGCGGGTTTTTCGTTGATAGACATCCGGCTTGGAGACACGGCCGCGAGGCGCTTGCTTGCGCTGCTCGATCCACGTTTCCACTTCGGCCAAGTCCCACACGACGCAGCGCGGCGTCAGGTTGAAGCGACGCGGGAACTCGCCGCGGCGCTCCATTTCATAGATCGTCGTTTCAGCCAGGGGGACGATCAGCCGCAGTTCTTGCCGGCGGATGGTGCGCCGGAAAGGAAGGGGGCTCTTCGGAAACTGTGGCAGCGCCTCGTAGGCTTCCGTCCCTGGCAGTGGCAGGGGGCGGCTGGCATCGAGGGCAGGCGGGGGCAGGGTTTCCACGACGGGCTCCATGAGTACCTTGTGCATGGAGGCATGGTGAGGTTCGGCACCTATCGGGACAACTCGCTGTGGCGTAGAGCAGCGAATGACAGGGCGCGGGGGGGCGAAACATGAGCTAAGTTATTGACTCGAATCGTCTTCCCGCCAAGTTCTCTAATTTTCTCTGATTTTCTCCATGCATGGCTCGGGATAGGGTATAGTCCCAACCATGTCGGAAAATATTCTCACGATTCGGGAGGTGGCTGACCTCCTGAAAATCAACGAAAAGACGGTGTACAAGCTCGTCGCCGCCGCGAAGATTCCCGGCATGAAGGTCGGCGGCTCGTGGCGGTTCGACCGCGCCACGATTACGCTCTGGCTCAAGAACCAGAGCGCCACCGACATCGCCGCCAATGACGGCGCGGACGTAGCGCCGGAGCCGTCCGCCGAGACCACGCTCCCCAACGCGCACTACTCCCCACAACAGGGCACGTTCTTCGCCCACCGCATCACGCTGGAAGGCACGGGGGAGGATGCGCTGGCGCAATCCCTCTCGACCGCCCGCGTGGACATGAACCCGCATCAGGTGGACGCCGCGCTCTTCGCGCTGGCGTCGCCTCTGTCCAAGGGCGTCTTGCTCGCCGACGAAGTCGGCCTCGGCAAGACCATCGAGGCGAGCCTTGTCATTGCCCAGCGCTGGGCCGAGCGCAAGCGCCGCATCCTGCTTGTCGTGCCCGCCTCCTTGCGCAAGCAGTGGAGCCAGGAGCTTTACGACAAGTTCTCTCTCCCCTCCGTCATCGTCGAGCGCAAGAGCTACAACGACCTGCGCAAGAAGGGCATCGCCAAACCCTTCGCACATCCCGACCACGTCGTCATCACGTCCTACGAATTCGCGGCACTCAAGGACAACGAGATTCGCTCCGGTCAGTGGGATCTCGTCGTGTTCGACGAGGCCCACCGCCTGCGCAATGTCTACCGGAAGGATGGGGCCGCGCGCGCCAAGAAACTCCGCGACGCCACGCGCCCGTTCTTCAAGATTCTGCTGACGGCGACGCCGTTGCAGAACTCGCTGATGGAACTCTACGGCCTCGTCTCCGTGCTCGACGAGCACCACTTCGGCGACGAGGACTCGTTCCGCAGCCAGTACGTCGTGGGCGCGGGGGCGCGCAACGGGCACATCTTCCTGCGCAAGCGGTTGGAACCGATTTGCAAGCGCACCCTCCGCCGTCAGGTGCAACAGGCGGGCCTCATCCGCTACACCGAGCGCAGTCCGCTCACGATGGAATACGCGCCCTCGCAAGACGAATTGAAGCTCTACGCTGACGTGTCGGCCTATCTGCAACGGAAGGACACCATTGCCTTCGGCAACAAGCCGAACCAGCTTGTCACGATGGTCGTGCGCAAGATTTTGGGTTCGTCCACCTTCGCCATTGCCGACACGCTCAAGAAAATCATCGACCGTCTCAAGCAGATGGAGACGCCGACCGTCGAGACCGTCGCGGACTACGATGTCATCGACGAAGAGGCCGAAGAGTTCGACGACAACGGCAACGGCGAGGCACAGGAAGCGCCCCCGATTGACCCCGAGAAGCTGAAAGCGGAAATCGCCGAGCTTGAGAGCTACCGCAAGCTGGCGCTCTCCATCGGGCAGAACGAGAAGGGCAATGCGCTCATCAAGGCGCTCCCGCAAGTCCTCGCCGAAATCGTGAAGAAAGGCGGACAGCGCAAGGCCGTCATCTTCACCGAATCCGTGCGGACGCAGACCTATCTTGTGGCGCTTCTCGCCGAGAAGGGCTATGCCGACGACATCGTGCTTCTGAACGGCTCGAACGCCGACCCGCAGAGCAAGTCCATCTATCAGAACTGGCTCGCGCAGAACAAAGGCACCGACGCCGTCTCCGGCTCCAAGACGGCAGACATGAAGGCCGCCATCGTCGAAGCCTTCCGCGACTGCAAGACCATCCTGATTGCCACGGAATCCGGCGCGGAGGGTATCAACCTTCAATTTTGCTCTCTCCTGGTCAACTTCGACCTGCCTTGGAATCCGCAACGGGTGGAACAGCGCATCGGGCGCTGTCACCGCTACGGGCAGAAGATTGACGTCACCGTTGTCAACTTCCTCAACCTCAAGAACCACGCCGAACAGCGCATCCACCAGCTTCTCGACCAGAAGTTCAATTTGTTCAAGGGCGTCTTCGGCGCGAGCGACGAAGTGCTGGGCGTCATCGAGCGCGGCGTGGACATCGAGCGCCGCATCTTCCAAATCGTGCAGAGCGCGCGCACCGAAACCGAAATCGACGCCGCCTTCGACAAGTTGCAAGACGACCTGAAAGCGCAAATCGACGAGCAGATACTCGACGCGCGCAAGCGGCTTTTGGAATCCGTGGACGAGAGGGTCATCGACCGTCTCAAGACCCGCAAGGACGAAATCCGCAACCAGCTTTCCGACTTCGAGAAGCAGCTTCTCTACGTCGCGCGGGCGGAGATTCCCGAGGCGCGCTTCCACGCGAACGACGAGCGCCGCTTCGACTATCGCGGCGAAACCTATACGACCGAATGGCCACTCGCCGACGAAAAGGGCTGGCGGTTCTTCCGCCTGATGGAAGGCACCTTGGCGACCGACGTGGTGAAGAAGGCGAAGGAGCGCCGCTTCGACGCGGCCTCGTGCCTGCGTTTCGACCTTTCAAGCTATCGCGGCGGTCGCCTGACCGATGTGGAGCCTCTGCGCGGCAAGGCCGGATGGGCGCGCATCGGCAAGTTCAGCATCGTGACCAAGGCCATCACGCGCGAGCATCTGGTCATGGCTGCCGTCACCGACGACGGCGAGGCCGTCCACCCCGAAACCTTCGAGCGCCTGTTCCGCGTACCCGCGCAGAACGAGCCGCCCGTCGGCACCCCGCCCGAGGACGCCTTGCAGGGCTGTGAAGCCGTACGCCGCAAGGAGCTTCTGGACGAGGCGGAAAAGCAGAACGCCGAATGGCTCGACGTGGAAAGCGAAAACCTCGACCACTACGCCGAAGACTTGGAACGCGCCTTCGAGACGGAAATCAAGACCGTCGAAGCGGAAGTCAAGGAAGCCAAGAAGGCCATGCGCGGCTCGATCCTGCCTATGGCGGAAAAGCTCGCCGAGAAGAAGCGCATCAACGGGCTTGAAGCCAAGCGCGACAAGCTGAAACGCGAGTTCTTCGACCGCCGCGAGAAAATCCGCGAGGAAGTCGAAGCCATGCTCGACAAGATTCAGGCGAGCCTGCTGCTCGACCCGTCTCTCGCGCCGCTGTTCACCATCCGGTGGGAGGTGACATGAGCAGGGAGTTCATCAGTAAGGCGACGCGCAATGAGTTCCGCGAAGTGCTCGTCGGCTCCACCTTGCGCGAGATAGATATGTTCTTCGAGGCGGGCGGCCTGTCACCTAAGGCCGGCTACGAACCGTCGGTCGGGGGCCAGCGCCGAAGCTCGGTCGAGACCTATTACGCCAACATCGACTTCTCGTCGCCCGCCGACACGCGCAAGCTCCTCGTCACCTACGAAGAAATTATCGAGGACTTACGACGCGCCCAGGATGCCGCGCCGAACGACAAGCTGCGAGCGACCGTCAACAGCCTGTTGCGCCGCATGGAGCGCGACGGCTTCCGCTACGAGAACGGGCACTTCACGTCCGACTCGCTCACCGCCGCAATCGTCCATGCCCCGACGCTTGTTCGCCTCACGGAAGAATCCATACAGGAGCACGTCGAGAAGGCGCGACACAAAATCGCCAACGGCGACGCGGCGGGCGCGATCGCCAACGCCTATACGCTCGTCGAAGAGTTCCTGAAACAGCTTTTGCGCAAGACCGCCATCGCCTTCAACGAAAGCGAGGGCGATATCCGCGCCCTCTACAAAGCCGTCGCTGCGCCCTTGCACCTCGACCCCAAGGGCGACTCCCTTGAGAACTACATCAAGACAATTCTGGAGGGTCTCCAACGGCAAGTTGCCGGATTGTTCGAGGTTGCCAACAAGGCCAGCGACCGCCACGCTCGCCGCTACAACCCGGCCCCCCACCACGCGAAGCTCGCGGTCAATGCGGCTTTCACCCTCTGCGAATTCCTTTTGGAATCGTTTGAATATCAACAGAAGAAGAATCAGCGACCCGCATCATGAGCAACCGAAAGCAACGTCTGGAACTGACATGGATTGGCAAGGACGAGCGTCTGCGCCTTGAGCCGCGCATCCTTCTGGAAGACGCGGAGAAGTCTCATCACGCCAAGGTGCTCTTCACTGACCACGACATCTTCGACAACGTCCTCATCCAAGGCGACAACCTGCTCGCGCTCAAGGCGCTTGAGCAGGAGTACACGGGGAAGGTGAAGTGCGTATTCATCGACCCGCCGTATAACACCGGAAGCGCCTTCCAGCACTACGACGACGGCGTCGAACATTCGATCTGGCTGTCGCTCATGCGTGACCGACTCGAAATTCTCGCCAAGCTTCTCACCGAAGACGGCTCGCTCTGGATAACCATTGACGACAATGAAGCGCATTACCTCAAGGTGCTGCTAGATGAGATTCTAGGCCGCGGCTCTTTCATCGCATCCAATGTTTGGCAGAAACGCTACTCAAGGGAGAATCGCGAGGCGATTGGCGACGCCCATGACTACGTCCTCGTGTATGCCAAAAATCCCAATCTGTTCAAGGCCGTCCGCAATCTTGTGCCAATCACCGAAGAGCAGGCAAAGGTCTACAAGAACGTAAATGATGACAAGCGCGGTCGTTGGCGGCCCATTCCGATGACCGCGCAGGGGTATCGGCCGAATCAGATGTACAAGATTGTCGCCCCTGGCGGCGCGGTTCACGAGCCGCCTGAAGGCCGATGCTGGTCAATGATTGAGCCGGAATTTCTTAAGCTCCGAGCCGAAGGCCGTATCTATTTCGGCAAAGACAACAACAGCCAGCCCAATGTCATCCGTTATCTCGATGAGGTCGAAGGGTTCGTGCCGTGGACATGGTGGCCTCATGATGAAGTCGGTCATACGGACGAAGCCAAGAAGGAAATGCACTACCTCTTCGGGAAGGATGATCCTTTCCCTACGCCGAAGCCCGAACGGTTGCTTCGTCGAATCATTCACATTGCAACCGACCCTGGCGACCTCGTTCTCGACTCCTTTGCCGGTTCCGGCACAACAGGAGCCGTTGCGCACAAGATGGGGCGGCGGTGGGTCATGGTGGAACTCGGAGAGCACTGCGGAACGCACATTGCTCCCCGTTTGAAAAAGGTCATCGACGGCACGGACGCCGGCGGCGTCACAGAGGCCGTCGAATGGAAAGGCGGCGGTGGGTTCCGTTACTACCGCCTGGCACCCTCGCTCCTTGAGAAAGACTCGTGGGGGAATTGGGTAATCTCCAAGGAGTTCGACGCGGCGAAGCTCTCGCAGGCCGTGTGCAAGCTGATGGGCTTTGTCTATCAGCCCGACGAGACGCACTATTGGATGCAGGGCCGGTCTTCGGAGACGGACTTTATCTACGTCACCACGCAGAGCCTAACGCACGACCAGCTTTCAGCGATTTCCGAGGCCGTCGGCGACGAGCGCACCTTGCTGGTGTGCTGTAAGGCATTCCGCGCCAATGCGGACTCCTTTCCAAATCTCACTATCAGGAAAATCCCCCAAGCCGTGCTTCGCAAGTGCGAGTGGGGTCACGACGATTACAGCCTCAACGTGGCTAACCTGCCCGAAGCCCCGCGCGAAGCGCAGGGAGCCGACGACCCCGCCCAACCTCCCAAGACGCGCAAGAAGCGCAATGGCACTTCGCAGGATGACCTGTTCAGCCAGGAGGGCGGGAAGTGACTGACCGTACCGTCCGCACCATCAGCCAGCGGCTTTCGCTTCGCAAGCCGCAGGTGGACTCGCTGGAAATCCTCGCCGACGTTGCCAGCAGGATTGCGCTCGAAAAGGGTGGCGACCCCGCCGCCGCGCTCGCCGCCATCCGCGACCTCTATCCCTCCGTCACGGACTTCGAGCACGAGTTTCCGTCGCTCTGCTTCGCCCTTGCGACGGGCGTGGGCAAGACCCGCCTCATGGGCGCGTTCATTTCCTATCTGTACCTCACGGGCAAGAGCCGCCATTTCTTCGTGCTCGCGCCGAACACGACCATCTACGAAAAGCTGATTGCCGACTTCTCGCCCGACAGCCCGAAGTACGTCTTCAAGGGCATTGCCGAATTCGCGGCGAATCTGCCGCTCATCATCACCGGCGACAACTATGAAAGCGGCGTCGGCGTGCGGTACGAGACCGGACGCTCGACCGACATCTTCGGCTCCGACGTTCATATCAACATCTTCAACGTCGATAAAATCAACAAGGAAGAAAGCCCGCGCGGCAAGCCGAAGATGAAGCGGCTTCAAGAGACGATCGGCGAGAGCTATTACGCCTACCTCTCCAAGCTCGACGACCTCGTCTTGCTGATGGATGAAGCGCACCGCTACCGCGCGAGCGCGGGTGCCGCCGCCATCGACGGCCTCAAGCCCATTCTCGGTCTGGAACTGACGGCGACGCCGAAGACCGTGGGCGCGCGGCCCGTGCCGTTCAAGAACGTCATCTACAGCTACACGCTCGGGCAGGCTATGGCGGACGGCTTCGTCAAGGAACCCGCCGTCGCTACCCGCAAGGACTTCGACCCGAAATCCGTGGGCGACAAGGAACTTGAGCGCATCAAGCTCGAAGACGCCGTCCACCACCACGACCACGTCGCCGTGGAACTCGACCGCTATCACCGCACGACCGGAGCGCCCAAGGTGCATCCATTCATCCTCGTCGTTGCGGCGGATACGACCGAAGCCAAGCGCTTGCGCGACTTCATCGAATCCGAGGACTTCTTCAAGGGCCGCTTCAAGGACAAGGTGGCGGAAGTGCATTCCGCCCTCCGCGGCGAAGAGAGCGAAGACGCGACCGCGCGTCTGGTGGCGCTCGAAAAGGACGCACGTACGGACGTCGTCATCCACGTCAACAAGCTCAAGGAAGGCTGGGACGTGACGAACCTCTATACCATCGTTCCGCTCCGCGCCTCCGCGTCCGAAATCCTGACCGAGCAGACCCTGGGGCGCGGCCTCCGTCTGCCCTTCGGAAAGCGCGTGTCCAAGGGCGGCAACGAGGAGTTTGCCGCCGTTGACCGGCTCACCGTCATCGCCCACGAGCGTTTCGACGACATCATCGCCAAGGCCCGCGAGCCCGGCTCCATCGTCATGAAGACTGTCGAAATCGGGGAAGGCGGGGATATTTCCGTAACGGGCGCGACCCTTGTGACAGCGCCTTCCGTCGTCGAAATGATTGTGACGGGTGTGCAACCGGAAATCCCCGGCTTTGCCAAGGAAGAGTGCGACGCCTTCGTATTCAAGTCGCCGACGGAGGCGAAGGCCGCCGAAATCACGCTCGAAGTCATCAAACGCTACGAGCGCAAACTCGGAAGCGCCGAGGCGTTGCGCGGCGCGGAGGTGCAGAAGCAGATTGCCGACGAAGTGCGCGAGTTGGTTCGACCCGTTCAGGGCACGCTCGAAGGCATCATCGAAGCGCCGCGCATCGACCAAATCGTGCAGACCGTCGCCGTCACTGTTGCCGACCGCACCATTTCCATCCCGCAAATCGTCGTCCTGCCCAAGAAGCAGGTGACGTTCACCTTCGAGGACTTTGACCTCGACAACCTCGCGTCCGTCAATCTGCGCCCGATTGAGGACGGCATTGTCATCGAAGACCTGCGCACCCAGGCGCGGGTCTATCTCGCCCGCGCCATCGACGATCCGCGCGAGGGCCGCGCGGAAGACTATCTCTTGCGCTACCTCATCGAGCGCAACGAGATTGACTACGACGCCCACGCTGGCTTGCTCTACAAGCTGGCGGGGCAAGTCGTCGCGCGCGTGAAGTCCTATCTCGCGAACGACGCCGAGGTGGAAAACGTCCTGCTCCGGCACGGACGCCACCTTGCGGATTTCATCTTTGCGCAAATGATGAACCACTATCGCGAGACGCCGCTTGGCGAGGACGACTACGAAGTCACCGTCACGCGGGGTTTCATGCTTCTCCAAGCCCAGCCGATGAACGTGCCCGCCGGACAGCGCGTCCGCGACTTCAAGCAGGCCGTAGCACCGCTCTCCGACACCCGCAAGCACGTCTTCGGCGGCTTCTCGAAGTGTTGTTACACGCTTCAAAAGTTCGATACCGACCCCGAACGCCGCCTTGCCGTCGTCGTCGAGGCCGACCCGAGCACGGAGAAGTGGATAAAGCCGGGGCGTAACCAGTTCCGCATCGACTATCGCTCGGGCGAAGCCTACGAGCCGGACTTCGTCGTCGAGACCAAGACGAACATGCTCATCTGCGAAGTGAAGGCGCAGAACGAACTCGACGACGCGACCGTCAAGGCCAAAGCCGCCGCCGCGACCAAGTGGTGCAAGACCGCGACGGAACACGCGCCTGGCGGCGGCACGAAGCCTTGGGTCTACCTCCTCATTCCCGACGACCAGATACGCGCCAATTCCACGCTCGACGGACTCGTGGCCAAGTACGCCACTTCATGAGGGAGGCCCACGATGACGGGTGGACAAAAGCACAGCGCAGACTTTCAGCGACTGATTGAGCGCCGCCGCAAGTTCATCGACGGCCTCGACGCCAATCGCGGGGAAATCAACCTCGATATCTTCGAGGACTTCTATCCCGACCGCGCGCACTTCGTCTACGAGCTTCTGCAAAACGCCGAGGACGCGGGCGCTACGGAAGTGTCCTTCACGCTTACGCCCGACCGCCTCGTCTGCGAGCATGACGGGCGCGTGTTCACGCTTGAGGACGTGAAGTCGATTACCGGCCTCCACGACAGCACGAAGGCGCAGGCCCAGGACAAAATCGGCAAGTTCGGCGTCGGCTTCAAGTCCGTCTTCGTCTATACGGCAGCCCCGTCGATTTACTCCGGCGACTTCGCCTTCCGCATCGTCCAGTTGATTCTTCCCGAGCCGATTGCTCCCGCCGCGTCGCTTGCTCAACGGACGCGGTTCGAGTTTCCTTTCGACAATGCCAAGAAGCCGAAGGCTGACGCCCATGCGGAAATCGCCGCCGGTTTGAAGGAACTGGACGAGAAGACTCTTCTCTTCCTGTCCAGCCTCCAATCGGTCAACTGGCGCATCGACGCGGAGACGACGGGCGCGGTGCGCCGTTACAAGCATTCGGACTTTCACTTTGAAGTCCTGAAAGAGCTTGGCGGCAAGACCGCCGCCAGTTCACACTTCCTCAAGTTCGACGAGGCCGTTCTCGGCCTTGAGAAGCAGCGCGTCGCCGTCGCTTTTCCTTTGGACTTCCTTCCTGGCGTTCCACGCTTCCAGCAGGGAAGGCCGCTTGCCGGACAAGTGAAGATTATTCCCGCCGAGCCGGGGAGCGTCGCCGTGTTCTTTCCGGCTGTGAAGGAATCATCCGGCTTGCGCTTTCATCTGCATGGGCCTTTCGTGCCCGAGTTGAGCCGTGCCAGCATCAAGGAGACGAAGGCCAATCTTCCGCTCTTCGAGCAACTTGCCGCGCTTGCCGGTCAATCCCTGCACCGTATCAAGGAGCTTGGCCTCCTGACGCCGGACTTCCTTTCGGTGCTCCCGAATCCGCAAGACCAGATTCCACCGCGCTATCAGGGCATCCGCGCCGCCATCGTGGACGAAATGAAGGCGCATCCGCTGACACCGACCCACGCGCGCGGACACGCGCCCGCGAACCGTCTCATTCAGGCAAGAGCTTCCCTCAAGTCCTTGCTCTCGGAAGAGGACATCGAATTCCTTGTGGACTACGACGACGATCCGCCGCTTTGGGCGGTCGGCGCGACGCAGAGAAGCAGCCGCATCGACAATTTCCTCTCGGGGCTGGGCATCCGCGAGTGGGGCCTCGAAGAATTCGTTGAAGCCCTTTGCGACAAGGTGAACGAAGATGCCTTCTTCCGTACCGAGCCGGACGAGGGATTCTTGTCGTGGTTGCAGGAAAAGCCGCCTCTCTGGATGCAGGAGTTTTACGCCTTGCTTCACGCCGAGGCGAAAGACGAAGCCCATCGGCTCAAGTCTCTTCGCATCGTGCGCCTTGCCGACGGGACGCTTAGCAAGGGCAACCGTGCCTTCTTCTCCGGCGACGGCGCCGGCAAGAGTGTCGCTGTTGCCGATAAGGCCGTCTACACGTCGGGCACCAGCAAGAACCAGCAGGAGAACGCGAAGAATCTTCTGACGCTCGTCGGCGTTCGTGAAATCGGCGAGGCCGAGGAAGTCGAAATCATCCTCAAGAGCCGTTACACCAAGGAAGCGGAACTGCCGGACGATGCCACCTACGCGGAAGACCTCAAGCGCTTCGTGGCGCTTGTCGAGAAGCAACCTGATAAGGCAAAGCTGTTCGGCGCGTTCTACATCTTCCAAGGCGAGGACGAGAAGTGGTATCGGCCTGAGGACATCTACCTCGACCAGCCGTATGCGGATACCAACCTGTCCTCGTACTACGGGGCGCTTTCGCCGGAGGTGCGCCTGGAAGCCCTCCACGGCAGCTACCGCAACTGCGGTGTGGAAGTGGAGCGGCTTGGAAAATTCGCGCGCGCCGCAGGTGCCAGGGGCGTACTGCGGGTGAACGAGACCACCTGCGAGAAGAATCCCGAATGGAATTACCTCTTGATGGTCGCCGGAAGCCGCGCCTCGACCTACATCAATCGGGATTACTTCATTCCGCACCTCGTGGAATTGTTGAAGACGCCGTCGCTCGGTCTTTCGCGCCTCGTCTGGCGGACGCTGACGAACTTCCCGTCCTATCCCAGCTATCTGCAAGCGACCTATCAGATGAACAAGTCGAACGGTGCCCGCGCCGCCGCATCTCGTCTCGTCCATGCGCTTCGCGCGGCAAGCTGGATTCCGCAGGGCGACGGCGTTTTTGTTCGCCCAGCCGACGCCTCGCGCGAATTGCTTCCGAAGGGCTTCCCCTTCGATTCCGGCTATGCGTGGCTCAAGGCCGTCCAGTTCGGCGAAACGGCGATACGGGCGTCGGCCCAGGCGCTTCAAAAGGAAGCCGCCGCAAAGAGCCTCGGATTCAGCGACGCCGCCGCTGCCGAACGCGCCAAGCGCTTCAATGAATTGCCCGAGTCCGAGCAGGAGAGGATTCTTGCCGCGCTCGACGCCAGCAATAAGGCTCCCATCCCCGACCGCCCGCTCGCCAATCCCGAGCGGCGCTCGAAGAACGTGCGCGAACAGGCATTGAAGGCCCCCGACAAGGAATCCGAAGTCCGCGAGCGTTCGGTTTCCATCGACAAGGAGGAAGTCAAGGAACAGGCCGACACGTATCTGCGCGAGCACTACCGCAATGCCGACGGCGAAATGACCTGCCAGATATGCAAAGGGCCTTTGCCTTTCAAGCTCGACGACGGGCGCGAATACTTCGAGGTCGTGGAATTCCTGCCGGAGCTACGCAAACGTCACCCCCAGAACTATCTGGCGCTCTGCCCGAACCATTCCGCCATGTATCGGTTCGTGAACGGCTCGAAAGAGACGACGCGAGACGAATTTCAGGCCATCGAGGGGAACGAGTTGCCCGTGGTTCTGGCAGAGAAGGACGTGACTGTGTATTTCAGCAAGACGCACATCGTAGACCTCAAGGCCGTGCTGGAAGCGGAAGAAAGTCTTCCGCCCGCACCCGAAGGGGCCGTAAACGGCGCGCTGGCGCAGGGCGTCCGATAGCGGACGGCAAGACTCCGGGAGCTACAGAAGAACAATGGCAAACGTCCTTCAAGAGATTCAAACATGGTCGGCAGACCGTCCGACATGGCAACGCGACGCGCTCCGCCGTCTTGTCATGAACGGCGATCTGGGCGCAGAGGACATCGACGCCCTGACGGCGATTTGCAAGGGCGAACATGGGTTGACGGAGAAGGTTGCGGCGCAACCGCTTGCCAAGGAACACGTGCCGGAGCGCGGGGGAGCGGCGCAGGCGGTTTCGCTGGACTCCATCTTCCATCACAAGGGCGTCAACGCCCTTGCCGAGAACCAGACCCTCAAGTTCGCCTCCGGCCTCACCATCGTCTACGGCGATAATGGTGCGGGAAAGACCGGATACATTCGCATCCTCAAGCAAGCCTGCCGCGCGCGCGGGCAGGAGACGATTCTCGGCAACGTCGTGATAACCGGCGCGGCTCCGCCCAAACCGACTGTCGCCATCAAATACAAGGTCGGAACCGATATCGCCGCCCGCGAGTGGACGGGCGGCGACGCGGATGAGTTCGTCTCCCGCGTGAGCATCTTCGACACGCAATGCGCCGCCGTTTATTTGAATGAGCGGACGGACGTGGCCTTTCTGCCCTTCGGCCTCGACCTTTTCGATAAGCTCGTCCGCGCCTGCAAGGCCGTTCGCGCAAAACTGGAAACCGAGCAACGCGCGTTGAACACCAATGCCCTGGCGGGCGCCATCGCGCAGATTCCGCAGGGAACGGCGGCGGCGAAGCTGGTGAACGGCATCACCCTGTTTACCAAGCCGGAGGACGTGCAGACCATTGCGCGCCTCAAGCCCGAGGAACAGGAGCGGCTTGCCTTTCTGGAAAAGGCCCTCCAAGACCTGCAAGCCAACGATCCGCAGAAGCTCGTCGCGCAACTGACCCTCCGCGCGAACCGCGTCCGCGCGCTTGCCGACCATCTGCGCGGGGTGGAAACGGCGCTGGCGGACGCGGAAGTGACCGCAGTGTTCGACACGCGGAAGGAAGGACGCCGCAAAAGCGAGGAAGCGAAGCGGTTGCGCGAAGCGACGTTTCCGCAAGGTTTGCTTGCCGGAACCGGCGGCGAGCAGTGGAAGGCCATGTGGGAGGCGGCGCGGCTGTTCTCGGAGCAACAGGCGTATCAGGGTCAAGGCTTTCCCGTCACGGAGGGTGGCGCGAAATGCGTCCTTTGCCAGCAAGACCTCGACCATGCCGCCGCCCACCGGCTCAAGCACTTCGAGGAATTCGTGGTCTCGACGACGGAGAAGGAGCTTCGGCAGATACGCGACGAATTCACGCGCAGGCGCAACGCTTTTGCCAATCTCAAGACGTCCACGGATGCGGTCGAAGAAACCCTCAAGGAACTGCGCCTGGAGCATGAGGCCAAGGCCGAAGCCATCAGCGCCGCCATATCCCAGAGCGAGAAGCGCCGCGCCGCTATCGTTGCGGCGCTCGCCGAGAACAAAGACCTCGGCGAAGACTTTCAAGCGCTCGCGGCATCTTCGACCCAAGCCAAATCCATCGGCGATGAAATCGACGCTCGCCTCAAGTCGCTGCGCGAGGCCGGAGCCGCCGACGCCAAGAAAAAGATGACCGACGAGGCGCAGGAATTGCGCGCGCGGGTCTTGCTCGGCAAGCACGAGAAGACGCTTCTTGATGAAATTGAGAACAAGAAGAAAATCGCCGCCTACGCCCAATGCATCGACGAGACCAAGCCGAACGCCATCACGCAGAAAAGCTCCGCCGTGACGAAGGCGGTCGTCTCAGAAAGCCTCAAGAAGAGCTTCAAGGACGAGTTGAAGGCATTGGAATTCAACCACGTCGAAGTCGAGCTAAAAGAGCAAGGCGGCGTGGAAGGCGTATTCTATCACAAGCTCGTCCTCACCAGAAACCCGACCATCGACGTTCCCAAGGTCGTGAGCGAGGGGGAACAGCGGTGCATTTCCATAGCGGCTTTCTTCGCCGAACTTAGCACCGCCGACGACCCCTCCGGCATCGTGTTCGACGACCCCGTGTCTTCGCTCGACTTCCAGTGGCGGAGCGCCGTCGCGCGACGGCTGGTGGAGGAATCAAAGCGAAGACAGGTCATCGTCTTTACGCACGATGTCGTCTTCCTGCTGGCACTCAAGCAATTTGCCGCGCAGACGGACGTTCAGCCTCTCGACCAGCACGTCCGCAGACAGGTCAACGGCGCAGGCGTGTGCCGCGAGGAATTGCCTTGGCTTGCGATGCGCGTGAAGGACAAGATTGGGTTCCTCAAGTGTTCCGTCGCGATCTAAACGGTATTCTGTAGTGCGAGATATTTGGCGTTGAGAC
>NZ_JBANLK010000037.1:0-64647 GCF_054968425.1 Paraburkholderia sp. AV2
AATTCCGGATGATACGACGGACCGGTATTGACGCGTCATCAAAAAGTCTACGCGTATATTCGAAGAAGGTCGTTATACAGTTATCAGCAGCGGCGGCTTCGGATAACCTGACATCAACACGTCGCGCCAGACACGGCGAGTGCCGCAGGTCCGGTCACTGACACCGTGCCCGTTATGGCTCGATTCAATCGGTCCAATCTTCATCAGGCGACACCACATTCCCATCCGCTCCATCAGACGACTCGCCGTCGATCAAATTTTCAGTGGCGTTATTCGCGTCGACATCAACACGAGGACGACCAGCCTTCACCTTCTCCGGCGCCTTTCCCATGCCGAACGTGCGAACGCGCTCCGCGCACTTGATCATGAGGTACTGCTCCGCCTTGGCGAGGTACACGAGATTCCTTCGTAAGGCCTCCCGCCTCTCGGTATCGTTCCAGTTGATCTGTCCGACACCAACGCCGTGACCACGCTCCTTATACTTCCGCTTGAGCCGCTCGGCGTTGCTGTTCCAGTATTCGCCCTTGCCTTCCGTGATGGCATCAACCCAATATTCACCGATCTGCTTCGCGATGAACTCGTCGCGGTTGTGCTCCGCCGAATAGAAGAGAATCACGTGCAGGTGCAATCCCGTGTCTTCCCCCTGCTCGATTGCCCATACATAGTTCCTAATACCTGACATCAGCCGATTGAAGCGCCGTGCAGCGAAGAAGCGGTCGCGGTGCTGCTGGACTGTCTCGTATGTAGTCCCGCAACGGAATTTCGGCTTGTAGCGCAACGTCAGCGAGAGCACCAGCCAGCGAGATCTTCCTGTCTCCTTCGAGAACATCGCCTCCTCCAACACCAGCACGCTCTGCTTATTTTTTTCGGCGTTCACCAGTCTCAGACGCTCACGCTCCGTGAACTCGCGCGACTGACAACGCTCACGAACCCGATCAATCAGCGCATTGAACAGGTCCATACAACGCATGCCATCTGCACCGCACGTGTCACCCGGCTCTCCGAGACAGAACGGATCTGGACTGAGTAGTCTCAATTCCTTGCAGGCATCGTAGAAGACTTCGACGCGTGTCGAGTAGCGGTACATGTCGGAGTATCGCTTCAGCCATTCGTTCATGCGACGGTAGTACTTCTTGCCAAGGTATAGCTCGCGAATCTTGCTAACCTGAGCGTAACGTGTTGTTTCATCAACAAAGCCTCCCTTCCAACGTTTCTCGATGTCCTTTACGAACTTTTCGATACCGAGAAGATATTGTGAGCCATAGCCCTTGTGGATGATCGTCGCTCTCCTTTCTCTGACATTTCCTTCTTCAACGTTTATGCGTTCGTCAAGGCGAGCGATGGTCTCCAGTTCTCCCTGGTCTTCCGTGATCTGGTGCATGATTGCTTCGTAATGTCGTCGCAGAGCATAGCGACAGTGGTGAACAGTCTGCCTCCTATGCTTCGAGTCATCAAAGTAGCTGGAGCGTTACGCAGCAAGCAACGTTAGTAAGCTGGAGACGTTTTTTTTTGCAGATTGATCGATGTCCGATTTCATCGAAGATGGATCTATCATTCTCATCCATCATTCACCCTCTTGTTTACTGCTATAAATTGCTCTGTATTTTTCATATAACAATCCTTCATTATTTCGCATTCCATATGAAGCAAAATTGGATACAGCCCAGAAAACATGATCAACGCATCGACTCACCCCACTGGCGTGAAGAGGACTTACCTATCGTTCGCTTCTGTCATATACATAGATACGCACGCAATTAAGAACCACTGCACGTCTGCGCTGGCGATGAGCTTCCTGAACACGGCATGATCTCAAGAACATGTAGAATTCATGCTCCACAATTCGAAAGCAGGCAACCGAATCCTCTATTCGGCTTCGCGCCACGAATGGTTCGACGAAAATTGCAATCGAAGTCCGTATGTGTTGTCGTACACGTTTTGGAAAACGAGATTCTGCGGGAATTTCAAAAAATTAGTGAAAAAAATTTTGATGAAGTCCGTGCGCTTTCTCGTGAATCTTCTGTGAAATTTTGCACGATAAAGCACTCGCCTGACCGGACGTTCACATCTGCTCCCGGAAAACGTGGGGGTGGCCCCCACCCCAAACCGGAAGATCATTAGCTTAGCAAAATCAATAGGTTAAGTGTTTTGGATGCCGTTTTTGGGCTACACGCCCATGTGGCTACACGATCATTCAGTGCAGCCAACACGCCCCCTGACCGACCGTCGTGCGCCTCGGGTCTTGCGCTCCGGGATGCCAAAATACTCCCCTGCGGGTTCGTTTTCGAGACGCACCAGCGCTCGTCGGCAAGCGAAGTAGCCGAGCGTTTCCCGGAGCTTTTCACGCCCGCAAACGTCATCGGCGCGAACGTCACCATGCACCCACTGCCTGGGGTCGTACAGTCGGCCAATCCAGTCTCCGCGACGATAGGTTCCCCGCCCGTCAGTCGCTATCCGAACCCAGTACGCTCCGATCAGATCCGCGTGATCCTCACTGGCCCCACCCCTCTGGGCCGCTTCACTGTCTATGTCATCAAGCACCTTCTGCAAGGCAGCACTGCTGAACAACAACGTAAGGTGTAACTCATAGCAGCCGTCAACTGTCGGGATGATCGCCCAGACGTACCCCGGTGCGGCGGTAAAGAGGGCTGGCTTGCGTCTCAGGCGATCAAAAAAGAGCGCGCGGGATTTACGGAGCAATTCGAGATCGCGCCGTTGATCGTCCATCGGTACTGCGACCCAACCGGCCGTCGCCTTGACGTGCGACAGACGGAGATGAAGCACCGTCACGCTATCATGCTGGGAGAAGAAATCCTGAAGGTAGGTGTTCAGGTTCGCCACGTTCTCGCAACTCCCCAAGCTCCAGTTGTGAAGCTCGCGCCGCAGTAGCTTTCGGGCATGCATGATCTGCCGAAAACTGGCAACGAAGTCGTTGTAACTTTCCGCAATCGAGGAATCCAAGTACTCAACACTTTGGCATTTTGCGTCTCCCCGGTAGCCGGAGATGTCGCTGCTGAAAAATACCTCCCCCAGTAGTCGCAGATGCGGGGCAAACAGGAATTGATTTGCGTACGGGCCTGACGGATTGAGTATCGTTATATCGGCCATGAGGAATGGAAGCATGGCTGCCAGCTTTCGGGCCGCGCTGTCGAACTGATTCTGCGTGTAAACGAACTTGCGGGGGTCAGAACCAGCATGAAAGGGGGCGGTAGTGGCTTCAAGCGCGAGGCAGACGAATTGCTCAAGCCTTAGCGCCCGAGACATTTCGGGGCCGTCCAGAATCGTGTCCGGATCAATACGAAATGCCAGATGGCGATCGACATGCGTGGCTAGTCCCACGTTGTTCCAGGGAAGAATGGGAGGGATATATTCTGGTGGCGTCATTGCGCTGCTCTGTATAGTGCGATCCGGGTCGGCATAGTCTCGCAAGCTACTCGTCCATCCACCGTGAGGTGAACGGAAGAGCCACTCGTGCGATCAGCCGATGTGGGACAGTTTGCCCCGACAGGCTGACCGAGGTGCGAAAGGATAGGAGTCCAGTTCTAACTTGACGACGCGTCGCCCGTTTTCGGTTCGCGGGATGACGTGGGCCAACCCCTCACCGCAGATCGACGTGATGGCCTCTTTCATTTCGGCCCTGTTCCAACCGAAGTTGGGCGCCAGTTCCTCGATGTCGGATTTCCGCCAACTCACCTCTCGCCATCTGTACTGGCGGTCGTAAAGATAGTCCAGCAGGCGTTGAGCGCGTTGTGCCACCTCAGGTATCGGCTTTGGCGGAAATACCGCCGTAAGCCACTGAGCCCCGAAGAATTCGGCGATCGTCACGGCGCGATCCATCGTGTCGAACGAGACAGTGCCTTCGTAACGCTCGAACACGTGCATGCAGCCAGCAATCCGACGAGCATTTGTGGCCAAGCGTACGGCAAAGACGATCTCGTCTCTCTCGTCCAAAGCGGCGCTTGCCATGTACTGGAAGTGTTCTTGGGCACGCCGCAGTATCTGCTCCGCCTCCGAACTGACCTCGATAAGCGGTAACTGGCTTACTGACATCGTGTTGAGCTTGATGCTCGCGCCCGTGATCAATTCCACGATGCGCTGATCGTAGTCGAGCAAAGCCGATTCCGATTGCGTGGCCCCCGCGCCCTCATGAGACAACTCGTCGGTCTCCATCATCAGCAGGCGGAACAGATAACCCGAAGCGATTGCATCCTGCGCATGCTTGTCGAGCCAAGCACGATGCGCGTCATCCTGCACATTGATGCACGTGACAAAAATTGTGCTGTCCGGGACATGCTCGGCGATGTCGTCCCCGTCGTCGGCACGATCAAACGACGGTATGTTGCTGTCATACAGGTCGCTCAAGTCATGGAATGAACGGCCAAGCTGGCTCCCGAGATAACCACGCCCCTCCGGCATACTGAGCATCGACCAGATGCTACCGCCGCGAATCTTGCGCAACAGAGCGGGAAGCGTCACGTTGTCGAACAGCCAACGCTTTCTCCAGCCTTTCATCGCCTCCTCGACAGGCGCATTGAAGCGGTCATGTGCCTTCGACTTGCCACTCAACCGCGCACCAGCGAACAAGATATGCAAGCCGAGCGGCATCGAATGGCCGTTGCGATCACGAATACGGAAATTGCCCGCAACGGCAAAAGAGACTTTGCCGAGGATGTTGGCGAGGGTGGCACCGTACCCCGCGCCATGGATCGCATGGCACTCATGAGCCGCGCGATACATGCCAGGGGTCAACGCACTGATGGCTCGCTGGACCTTCGGCGGATAATAGCCTGTCGGCAGATGGCTCACCTCCCGCGACACGCAGATGCGATTTTGCGAGGGAACGAAGCCCCTGCCACCGTTGTGGACCGTGGCGTTCATCATGCAACGACCTCTTCATTCCCGCTCTTAGGCATCGAATTTGCAGGTTGGTCAATCGGTTTGTCGTAGTCATTCCCAGAACCGTTCCTGACGACTTGCTCTTTGAGCTCCGCGTACAACAGCTCAGCCTCACGCTTCGTTAAGCACGGGCCCCCGCTTTCGCGAATCAACGTGACAATCGGCGACCATTTCCAGCCATGCGCCAAAGCCTCATCGATCACCGGAACGAACGGATGCAAGCGCGCGGACTTGATCTGCTCGCGCGACTTCTTCAAGCGGATCGCTTGAAGTGCGCCAACCACGTCCGGTGTTCTCTTTTCGGATTTCATACCCTGTCTCTTCATCATGAGCTTCCCTCTCTCAACTAATTTCATATGCAATCCTAAATTTATAGATAGGAAGATTGCCAACCACGTATCTCTCGCTACGAACCTCACGTTGGCAGCAAAGCTTACCTACTAGCCCCGCTCCCCCGTTGCTTTGACCGACCCAGCCAGTTGCATCACACTACAGTCATTACGATGCGAACTCGATCCATAGCGCCTACTTTCGCGAACTGCATGACAGTTGCATTCGACCTCTCGCAACAAACGCCCTCTATCGGGGTAGCGGTCACTTTTCCACCGAATGGCCTCTTCGTTTGACTGTTGATCCGGAATTACATGGCCAAACCTCAATCCATTATTGGAGCCATATCGCCATCCTTCGCCTACTCCTTTTCGGCACTGGATTTTTTGGCTAGATAATTGGCCGTCGCTTCACCCAAGATGCGTGTCGCGTTGCCAATCTTGAATGGCTTTGGGAGGTCACTGCCCTCACGTTTCCACTCCGCATAAGCCCACGACTTCGACTTAGCTATGATTGAACAAAATTGCTTCACACTAAGAACCGGGGGAATTTCATTCAACGTCATACGACACCTTTTATTCATAAGAACTGCAGCAAAGGACCCCGCGAGAGTACTTCGGTAATGCTGCGTTGATTGTCAAGATAGAACGTGGCCAATGAACCACACCTAACCTACCTGCATCGATCTGTGCGGCTCTTCGCGGCACAGATCGATGGACATATGTTAGGAAAGTGACGCCAGTACCGACAGACGTCTGCTAAAAATAAAATTTCGGGCACAAAAAACCCCTCAACTGGAGGGGTTATAGGGTACGATCAGGATGATCACTCTTGGAGTTTGACAGAATGCGGAAATCTGTCCGGTGATTCTTCCAGCCAGCCGCCGATTGTTCTCGCAAGGTTTTCGCACTTCAGCCCGTGGTTTTCGACAAACTGGGAATACTCCCCAGTCAGTTCATCCGCGACCTCATCAACAGCTTGACTGGTGGAATTCCATCCTTCAGGACTCGGACTTTGTAGAAGAAGCTCGGCGACCTTCTTTTTTACCTCTTCATTGCGAGCTGCTTTGCCTCTGCCCCCCGTACGCGCGCGAGCCTCGAATCGCCTCGTTGGGTCAGGAATGAACATCCCTTCGCCCGACCAATAAGTACCCCACTTAACATTGCGCGATGCCTGCTCTAGGTCATTCCTCGCCAATGCTTCGGTTCCCTCAATAACATGGGCAATCGCCAAAATCGGTGCCGCAAAATGAGCGGAATATCCAATGCCAGTGATAGCCTGCTTGAATAATAAACCTCGAAGCTCTAGATCTTCAGTTGAACGGCCTGATCTCATTTCATCTTTAAGTGTGACAACCCAATCTAGCCACGTATCGTTTAGCGAGTTTTTTGAAATATAATTTTCAACTGACGCTTTAATTGCATCTAGCTTGTTCTGCAACTCGTCACTAGACTCAAGAGGGTTAGAACGTGGGCTTGGTAGAACCTGTACATTCCACTTGCCGGCATCCGCCCGAGTATGAACCGTCGTGATTACAAGCGGCTTTTTCTCGTGCTCTCGATACAGCTCAAATTTCAGACTAATCTTAGTCACGCCTTTCTTTTTAAAGAGACGTTTGAGAAGATTCCCCGCTTCCTTGAAGCTCATCTCGACTTTCAGCGCAGAATTAGGTTTTTCGATCTTCACATCTATTCGGCCTCGTTAAATCAACGCCTATCAATATATTTTTCCAATGCCGCATACAAACTACCAAACATCAATACTTCCGCAGCGAATCATCATCCTTCCATACCAGCATTCGCCTTAAGTGTTCCCAAGTAATCAGCCCATTTCTGCATCATAGCCCGACGCTCCTTGATGAATTTTGTGCGGTTATACGCTTTGCCGAGTGCATCGGGAACCGTGTGAGCAAGCTGGTGCTCAATAACTTCTGGTTTTTGTTCCAACTCTTCGTGCAAAATCGTGCGTGCCATCGCCCGAAAGCCGTGACCGGTAATTTCGCTGCGGGTGTCGTAACCCAAGCGCCGAAGAGCAGCATTGATGGCTGCATCGCTCATCGGGCGCTGGGTTGAACGCGCCCCCGGAAATACGTAACGGCCATCTCCGGTCAACGCGTGAAGCTCGCGCAGAATCTGGACCGCTTGAGTTGCAAGCGGAACTAAATGCTCGGTCTTAGTCTTCGTGACAAGGTATCGCCACTCGCTCTTATCCAGATCAAACTGTGTCCATTCAGCTTTGCGTAGTTCCCCGGGCCGCGTGAACAACATGGGGGCGAGCTTAAGCGCACACAGAACCGGAAACGTCCCAGAAAAGCCATCGAAAGCCCGCAGCATCGCGCCTACCTTATCCGGATCAGTGATAGAAGCAAAGTGCGTCGTTTGCGCCGGTGGTATCGCATTGACCAGATCACGAGCCGGGTCATGCTTACAATAGCCTTCCTTGATTCCGTAGCGGAATGCACGGCTAATCTCTCCACGAACCTTGTGAGCCGTAAAACGAGCGCCACGACTATCAATCCGCTTCAGCACCGTCAAGACTTCAGGCGCATCGATTTCGGCCACTGGCCGCTTTCCAATCCACGGAAAGACATCCTTCTCGAAGCGGGCCTTGGTCTTCGCCATCGAGCCAGCCGTAACATACGGTTTGAGTTCCGCCATCCAGCCAAGCGCGACTGCCTCGAAGGAATTGGTCGCTGCGAGGTGAGCCGCCCGCTTATCGGCTTTCTTCGCCTCGCCGGGATCAATACCCACAGCAAGCTTCTTCCGGGCATCGTCACGCTTTTCCCGAGCAACAGCTAACGGCACGTCTGGGTAGACGCCCAAGGCAAGTCGCTTCTCCTTGCCTAGAAAACGGTATTTGAGCCGCCAGTATTTTCCGCCAGACGGCGAAATCTCAAGGTACATGCCGCCGCTATCAGCAAGGCGGTATGGCTTTTCACGGGGAGCGGCTTTGCGAATCGCGATATCAGTCAACGGCATAAGGCATTTACCTTACAGCGCTAGGGGGCACTTTTCCCGGGGGCATTTGCGATATTGCAGAGACTCCCCCGGTGGTGCCCCCACATGCCCCCGGATTCAGGCGGGCACCGTCGGACAACATCGGAATAAAAAAACCCGCTAAGCCTTATGCTATCACGGGTTTCTGGATTTCCGAGGACAACCTCGGATGGGTAATTGGTGCCGGCTGCAGGACTCGAACCCGCCACCTGATGATTACAAATCAACTGCTCTACCAGATGAGCTAAGCCGGCGTAGCCCGCAATTCTACTTCATTTCACGATCTTGAGGTGACCCTTGCCGGCTTTCGCCCCGTCGTCGCCCTTTTCGGGCGCGGCGGCTTCGGGAACATCGACGGGCTCTGCGGGCAACCCGGCCACAGTCCCTTCTTCATGCTCGTCCCGCTCGGAGGGCAGCACGTCACCGGCATCCCCCGCCGCCGCTTCGACCGGGAACGCCATGCCCTGTCCGTTCTCGCGCGCGTAGATCGCGAGCACGTTCGCCACGGGTACCTCGATCTTGTGCGACTTGCCGGAAAACCGGGCATTGAACTCGATCGCCTCGTTGCCCATCTGCAACTGGCTCGTGGCCTCGAAGCTGATGTTCAGCACGATCTCGCCGTCGCGCACGAACTGGCGCGGCACACGCGTCCGGTTATCGACCCGCACCGCGATATGCGGCGTAAAACCGTTATCGGTGCACCACTCGTACAGCGCTCGAAGCAGATACGGCTTCGTGGAAATCTCTTGCATCAACGATCCTTTGCCGGGGCTGCACGCCGCACCGAAAACGCCGCGCACCGCCCCTGATTGCCTGCAGGAAGGTCCGCAGGAACTTAGCGGCGCATCACCTTTTCCGACGGCGTCAGCGCTTCGATATAGGCCGGACGGCTGAAAATACGCTCGGCGTACTTCATCAAAGGCGCCGCATTCTTCGACAGTTCGATGCCGTAGTGATCCAGACGCCACAGCAGCGGCGCGATCGCGACGTCGAGCATCGAAAACTCTTCGCCCAGCATGTACTTGTTCTTCAGGAAGATCGGCGCGAGTTGCGTGAGGCGGTCGCGAATCGCGAGGCGCGCCTTCTCGTGGTTCTTCTCGGCGGCCTTGCCCTTCTCGTTTTCGAGCGTGCTCACGTGCACGAACAGTTCCTTCTCGAAGTTGAGCAGGAACAGGCGCGCGCGGGCGCGCTGTACCGGGTCGGCCGGCATCAGTTGCGGATGCGGAAAGCGTTCGTCGATGTACTCGTTGATGATGTTCGACTCGTACAGGATCAGGTCGCGCTCGACCAGAATCGGCACCTGACCGTAAGGATTCATCACGGCGATGTCTTCCGGTTTGTTGAACAGGTCGACGTCGCGGATTTCGAAGTCCATGCCCTTTTCGAACAACACCAGCCGGCAACGCTGGGAGAACGGGCAGGTAGTGCCGGAGTACAGAACCATCATGATTTACATTTCCTCAATAAACCCAAAAGGCCAGCGGGCGATCACTCCGTCAGACGGCTTCCAGACGGTTTGCTCGCGGCGCCGGCCCCACGTCGGTCAGGACGTGACTATTTGATATCTTTCCAGTACGCGGCGTTCAGCCGCCAGGCAAAAAAGCTCAGAATGCCAAGGAACAGCAGTACCCACACGCCAAGCTGCTTGCGGGTCTTCTGTTCCGGTTCCGCCATCCAGTCCAGGTACGCCACCAGATCGCCCACGGCGGCATCATAATCCACCGGCGAGAGCTTCCCGGGCGTAACCTGATCGTACCCCGCAAAGCGGTGCGTCTTTTCCCCGCTTTCCAGGTCCGTCACGTCCTCGAACTTCGCGTTGCGTATGCCCTGCAGTTGCCAGAGCACATTCGGCATGCTCACGTTCGGATACACGAGGTTGTTCCAGCCCGTCGGCCGCGTGTCGTCGCGGTAAAAGCTGCGCAGGTACGTGTACAGCCAGTCTCGTCCGCGCGCGCGCGCCTCCACGGAGAGGTCCGGCGGCGCCACGCCGAACCACGATTTCGCGTCGTCCGGCCGCATGGCGATCGACATCGTGTTGCCGACCTTGTCGGTCGTGAACAGGAGATTGTCCTCGATCTGCTTCTGCGGAATGCCGATTTCCTGCAATGCGCTGTAGCGCATCAGATTCGCACTGTGGCAGTTCAGGCAGTAGTTTACAAACAATTGCGCGCCATGTTGCAGCGAGGCAAGATTTTCGCTGTTATCGGGCGCGCGGTCGAGCGGAATGTTTTCCTGGGCTCGCACCGGCCCCGTGGCAAGCGCGCAGACCAGCGCCAGCGCGGCCACGCCGAACCCGGCGCCCGCCCGCGTGAGCGCCGCATAGAGGGATTTTGTCGTCATGTTTTCCTCGCTCACGGGTTAATGGGGCTTGAACCGCACGCGCTCGGGCGGCTGCTTGAACGTGCCAAGCGGCGTCCAGACCGGCATGCCGAGGAAAAACGCGAAGTAGACGAGCGCGCAAACCTGGGCGATCAGCGTCGCCGCTGGCGATGGTGGTTTTGTCCCCAAAAATGCCAGCGTCAGGAAGGCGATAACGAAAATCCCGAGGAAAACCTTGTGGAATGTCGGCCGGTAGCGGATCGACTTCACTGGCGCCCGGTCGAGCCACGGCAGGAAGAACAGCGAAATCACCGCCGATCCCATCACCACCACGCCCCAGAACTTCGACTCGGTGAAATACATCGCGAGGATCACGAGGATGGCCAGCACGGGCAGCCCCACGCGCCATTTGCCGCGCGCCCGCACGAGCGAGAGCAGTCCGAGCAGCGCGATCACGATCATCAGCACGATCTTGAAGGGGTCGGTGGTGGCGCGCAGCATCGCGTAGAACGCCGTGAAGTACCACACCGGCGCGATTTCGGGCGGCGTCTGCAGCGGGTTGGCCGGGATGAAGTTGTTCGCTTCGAGGAAGTAGCCGCCCATTTCCGGCGCGAAGAACACGATCGCCGCGAAGATCATCAGGAAGATGCACACGCCCATGAAGTCGTGCACGGAGTAATACGGATGGAACGGAATGCCGTCGAGCGGAATGCCGTCCGCGTCCTTTTTCTCCTTGATCTCGATGCCATCGGGGTTGTTCGACCCCACTTCGTGCAGCGCGACGATATGCGCGACGACGAGGCCGATCAGCACGAGCGGAATCGCGATCACATGGAACGCAAAGAAGCGGTTGAGCGTGATGTCCGAAACGACATAGTCGCCGCGGATCCACAACGAAAGGTCCGGGCCGATAAACGGAATCGCCGAAAACAGGTTCACGATCACCTGCGCGCCCCAGAACGACATCTGGCCCCAAGGGAGCAGATAGCCGAAGAAGGCTTCGGCCATCAGACACAGGAAGATCGCACAGCCGAAAATCCAGACGAGTTCGCGCGGCTTGCGGTAAGAACCGTACAGAAGCCCGCGGAACATGTGCAGATAAACGACCACGAAGAACATCGAGGCGCCCGTGGAATGCATGTAGCGGATGAGCCAGCCCCACGGCACCTCGCGCATGATGTACTCGACCGACGCGAACGCGAGCGTCGAATCGGGCTTGTAGTTCATGGTGAGGAAAATGCCGGTGACGATCTGGTTCACCAGAACGAGCAAGGCCAGCGAGCCGAAGAAGTACCAGAAGTTGAAGTTCTTCGGCGCGTAGTACTCGGACACATGCGCGCGCCACGTCGCGGTGAGCGGGAAGCGCCTGTCGATCCAGCCGAGGAGGCCCGTCGTCTCCACCTTGTTGTCGGTTCCCGTCGCCATCACGCTTCTCCTTGTTCGTCCTTGCCGATCACGATCTGCGTCGGGGACGTGAACATGTACCGGGGGATGTCAAGGTTCTGCGGCGCGGGCTTGTTCTTGAACACGCGCCCGGCCAGATCGTAGGTGGAGCCGTGGCACGGGCACAGGAAGCCGCCGGGCCAGTCGTCGGGCAAATTGGGCTGCGGGCCCTCCTGGAAGCGCGGCGTCGGCGTGCAGCCCAGGTGGGTGCAGACGGCAACCGCCACGAGAATGTTCTTGTGCTCGGGACGCGAGCGGTATTCGTTCTTGCAGTATTCCGGCATCGGCATGGAGAACGGATGCTCGGAGTTCGGATCCGCCAGCTCGGGATCGGCCTTCACGACATCGGCCATCATGCGGTCGGTGCGGTTCAGGATCCAGACCGGCTTGCCGCGCCAGGCCACCGTCATCATGCTGCCGGGCTCGAGGCCGGTGATGTCGACTTCGACGGGCGCGCCGGCGGCGCGGGCCTTTTCGGATGGTGCAAACGAAGCTACGAACGGTACGACGGTGGCGACGCCTCCTATGCCACCTGCTACGGACGTCGCAATCAGCCAGGTTCGGCGGCTGCCATCGACGCGGTCATTTTCATTGTCTCGCATCACATCGCCCCACTTCTGAGTTGGATTTATCCGTCACGCCGTGCTTACCCGCGTACTGCCGAACGCTAGTTTGCGCGAATGGAGTCGGCATTTACAAGGGGCGACCTCCAAAAAGCGCGCGAAGTCCTTGATATGTCGGGGTTTTCCCGCACGAAAAAGGAGATTCCTGGTTGGCCGTTGTAAACGCTTTCTGAATAAATCCGGTGCGATGACACCTCGTGCAGGACACCCGCCAATCCACTCAGACCGGATTGTGAATGTCGATGAAGAGATGCTCGATGCCGAAAGTGTCTGCCAGATGCGAGCCCACCGCCTGCACGCCGAAACGCTCGGTCGCGTGATGGCCTGCTGCGAGAAACGCCACGCCGCTTTCGGCCGAAATATGGAAGGTCGGCTCGGAAATCTCGCCGGTGAGGTAGACGTCGGCACCGGCATCGATCGCCGCCTCGAAGAGCCCCTGTGCCGCGCCGGTGCACCAGGCCACGCGACGCAGCTCCCAGTCGGGATCGCCGATCACGAGCGGAGCGCGGCCGAGCGTTTGCTCGACCTGCGCCGTAAAGTGCGCAAGCGTGATCGGCATGGGCAGCGTCGCCATCCAGCCGAGGTCCTGCTCGCCGAAGCGCTGCTCGCCGATCCAGCCAAGGCGGGCGCCCAGTTGGGCGTTGTTGCCCAGTTCCGGGTGGCTATCGAGCGGCAGGTGGTAGGCAAAGAGGCTCAGGTCGTGCTGTAGCAGCGTCTTCAGGCGCCGGTACTTGCGGCCCGTGATTTGCGGCGCCTCATTCTTCCAGAAGTAGCCGTGATGGACCAGCACGGCATCGGCACCCCATTCCAGCGCGGCTTCGAGGAACGCGAGCGAAGCGGTCACACCCGTCGCGATCTTCTCCACCCGGCGGCGCCCTTCCACCTGCAGGCCATTGGGGCAATAGTCCTTGAAGCGCGCGGCTTCGAGAAGATTGTTCAGATACAATTCCAGTTCGATCCGATCCATATAATCCTCTAATCCTCAGATGCTTAGACGCTTTTGGCTGTTCTTCGCCCAGGCGGTGACGGTCCTGCTCGCGTTGATGTTCATCGTCGCAACGCTCAAGCCACAGTGGCTGCAGCATCAGGGGCAATTGGGCAAGCAGCTTGCCGAGCCAATCGTGGCGCTGCGGGAGGTGGCGCCCAGCATTGGCATCGGCGGCGGCCCGGCGCAGGGCTCCTATGCGGACGCCGCCCAGAAAGCGATGCCCGCGGTCGTCAACGTGTTCTCGAGCAAGGACGGATCGCTCCCGCCCGACCCGCGCCAGAACGACCCGCTGTTTCGCTACTTTTTCGGCAATCCCAACAACAATCACAAGCAGCAGGATCAGCCTGCCGCGAACCTCGGCTCGGGTGTCATTGTCAGTCCGGACGGTTACATTCTAACGAACCAGCACGTCATCGACGGCGCCGATCAAATCGAAATCGCGCTCTCGGACGGCCGCACCACGACCGCGAAGGTCGTCGGCGCCGACCCGGAGACCGATCTCGCGGTACTCAAGATCAATCTGCCGAACCTGCCCACCATCACGCTCGGACGCATGGATCAGGCGCGCGTGGGCGACGTGGTGCTCGCCATCGGCAATCCGTTCGGTGTGGGCCAGACGGTCACGATGGGCATCATCAGCGCGTTGGGGCGCAATCACCTCGGCATCAATACGTTCGAAAACTTCATCCAGACCGATGCGCCCATCAATCCCGGCAACTCCGGCGGCGCGCTCGTGGACGTGCACGGCAACCTGCTCGGCATCAATACGGCCATTTACTCGCGCTCGGGCGGCTCGCTCGGGATTGGTTTCGCGATTCCCGTTTCCACGGCGCGCAGCGTGCTGGAGAGCATCATCACGACGGGCTCGGTCACACGCGGCTGGATCGGCGTCGAACCGCAGGACGTGACGCCCGAGATCGCCGAATCGTTCGGGCTGAACCAGAAGTCGGGGGCGATCGTCGCGGGCGTGCTGCAAGGCGGCCCGGCCGACAAGGCCGGCATCAAGCCCGGCGACATCCTGCTTTCCGTGAACGGCGAGGAAATCACCGATACGACGCGTCTTCTGAACGTGATCGCGCAGATCAAGCCCGGCACGGACGCGAAGATCCACCTTGAGCGCAAGAACAAGGACATGGATCTCGACGTGCTGATCGGCAAGCGCCCGCCGCCGCCCAAGCAGCCGGAACAGGAAGACGGCGAGGACGACGACAACGGCGGCTAACCCTCACCCAGGACCGCCAGATACCGGAAAAAGCAAAAAGGCCGCGAACTTGCCGTTCGCGGCCTTTTTTGTCCCTGCGGCACGCTGCGTGCGGGGGCGACACGGGGTCAGCCTAGCTGCTGGCCGCCTGCTCCTCGTCGGCGGCCTTCTTCTCGCCGGTGCCGACGAACACGCGCGCGGCGATGATCCCGGCCTCGTAGAGCACGATCAGCGGCAGCGCGAGGATGAGCTGCGAGAACACGTCCGGCGGCGTGACAACGGCCGCGACGATAAACGCGCCGACGATCACGTACGGACGGATCTCCTTGAGCTTCTTCACCGTAAGAAGGTTCATGCGCACGAGCAGCACCACGACGATGGGCACCTCGAAGGTCACGCCAAACGCGATGAACATGGTGAGCACGAAGCTCAGGTAATTGTCGATATCGGTCGTCATCTCCGCGCCAAGCGGCGCGTTGTAGTGCGCCATCACGCGGAAGATGGTCGGGAACACGACAAAGTACGCGAACGACATCCCGCACAGGAACAGCGTGTAACTGCTCGCAACCAGCGGCGCGACGAGCTTCTTCTCGTGCTGGTAGAGGCCGGGCGCGACGAACGCCCAGATCTGGTAGAGCACGACTGGCAGCGCGATCACGAACGCGACGAGCATCGTGACTTTCATCGGCACGAAGAACGAGCCGGTGACGTCGGTGACAATCATCTTGCCGTCGCGCGGCAGGTTCTGCATGAGCGGACGCGCGAGCAGCCGGAAGATGTCCGGCGCCCAGTACACGAGCCCGACGAACACGACGATGACCGCAATGCCCGCGCGGATGATGCGGTCTCGCAGTTCGACGAGATGGGAAATGAAGGTCTCTTCGGCACCTTCATCCTGTTTTAGCTGGGGGTCGCTCACACCGGCCCTCGATTGAAGATGGACGTACGCAAGATCGGCATCAGAAGAAGCGCACCGGCCGGCGCAGGCTGGCCGGCGTATGCTGCGCGACACGCGCCGCACCCGACTGCACGCGTGTGCGCCGCAGCGTGGCACGCTTGTACCAGACGGGCGTGGTGGCCTGCTTCACGCGCCAGTTCTTGCGCCTGGCCGGCACGGCGCCGGCGTTGCCGCTGCGCCAGGATGATGCCCCCGCGTCCGCGGTGACGCCCGCGACGCTTTCGGCTGTTATAGCGGCGTGATCAGCCCCGCCCGCGATGCTCGGCGACACCGAAGTCCCGGCGCTCCACGCGTCGTTCAGTTCGGCTTCCTGCTTGCGCAGGTTGTCGTGGACGGTCTTTTCGACGTTGGTCGCCGCCTGCTCGAACTCGGTCTTCATGCGGCGCAGCTCGTCGAGTTCGATCTCGCGTGTGACTTCCGCCTTGACGTCGTTGATGTAGCGCTGCGCGCGGCCGAACAGGGCGCCGGCCGTGCGCGCCACACGCGGCAACCGTTCCGGTCCGAGCACGACCAGCGCGACGACGCCGATCAGCGCCATCTTGGTAAGACCCAGATCGAGCATGAGTGGAAGCTTCCGTCAGCCTGCGGTGGGACGGACGACCGCCTTAGCGGTAGTCCGTACGTTCGCTCTTGTCCTTGGCCTCGACATCGACCGTGCCGCCATTGGACGGCAGCTCGCGCTTCTGCGCGTCGGCGCCGGCGGCCTCGCTGTCACGCATGCCTTCCTTGAAACCCTTCACGGCACCGCCCAGGTCGCTGCCGATATTGCGCAGTTTCTTCGTGCCGAAGACGAGCGCCACGATCAGCAAGACGATCAGCCAGTGCCAGATGCTCAACGAACCCATGATCCCAATTCTCCTTGACCCCGCCGTCGCGCTTCGTCCATGCGGCGGGAAAATCGCAGCGTGCCGTCGGCGCGCCTGCGTATTGACGCCGCCCATCGAAACGGGGCGGCGTAACCCGAAAATAGTGCCGGTGTAGTGTGGCCGCAGTGTGGCGTTCGCGTGGCAGCGTTAACCCATGCGATGCCACGGTCGCGGTCCGGCAAGCAGATGGGCGTGCAGGTGATAGACCTCCTGCCCGCCGCCGGGCCCCGTATTCACGACGGTGCGAAACCCGGTATCGCCGCCGGTGTACGACACGCCAAGCTCCTTCGCAAGCCGCGCGACCAGTACAAACATTCTACCAAGCAGCGGAGCGTCGTTTTCGCCGCAATCCGAAAGGGTAGAAATATGCTGGCGCGGAATGACGAGTATGTGCGTTTGCGCTGCGGGGCGAATATCGCGAAAAGCGACGAATTCGTCGTCCTCGTAGACCCGGGTGCTCGGAATCAGCCCGTCGGCAATCTTGCAGAAGAGGCAGGTGCTGCGATCGTGACTCATGGTGCTCCAAGGTCAATGGCACGCGATAGACGCCCGGATGCCGGGGTACTCAGACCCACCCGCGCGGGTCGGCCAGCGGCTTGTTGTCGTACAGATACAACCAGCCTTTGATGATACGGTACAACGTCCAGATTGCGACAGCCCACAGGACCGGAACGCCGACCAGCACGATGATGAGGGCGACGCCGATGAGGTGCCCGGCCAGCGCGAGCCAGAAGGTGCGGATCTGCCAGGTGAAATGCTGCTCGTAGGGCGTGCCGAGCGCCTCGTCGCGTTTGAGGTAGTTCAGGATGATCGCGATGAGTATCGAGATGCCGCCGGTGAGCCAGTACACGGCATAAAGCGCGTAGAGCACGTGCGTCAGGGTGCGCAGGCTGCGCAGACGATCCGCTTCGACCGGATCGCGAACGGTGGGAGGCGGATATCCGCCGGGCATGGACATGCTGCTCGTCTCCTGTCGATCCGGAGTTAGTGCTTTAGCTGTCGGCCGGAGTTAGTGCTTTAGCACTTACTTCGGCCCCATGCAAAGCTCTTACTCCGGTCCCATGCAGAGCTGTCGATCCGGAGTAAGTGCTTTAGCTGTCGGCCGCCCGCCTCGCCGGCACGGTTCAGTCGCCGTTCTGCTCGCGCTCGCGGCTCTTGCGCAGTGCCTTTTCCTCGAGACCCGAAAGGCCCTCGCGACGTTCCAGCTCCGCCAGTACGTCGGCGGGACTCAGGTCGAAATGCGAGAGCGCCACAAGGCAATGAAACCACAGATCGGCCATTTCGCCGACGAGCGCCGTCGGCGCGCCGCCCTGGCGCAGATCCTTCGCCGCGAGCACGACCTCGGTCGCCTCTTCGCCGACCTTCTTGAGCACCGCGTCGTCGCCCTTGTGGAAAAGGCGCGCGACGTAAGAAGCGTCCGGATCGCCGCCCTTGCGGCTGTCGATCACCGCCGCGAGGCGCAGCAGGGTGTCGTTGGTGCTGAGTTGCGTCATTTGTAGATGTGTTCGGGGTCTTTCAGCACGGGATCGACGGCGACCCAGCGGCCCTCGTCGACGGTGCCTTCGAATTGCTGGAAGAAGCACGAATGGCGGCCCGTATGGCACGCAATGCCCGAAACCTGCTCGACCTTGAGCAGCACGACGTCCTCGTCGCAGTCGAGGCGGACGTCGCGCACGTGCTGCACGTGGCCCGATTCCTCGCCCTTGAACCACAGACGCTGGCGCGAGCGCGAAAAGTACACGGCACGGCCCGTTTCGACCGTCTTCGCGAGGGCCTCGCGGTTCATCCACGCGAACATCAGCACGTCGCCCGTCGTCGCTTCCTGCGCGATCACGGGCACGAGGCCGTTGGCGTCCCAGTTGACCTTGTCGAGCCAGGCCGATTTTTCGATAGCGTTCGTCGTCACGTCACAACCTCACCGAGATGCCCTGATCGGCCATGAAGCGCTTCGCCTCGCCAACCGTGTGCTCGCCATAGTGGAAGATGCTCGCCGCCAGCACCGCGTCGGCATGACCCTTCACGATGCCGTCCGAGAGATCCTGCAGGCCGCCCACGCCGCCCGAGGCGATCACGGGGATCGGCACAGCGTCGGAAACGGCACGCGTGAGATCGAGGTCGAAGCCGCTTTTCGTGCCGTCGCGGTCCATGCTCGTGAGCAGGATCTCGCCCGCGCCGAGCTCGGCCATCTTGCGCGCCCACTCGACCGCGTCGATGCCGGTCGCCTTGCGCCCGCCGTGCGTGAACACCTCCCAGCGCGCGGGCTCGCCGGGCGCCGAAGTGCGCTTCGCGTCAACGGCGACGACGATGCACTGCGAGCCGTACTTGTCGGCGGCGTCGCGCACGAGTTGCGGATTGGCCACCGCCGAGGAGTTCATGCTGATCTTGTCCGCGCCCGCGTTGAGCAGACGGCGCACGTCCTCGACGGCGCGCACGCCGCCGCCGACCGTCAGCGGAATGAACACCTGCGAGGCCACCGCTTCGATGATCGGCAGGATCAGGTCGCGCTGGTCGGAGGTCGCGGTGATATCGAGAAACGTGAGTTCGTCGGCGCCCTGCTCGTCGTAGCGGCGCGCGATTTCGACGGGATCGCCGGCGTCGCGCAGTTCGACGAAGTTGACGCCCTTGACGACCCGCCCGGCGGTCACGTCGAGACAGGGGATGATGCGTTTGGGTAGAGCCATGATCTTGCCGATGTTGCCAGTCGATTGAGCCGCGTGGCGCTTGACGTTATCAGGCGTCGTCCGATTCGCGCAGGCTGTCTGCACGGGTCTGGGCCTGGGTGAAATCCAGATCGCCCGAATAGATGGCGCGGCCGCAGATCACGCCTTCGACGCCTTCGTCTTCCACTTCGCAGAGTGCGTCGATGTCGGCCAGGTTCGAGAGGCCGCCGCTCGCGATGATGGGAATCTTCACCGCGCGCGCAAGGCGCACTGTTGCCTCGATGTTGATGCCCTGGAGCATGCCGTCACGGCCGATGTCGGTGTAGATGATCGACTCGACGCCGTAGTCTTCGAACTTGCGCGCGAGATCCACGACTTCGTGGCCCGTGAGCTTGCTCCAGCCGTCGGTGGCGACCTTGCCGTCCTTCGCGTCGAGACCGACGATGATATGGCCCCCGAATGCCGTACAGGCTTCCTGCAGAAAGCCCGGGTTCTTGACCGCGGCCGTGCCGATGATCACGTACGAGAGGCCGTCGTCCAGATAGCGCTCGATCGTGTCGAGGTCGCGAATGCCGCCGCCGAGCTGCACGGGAATCCGGTCGCCCACTTCCGCAATGATCTCGCGGATCGCGTCTTCGTTCTTCGGCTTGCCTGCGAAGGCACCGTTCAGGTCGACGAGGTGCAGGCGCCGCGCGCCGCGCTCGAGCCAGTGTCGGGCCATGGCCCCCGGCTCTTCGGAGAAAATCGTCGCCTGGTCCATATCGCCTTGCTTGAGGCGTACGCAGTGACCGTCTTTGAGATCGATGGCCGGAATCAGCAGCATAGCTATCGCGTGTTATCTGGGAAGAAGGTTGAATACAGCCGGCGCCGGTCGAGAAAAAGGCCGATCCGACGCCGTTTCGCTAGTTTAGTACAAGTCTTTCGGCCGTCTTGCTGACGCAAATCGGGTTGGCGGTCGCACTGGCCGAACGGCCGATGCCCGCGCCGCGCGAGCCCGTCCGGGCCATCACGGGTTCCAGTGGACGAAGTTGCGATAGACGCGCAAACCCGTCGCCGCGCTCTTTTCCGGGTGAAATTGAGTGGCGAAGATGTTATCCCGCGCCACCGCCGAGGTAAAGGCGGCGCCGTAAGGCGTCTCGCCCACCGTGTGAGCCGTGTCGTCGGGCACGACGTAGTAGCTGTGCACGAAGTAGAAGTGGCTGCCGTCGGGCACGCCTTCCCAGAGCGCATGCGCGCGCGTCTGGCGCACGACGTTCCAGCCCATCTGCGGCACCTTGAAGCGGGAGCCGTCGTCCTGCAGTTGCCCTTCCAGCTCGAAGCGCACGACCTTGCCGGGCAACAGCCCGAGGCCCTTCGTGTCGCCCTCGGCGCTCCAGTCGAACAGCATCTGCTCGCCCACGCACACGCCCATCAGCGGCTTCGTACGCGACGCCTCGATCACGGCCTCCTGCAGGCCCGATTCGGCGAGCGAGCGCATGCAGTCGGGCATCGCGCCCTGGCCCGGCAGCACGACGCGGTCGGCCGCGCGGATCGCCTCGGGGCGATCGACGATGGCTACGTCGGCTTCGGGCGCCGCCTGTTTCAGCGCCTGGGCCACCGAACGCAGGTTGCCCATCCCATAATCCACAATCGCAATTGAAGTCTTCATCTCGAATCAGGCCGCGTGGGCCCTGGCTCCTGGCTTGATCTGGCGGAAGCAATGCGTACGCGCCCTTCGCATGCCGTCCAATCCTCATCACCTTGCGGCGACGGCAATCCGGTATCGCCGGCACGAAGCGGCAGATCGCCGGTGCGGCAAGCCGCGCGCGGACCTGGCCGCACTGCGCAACCGGCACGCCTGCGCCACCGCGCAAAGGGCGCGGCGTGCTAACCGGAGTGCGTCGGGCCTGCGTGCGCCGCTCGTCGTGTACGGTGTAGGTCGTTAAAGGCTGCCCTTCGTCGACGGAATCCGGCCCGCCGCGCGCTCATCCAGCTCGGAAGCCTGGCGCAGCGCCCGCCCGAAGGCCTTGAACACGGTTTCCATCTGATGGTGAGCATTCAGCCCGCGCAGATTGTCGATGTGCAGGGTCACGCCCGCATGGTTGACGAAGCCGCGGAAAAACTCGATCGACAGATCGACGTCGAACGTGCCGATGCGCGCGCGCGTGAACGGCACGTGAAATTCGAGGCCCGGACGGCCGGAGAAGTCGATCACGACGCGCGAAAGCGCCTCGTCGAGCGGCACGTAGGCATGGCCGTAGCGGCGAATGCCCTTCTTGTCGCCGATAGCCTGCGCCACCGCCTGGCCGAGCGTGATGCCGACGTCCTCGACCGTATGGTGATCGTCGATATGCGTATCGCCATGCGCCTCGATTTCCAGGTCGATCAGACCGTGTCGTGCGATCTGGTCGAGCATGTGGTCGAGAAACGGCACGCCGGTCGCGAGCTTCTGCTCGCCGGTGCCGTCCAGATTGATCTTGACGCGGATTTGCGTTTCGCTGGTGTTGCGAACGACTTGCGCGACGCGCATGGCAATTTCCTTCAAACAACCCGTAACAGGAGAGTTAGAGAACGAAGCTCACTTCAGCACGAGCTTCAGCGCGGCGAGGAGCTGCGCGTTTTCGTCGGGTGTCCCGACGGTGAGGCGAACACAATTCGCCAGCAATGGGTGCATTTTACTCACGTTTTTGATCAAAACCCGCGCCGTGAGCAGCGTATCGAACACCGCGGCGGCGTCCGGCACGCGCACCAGCAGGAAATTGCCGGCGCTCTCGAACACTTCGGCGCCCGGCAGTTTCGCCACTTCGGCCGCGAGCACCGCGCGCCCGGTGCGCAACTGCGCGGCCTGCGCGTCGAGCACGTCCACGTGATCGAGCAGGAAATTCGCGGCGGCCTGGGTCAGCACGTTGACGTTGTACGGCGGCCTCACCTTGTCGAATTCGTTGAGCCACGAGGGGCGGCCCGCCAGGTAGCCGAGGCGGATACCCGCCAGCCCGAGCTTCGACATCGTGCGCATCACTACGACGTTGTCGAACTCGCCCGCGCGCGGCATCCAGCTTTTCTGCGCGAACGGCTGGTAAGCCTCGTCGATCACGACGAGACCCTGCGCGGCCTGGGCTGCCGCGATGATGCGCTCGATATCGGCGTCGTCGAATAGCGTGCCGGTCGGGTTGTTCGGGTACGCAAGCCAGATCACGGCGGGACGATGTTCGGCGATCGCCGCGAGCATGGCATCCGTATCGAGCGTGAAATCCGCATTGAGCGGCACGCCCACGAACTCCACCTGCGCGAACTTCGCCGACATGGCGTACATCACGAAGCCGGGCACCGGCGCAAGCACCTTCGCGCCCGCTTTCGCGCACGCCATCGTGATCATGCTGATGATTTCGTCCGAGCCGTTGCCAAGCAGCACGTCGCACTCGGCCGGCGCGCGCATGACGGCCTTGAGCTTCGCGATCAGCGCCTCGGGACGCGGCGCCGGATAGCGGTTCAGCGCGACCTCCGTCAGATGCTCGCCCAGTCGCGCCGCAAGATCGCCGGGCAGCGTGAACGGGTTTTCCATGGCGTCCAGCTTCACGAAGCCGGTCGCGTCGGGCACCGGATAGCTCGTCATCGCGAGCACATCGGGGCGGAGGATGTCTTGTGGTGTCGTCATGTTGGGCGGGCGGACGCGCGCGATGGCGGCCAGCCCTCTATCGGACGGCTTCGGAGCCGCCCTGGTTATCGTAAGGTTCTCGCAAACGGGTCTTGCCGTTCCATGCGCCTGCAGAACGTTGCACAACCGGGCCAGCCTGCCATGGATCGCACGGCAGGGTAGCCCGGCACCGGGCCGCCAGGTGCGGTCAGCCCTGCTTCATCCGGTATTCGGCGCTGCGGGCGTGAGCCTGCAGGCCCTCGCCATAGGCCAGTTCGGCGGCGATTTCGCCGAGCGTCTGCGCGCCTTCCGCGCTGACCTCGATGAGGCTCGAGCGCTTGAGGAAATCATAAACGCCGAGCGGCGACGAGAAACGTGCGGTACGCGACGTAGGCAGCACGTGATTCGGCCCCGCGCAGTAGTCGCCGAGGCTCTCGCTCGTGTAGCGGCCGAGGAAGATCGCGCCGGCATGGCGGATTTCGGTACCCCACTTCTGCGGGTCCAGCGCGGAGATCTCCAGGTGCTCGGGCGCGATCTCGTTGGCGATGGCGCAGGCTTCGGCCATGTCGCGCACCTTCACGAGCGCGCCGCGGTTCGTGAGCGACGTGGCAATGACTTCCGCACGCGGCATGCTGGGCAGCAGCTCGCCGATCGCCTCTTCCACGCGCGCGATGAACGCCGCGTCCGGGCACAGCAGGATCGACTGCGCAAGCTCGTCGTGCTCGGCCTGCGAGAACAGGTCCATCGCGACCCAGCGCGGGTCCGTGGTGCCGTCGCAGAGCACGAGGATTTCCGAGGGGCCCGCGATCATGTCGATGCCGACCGTGCCGAACACGCGGCGCTTGGCCGACGCCACATAGGCATTGCCGGGGCCGCAGATCTTGTCGACGGGCGGAATCGTGTCCGTGCCGTAAGCGAGCGCCGCCACGGCCTGCGCCCCGCCGATCGTGAACACGCGGTCCACGCCGCCAAGCAGCGCGGCGGCGAGCACGAGCGGATTCTTCACGCCGTCGGGCGTGGGCACGACCATGACGATCTCGCGCACGCCCGCTACGCGCGCGGGAATCGCGTTCATCAGCACCGACGACGGATACGCGGCCTTGCCACCCGGCACGTAGAGGCCCACGCGGTCGAGCGGCGTGACCTTCTGGCCGAGCACGGTGCCGTCCGCTTCGGTGTATTGCCAGCTATGCGAGCCGCACTCGATGCGCTGCTTCTCGTGGTAGCCGCGCACGCGCGCCGCCGCCGCTTCGAGCGCCGCGCGCTGCTTGGGCTCGAGGCTCTCCAGCGCCGCTTCGAGTTCGCTCATGGGCAGCTCCAGCGCCGCGACGCTGTTGGCCGAAAGACGGTCGAAGCGGTTCGTGTAGTCGAGCACGGCGGCGTCGCCGCGCGCTTTCACGTCGGCAAGGATCTGCGCCACCGAGCGCTCGATCGCCTCGTCTTCGCTCGCCTCGAACGCGAGCACCGCGTGCAGCGCCTTCTTGAAACCTTCGGCGCTGGAGTCGAGTTTGCGAATCGTGATAGCCATGCTGATACCCATCCGTAACGGTTTGTGCGCGAGGGCGCCCTGAGCCGGCCCCCTCGTGCGAACGACGCCTGCCTAAGCTGGCCTTAGCCAGCCGTGGCAGCAGCCGCGTTGGCGCCGCGACGCGACGCGCGTTCGAACGCGTCGATGAAAGGCCGCAGCGCGGCGCGCTTCAACTTGAGCGCCGCCTGGTTCACGACGAGGCGTGACGAGATCGGCATGATCTCCTCGACCTCGACCAGATTGTTCGCGCGCAGCGTACCGCCCGAGCTGACGAGGTCGACGATCGCATCGGCGAGGCCGACGAGCGGCGCCAGCTCCATCGAGCCGTACAGCTTGATCAGGTCGACGTGCACGCCCTTCGCCGCGAAGTGCTGCCGCGCGGTTTCCGTGTATTTCGTCGCGACGCGCAGGCGCGCGCCCTGGCGCACCGCGTTCGCGTAGTCGAAGCCCGCCTTCACGGCCACCGACATGCGGCAACGCGCGATGTCGAGGTCGATCGGCTGGTAGAGGCCGCTGCCGCCGTGCTCCAGCAGTACGTCCTTGCCGGCCACGCCGAAATCCGCGGCGCCGTATTCCACGTAGGTCGGCACGTCGGTCGCGCGCACGATGATCACGCGCAGGTTGGCATCGGTGGTCGGCAGGATCAGCTTGCGCGAGGTCTCGGGGTCTTCCGCCACCTGCACGCCCGCGGCGGCGAGGAGCGGCATCGTCTCTTCGAAGATGCGGCCCTTCGAGAGCGCGAGCGTAAGCGGCGCGCCTGCCGCCGCAGCCGGCGTCTGGACGGTGCTCATGCCGCGCTCCCCTTGATGCGCCTCACGTTCGCGCCGATCTTCGTCAGCTTCTCTTCCATGCGGTCGTAGCCGCGGTCGAGGTGATAGATACGGTCGATCAGCGTCTCGCCGTCGGCGCACAGGCCCGCGATCACGAGGCTCGCCGAAGCGCGCAGGTCGGTTGCCATGACCTTCGCGCCCGAGAGCTTCTCGACGCCCGCCACGAGCGCCGTGTTGCCGTCGATGGTGATGCTCGCGCCCAGGCGGTTCAGCTCCTGCACGTGCATGAAGCGGTTCTCGAAGATCGTTTCCACGACCTGCGAGGTGCCGTCCGCCAGCGCATTGAGCGCCATGAACTGCGCCTGCATGTCGGTAGGGAAGGCCGGATATTCGGAGGTGCGCACGTTGACGGCGCGCGCACGGCCGCTCATGCGCACGCGCATCCAGTCGTCGCCCTCTTCGATCGTCACGCCGGCTTCGCACAGCTTCTCGGTGACGGCGTCGAGGATGCCCGGGCGCACGTGGCGCAGCGTGACGTCGCCACCGGCGGCCGCCACGGCGCACAGGAACGTGCCGGCTTCGATACGGTCGGGAATGACCGTGTGCTTCGCGCCGTGCAGCTTGTCGACGCCCTGGATCACGATGCGGTCCGTGCCGATGCCCTCGATCTTCGCGCCCATCGCGACGAGCAGGTTCGCGAGGTCGGCCACTTCGGGCTCGCGCGCGGCGTTCTCGATCACCGTTTCGCCCTCGGCCAGCACCGCGGCCATCAGCAGGTTTTCCGTGCCGGTCACGGTGATCATGTCGGTGACGATGCGCGCACCCTTCAGGCGCTTCGCCCGTGCCTCGATGAAGCCGTGCTCGATCGTGATCTCGGCGCCCATCGCCTGCAGGCCCTTGATGTGCTGGTCCACGGGGCGCGCGCCGATCGCGCAGCCGCCGGGCAGCGACACCTTCGCCTCGCCGAAGCGCGCGACGAGCGGCCCGAGCACGAGGATCGAGGCACGCATGGTCTTCACGAGCTCGTACGGCGCGACGAGATGGGTCAGGTTCGAAGCGTCGAGCTGCACGCGGCTGCCCGACTGCTCGGTACGCACACCCATCTGGCCGAGCAGCTTGAGCGTGGTACGCACGTCCTGCAGGTCGGGCACGTTCTCCAGATGGACCGGCTCCGCCGTCAGAAGGCTCGCGCACAGAATGGGCAGCGCGGCATTCTTCGCGCCGGAAACGGCCACTTCCCCTGCGAGCTTCTGCCCGCCGACGATGACGAGTTTGTCCATGCCTGAGGTTTCCTGATCCGTGCGGCCTGCCTGCTGGGCCGCGTCTTTCGCTTGGGGCGAGGCGCCATTGACGGCGCCGTCTTTATCCTGGGTGATTCGCACTGATATTCCAGATTATGCGTTCTGCCATTCGGCGGGCGTGAGCGTCTTCATGCTGAGCGCGTGGATTTCCTCGCGCATGCGATCGCCAAGCGCGGCGTAGACCAACTGATGACGCTGGATCAGGCGCTTGCCTTCGAAGGACGGCGAAACGATGGTCGCGAAGAAGTGCTGGCCGTCGCCCTCCACTTCGAGGTGCTCGCACGCGAGCCCTGCCGAGATGTACTGCTTGACCTGCTCCGGTGTCGGCAACATGGTGAGAAGCTCCTGTCCTGCTTAGTGGCGCAGCTTGTAGCCGCTCGCGAGCAGACGCATCGCGAGCGCGGCGAGCGCCACGAAAAAAACGAAAACGACCGCGAAGCTCGCAAACGGATTCACGTCGGACAAGCCGAAGAACCCATAGCGAAAACCGTCGATCATGTAGAAAAACGGGTTGAGCCGCGACACTTCGCGCCACACGGGCGGCAACGTATGCGTCGAGTAGAACACGCCCGAGAGGAACGTGAGCGGCATGATGAGGAAGTTCTGGAACGCGGCGAGCTGGTCGAACTTCTCGGCCCAGATGCCGGCGATGAGGCCGAGCGTGCCAAGAATGGCCGAGCCGAGCACCGCGAACGCCACGATGTAGAGCGGCGCGGCGAAGCTCACCGGAATGAACCAGATCGTCACCACGAACACGCCCGCGCCGACCGCGAGCCCGCGTACGATGGACGCGAGCACGTAAGCCCCAAACATCTCCCAGGCGGCGAGCGGCGGCAAGAGGACAAATACGAGATTGCCCGTGATCTTCGACTGGATCAACGACGACGAGCTGTTCGCGAACGCGTTCTGCAGCACGCTCATCATCACGAGGCCGGGAATCAGGAAACTCGTGTACTCGACGCCCGGATACACCTGCACGTGACCGCGCAGCGCGTGGCCGAAAATCGTCAGATAGAGCAGCGCGGTGATGACGGGCGCGAGCACGGTCTGGAAGGCGACCTTCCAGAAACGCAGCACTTCCTTGTAGAACAGCGTACTGAATCCGCTATAACCGCTCATGCCAGCCCCTCGATCACTTCCGGACCGCTCATCACCTGCACGAAGACATCCTCCAGATCGGCCTTGCGGACCTCCACCTCTTCGAGCTTGCAGCCATTCGCGCGGCACAGCGCGAGGATACGCTCGACCTCGTCGTAGTTGGCAAGACGCAGCAGGTGTTGGCGCGTGTTGACGTTCGACGGATCGACTTCGAGCGTGCGCAGCTCGGCAGGCAGCACGCCCTCCGAGAAACGCAGGAACAGTTGCGTGCCCGCGAAGCGCTGCAGGAGCGTGCTCGTGCGCTCGAGCGCCACGACCTCGCCGCGGCGCAGCATCGCGATGCGATCGCACAGTTCCTCGGCTTCCTCCAGGTAGTGCGTGGTGAGCACGATCGTGTGGCCTTCGCGATTCAGGCGCGCGATGAATTTCCAGAGTGTCTGGCGCAACTCGACGTCCACGCCGGCAGTCGGCTCGTCGAGCACGATCACAGGCGGACGATGCACGAGCGCCTGCGCCACCAGCACGCGGCGCTTCATGCCGCCCGAGAGCGCGCGCATGTTGACGTCGGCTTTTTCGGTGAGGTCGAGGTTGGCCATGACCTCGTCGATCCACGCGTCGTTGTTGCGCAGGCCGAAGTAGCCGGACTGGATGCGCAGCGTCTCGCGCACCGTGAAGAACGGATCGAACACGAGTTCCTGCGGCACGACGCCAAGGCTACGGCGCGCATTGCGGTAGTCGTTCACGACGTCGTGGCCGCGCACGGCAATCGAGCCTTCATCGGCGCGCGCGAGGCCCGCAAGAATGCTGATGAGCGTCGTCTTGCCCGCACCATTCGGGCCGAGCAGCCCGAAGAACTCACCCTCCTCGACCGTAAAGCTGACGCCCTTGAGCGCCTGGAGCTCCTTGTAGCGCTTCTTGACGTTACGAATTTCTATGGCTGGCATGACTCGAACGCCGCCCGTCTCGTGGCGGTGCGGCTGTAAAGTGCATCAATGCTGCGGGGGAAGACCGGGAAATGGGGGGACAGCCCGTAGCGCCATCCGTGCCGCCGAAAATCCGGCGGCAACGCCCAAAAAACGGTTGATTATAGGGCAAAGTCGCTACACCCGACCTGGCCCGAAGAGACGCAGAGGAGGGAATCGCGGCGAACCCGCCCAGCCCGCCGGCAGAACCGGGGACCGGGGGCCGCCGCGCGTCAATGTCGCTCGTGGAGGAGCGAATCGACGCCGTAGGCGTGCGCGAGGCTCGCGAGCTTGGAAGGCAGATTGAGGACGTCGAGCGTCGTGCCGCGCTCGCGCGCGGCGCGCTGCCAGGCGATCAGCACGGCCAGCGCCGACGAATCGAATTGCGTGAGGGGCGCGCAGTCGACGGCGGTTGCACCCTGCGCGATGCGCGCCAGGCCCGCCGAGAGCGCGGCTTTCGCGCTCTCGTGGGTCAGCGCCGCACCGGTATCGAAGCTCGTGCTCACGAAGTCTTGCCCGCGGCGAGCTGCTGGTTGCGCTGCGTGAGGAACTGGATCAGGCCATCCACGCCGCCTTGCTGGATCTTTTCCTGGAACTGCTGCTGGTACGCCTGGATCAGCCACGCGCCGAGCACGTTGATGTCGTACACGCGCCAGCCTTGCGGCGTCTTGTACAGACGGTAGTCGAGCTCGATCTGCTGGCCATTGTTCATGACCATCGAACGCACCACGACGTCGGTGTCGTCCGGGTTCGCGCGGAACGGCCTGTACTGGATCTGCTGGTCGCGCACCTGGGCGAGCGCGCCCGAGTACGTGCGGATCAGGAGGGTCTTGAACTGCTCGATGACCTGCGCCTGCTGATCCGGCGTGGCCGTGCGCCAGTTGCGGCCCATCGCCAGTTGCGTCGTACGGCGGAAGTCCATGTACGGCAGGATCTTCTCGTTGACGAGCTGCGTGATCTTGTTGATGTCGCCCGCCTGGATCGACTTGTCGCCGCGGATCTGGTCGATCACCTGCTGGGTGACCTGCTGGACCATCGTATCCGGGTTGCTGGTGTCCACCGTTTGTGCGGACGCCACGCCCGTCATCGCAAAAAACATGGCGAAAAGCGGCAACAGAAAGAATTTTTTCATATCAAGTCCTGCGTGATGGGGAGAAGCACCCCGTTGGAGCCAACAATATCACGCGAGTTCTATCGGGCTCCATCGTTAAACTGCGAAGATTCTGCGACAACCGTTTCTTCATGTTACTCAGCGGCTTACGTCTGACAAATCGGGCGGAGCCGCCGCTCAGTGCAGACGCAGCATCGACGGATAGCCGATACGCGCGGGCGGCACCATCTGGTCGGCCGGCACGGTCGTGTCCGACGCGCCCGTGGCCGCAGCCGCTCCGTTCGGGCCCGACAGCGGCGCAGGGCCGCCAGCCGGCAATGCGGGCGCCGTGCCGGCGGCATTCGACGTGCTGGTCCCTTGCGCACCGGAAGCGGCAGCCGCAGGCGCGGCCGCGCCCTGGTCGACGTCCTCGTACTTCGGCGGCGGCGCGCCTTCGCCGTAGTCGGGCAGGTTCGACGACGCGTTGCCCTTGCCGTCGGACAACTGATAGGCGCGGCGCTGGAGGTAGCCGTTACGCACGAACGAGTACTTGTCGATCGCCGCCCCCTCGAGCAGGTCGCTCGCGCCCAGCAGGTTGGCCCGGGTGCTGACGATGTTCAGGCCGTACAGCCCCCAGCTCACCGCCGCCGGATTGACGTACGTCAGCGGGTTAATGAAATAGTTGCCGGCCGAGCCCACGGCGTCGCGGACCGTGCTCGGGCCAAGGAACGGCAGCACGAGGTACGGTCCGGCCGGCACGCCGTAATGCCCGAGCGTGAGGCCCAGATCCTGGTCGTGCTTGGGCAGCTTCGCGAGCGTCGCCACGTCGAACAGACCGCCGACACCGAAAACCGTGTTGATCACGATCCGCATGATGTCTTCCACGCCGTCGGTGATCTTCAACTGCAGGAGGTTGTTCGCCGCGTTGTAGACGTCGCCGATATTCGAGAAGAAGTTCGTGACGCTGTCACGCACCGGCTGCGGCGTCGCCCACACGTAGCCCTTGGCCACGGGCTTGAGCGCGTATTGGTCCACCTTGTCGTTGAACGTGAAGATCGAACGGTTGAAACCTTCCCACGGGTCGTCCTTCGACGGCGTCTGCACCGTCGCGCACCCCGAGATCGCCAGCACCGCGACACCCATCGCGGCTGCGCGCATGCGCATCGTGAACATTGTTCTTCTCCTTCTCACTTGCCTGCCGCGCCCGAGCCGGCCTCGGCCGGCGCCGGAGCCGGTGCCGAGGCGCCTGGTTTCGCCGCCCCCGAATCGGCGGCTTTGCTGTAGAGGAACTGACCGATCAGGTTCTCGAGAACGATCGCCGACTGCGTCATGGCAATGGTGTCGCCCGCCTTGAGCATTTCGCTGTCGCCGCCCGGCTCCAGGCCGATGTACTGCTCGCCGAGCAGGCCCGAGGTCAGGATTTTCGCCGACGTATCCTTCGGGAACTGGTATTGCTGGTCGATGTTGATCGTCACGAGCGCCTGGTACGTGTTCGTGTCGAAGCCGATCGACGCCACCCGGCCCACGGTCACGCCCGCGCTCTTCACAGGCGCGCGCGGTTTGAGCCCGCCGATGTTGTCGAACTTGAGCTTGACCGGATAGGTCGTCTGGAACGACAGCGAGCTCATGTTGCCGGCCTTCAGCGCGAGAAACAACAGCGCGATGAAGCCCAGCACCACGAACAGACCGACCCAGAAGTCGAGAGCATTCTTTTTCATCGTCATCCCAATCAGAATCCGTTGCGGCGGCGCCAACGCCTGCCGTCTTCAGGTGGAACCGCCGAGGCGGGGCTGCGCAGTCTGCGCGACCCGGCCACTCACAGCGTGCGACCTTAGCTGAACATCAGTGCGGTGAGCAGGAAGTCGAGACCCAGCACGGCGAGCGACGCGTACACGACCGTCTTCGTGGTCGCGCGCGACACGCCCTCGGGCGTCGGCCTGGCTTCGTAGCCCTGGTAAAGCGCGGTGAACGTCACGGCGAAGCCGAACACGAGACTCTTGATCACACCGTTGCCCACGTCGGTCCAGACGTCCACGCCGCCCTGCATCTGCGACCAGAAAGCGCCCGCATCGACGCCGATCAGCAGCACGCCCACCACGTAGCCGCCGAGTATGCCGACCGCGCTGAAGATCGCCGCGAGGATCGGCATGGCGATCACGCCCGCCCACATGCGCGGCGCGACCACGATCCGCACGGGATCGACCGCCATCATCTCCATCGCGGTCAGTTGCTCGCCGGCCTTCATGAGGCCGATTTCCGCCGTGAGCGAGGTGCCCGCGCGGCCCGCGAACAGCAGCGCCGTGACGACCGGCCCGAGTTCGCGCACGAGCGAAAGCGCCACCAGCAGGCCGAGCGCCTGTTCGGAACCGTAGCGGTTGAGCGTGTAATAGCCCTGCAGGCCCAGCACGAAGCCGACGAAGAGCCCCGAGACGGCAATGATCAGCAGCGAATAATTACCGACGAAGTGGATCTGCTTCGTGACAAGGCGCGGTCGCCGCAGGAGCGGAAAAAATTCGAGCACGAGGCGCACGAAGAAGCGGGCCGCGTGACCGGCGCGCGTGATCTGTTCGATGACCGAGCGCCCGAGCGAGCTGATGGCGCCGATCATGAGCGGTCTCCGCCGATGCCGAAATCCGCGGCGAGCGGCACGTCCGCCGGGTAGTGAAAACGGAACGGGCCGTCCGGCGCGCCGTCGATGAACTGGCGCACCGTCGGGTCGGTGGAGGCGCGCAGCTCGGCAGGCGTGCCCTGCGCGTGCACGCCGCCGTTGGCGAGAAAGTACACGTAGTCGGCGATGGCGAACGACTCGGGCACGTCGTGCGTGACGAGGATCGAGGTCGCGCCGAGCGCGTTGTTGAGCGTGCGGATCAGGTTCGCCGTGATGCCGAGCGAGATCGGGTCGAGGCCCGCGAACGGCTCGTCGTACATCATGAGTTCGGGGTCGAGCGCAATGGCGCGCGCCAGCGCGACGCGCCGGGCCATGCCGCCCGAAATCTCCGACGGCGCGAGATCGCGTGCGCCGCGCAAGCCCACGGCGTTGAGCTTCATCAGCACGAGGTCGCGGACCAGCTCTTCGGGGAGGTCGGTGTGTTCGCGCAGGGCGAAGGCGACATTCTCGAACACCGACATGTCGGTGAAGAGCGCGCCGAACTGAAACAGCATGCCCATCCTGCGCCGCAGGGCGTAGAGGCCTTCGCGCGACTGGGCGCCGACGTCTTCGCCATGAAACAGCACCTGGCCGCGCCGGGCGCGCACGAGACCGCCGATCAGACGCAGCACCGTCGTCTTGCCGCCGCCGGAGCCGCCCATGACCGCCACGACCTGGCCGCGCCCAAAGCGCATGTTCAGGCCGGACAGGACGAGCCGGTCGCCGTAGCCGAAATCGACGTCGCGCAGCTCCAGCAGGGATTCAGATGAGGATGGCACGTAAGCTGACAGTCCATTTACACGAAGGCGGGATTATAGGGCCATCATGAAAAAGCTGCCGTGACGCGCCCCGTCGCCGATCCAGCCGGTAAAGGACGTCAACCCGACGTCGACCGGCCCCCCGACGGCATGGCCGGACACAACGTCCGACCTTCCGTCAGCGGGCCATTATTGCGTAAACGCGTTCTGCAACGCAGCAACAGCTCCAGCCGGGTCGGCGGCCTCGGTCACCGCCCGCACGACGGCTGCGCAGCCGACGCCCGTCGCGAGCACCTGCGGCAGCACGGCGCCGTCGATGCCGCCGATCGCCACCAGCGGAACCACGCCCTCGAGAAGCTGCACGTAGCGCACGAGACGCTTGAGCCCCTGCGGCGCGGTCGGCATCGCCTTGGTCGTGGTCGGGAACACGGCGCCGAGCGCGATATAGCTTGGGCGGAAGTGCAGCGCCGTGAGCATCTCGAAGTAGCCGTGCGTCGAGAGGCCGAGACGCACGCCCGCCGCTGCGATGGCGCCGAGATCCGCGTCGCGCAGATCCTCCTGGCCAAGGTGTACGCCGTAAGCGCCGGCCGCCAGCGCCTCCCGCCAGTGGTCGTTGATGAACACGCGGGCATCGTGCCGGCGGCCCGCCGCAACACAGCGTTCTATTTCCGCCACCAATTGCGGCGATTTCGGCTGCTTGCTGCGCAACTGCGCCGTCTTTGCGCCGTAGTCGAGCACGCGCTCGACCCAGTCGGCCGTCGGCAGCACCGGGTACAGGCCGAGCTTCGCCGGGCACGGCGCGAACGGTTGGGCCGGCGCGGCCGGCAAGTCCAGCACGCGCGGAAAGCGCGCGAAGTCGACCGGCCACGCGTCCTCGCCAGCCTCGTCCCCGTCGCGCCAGGCCAGCGCCAGCACGAGCGCGTCGTGCGGGTCGAAGCCGCAGTCGAGGAAAGCCGCCAGCGCCGGCACCCAGTCTTCGGCCAGCTCGCCTTCCAGCGCATAGCGCTCGCCACCCAGATGCAGCGTCACACGGCCCGCTTTGGGAGCGTCGCCGGCCGCTTCGATCACGCCTGCGCCTTCGGTCATCCAGCGCGCGATGTTCGCGAGGTGCGGCGTCGCGTCGGTCAGCATGATCAGGTCGCCGCCGTTCGGCGCGTCCGGCGGCGTGAGGCAGATGCGCCAGGGCGCGTGCGTCGGCGGCCAGTCTCCAAGGCGCGCGCGGATGCGCTCTGCGGTGGTGGTCAGTTCGTCGGCCGGCGGCCAGAACAGCTCGCGGTCCTGCGGTCGCAGCATCTCGGTCATTGCTGGCCTCCATCCTGATGCCAGAACGGCATGCCCACGACGGGCGTGCTCGCCACGGCCGCCTCGCGCTCGGCCATCGGCCCGGCAAGATACGCGGCGCGGCCCGCCTCCACGCCCAGCGCGAACGCGCGCGCCATCGCGTCCGGGTGCGTCGCCTGCGAGACCGCCGTGTTCAGCAGCACGCCGTCGAAACCCCATTCCATCACCTGCGCCGCGTGCGAGGGCACGCCAAGGCCCGCGTCGACGATCAGCGGCACGTCCGGCAACCGTTCGCGCAGCACGCGCAGGCCATAGGGATTGATCACGCCTTTGCCGGTGCCGATCGGCGCGCCCCAAGGCATCAGCGCCTCGCAGCCCGCGTCGAGCAAACGCCGGCCGATCACGAGGTCTTCGGTGCAGTAAGGCAGCACCTTGAAGCCGTCCCGCACGAGGCGCGACGCGGCCTCGATCAGGCCGACCGGGTCGGGCTGCAGCGTGTAGTCGTCGCCGATCAGTTCGAGCTTGATCCAGTCGGTATCGAAGACTTCGCGCGCCATGTGGGCCGTCGTCACGGCTTCGTTGACGGTGAGGCAGCCCGCCGTGTTCGGCAGGAGCGGCACGCCGTGGCGCTTGAGCAGGTCGAAGAAGCCCGCTTCGGCGGTGCCGTCGTTCATCTGGCGGCGCAGCGCCACGGTGATCATGCCGGGCCGCGCCGCACCGATCGAATCGGACAGCGACTGCAGCGACGGATAGCGCGACGAGCCGAGCAGCACGCGGCTCGCGAAGGTTTCGCCGTAGAGCGTGAGCGCGTCGGCGGTGGAAGGGGTGGTCATGGCGGAAGAATCCTTGCGCGGTGGCATCGGGTCGAGGCGTCGGAGGAGCGCAAAAGCGGACGCAAAAGCACGCGAACGGGCGAGACGGCTCAGCCGCCCGCCACCGGGCTCACGACGTCGAGGCGGTCGCCCGCCTGGAGCGTGCGCGCGCCATGCTGGCCGCGCGCGACGAAATCGCCGTTCAGCGCGACCGCATAAGGCGGCCGTGCGCCGAACGCGGTGAGCGCGTCGGCGACGGTCGCCCCTTCGGGCAGCGTGAGCGGCTTCTGGTTGATCTGTATGTCCATGTCGATTCGGTTCACTACAAGTCCTGTTACTGGAAACACCCCTCGTGCAGCCCTGCCGCTGCGCGTCAGGCCGTCTCCCGCGCGCCCTGCACATGCAGCATCGCGCTCCAGCGCGAGTCGCGGCGCAGCGTTTCGAAGGCGTCCTGATCGGCCACGCGCTGGTCGAGCAGCGCCCGCGCGCAGCGGACCGCTTCGTCGGCCACGGCGGGCGCGATCATGAAACCGTGCCGGTAAAGGCCATTCACGCGCAAGGTTTGTGCGCCGTCCCAGATCAGCGCCGGACGATGATCGGGCAGCGTTGGACGGCACTGCGAATTGAGTTCGAGGATGCGTGCCTCGCCGAAGGCCGGATGCACGGCGAACGCGGCGCTCAGCAATTCGAGCGCCGAGCGCACGCTCACCGGCGACATGTCCTCGCCTTCGATCTCGGTGGCGCCGATCACGTAGAGGTCGTTCTGCTTCGGCGCGATATAGAGCGGATAACGCGGATGCAGGAGGCGCACGGGCCGCGAGAGCCCGATGCCCGGTGCATGCACGCGCGCCACCTCGCCGCGGATTCCGCGCAACGCGGGCAACGCGGGCTTGGCGCCCAGGCCCCGGCAATCGATCGTCACGCGGGCACGCGGCAGATCGGCGTCGTTCACGCTCGTGTGCCAGTGCGTTTCGACGCCCCGTTGCGCGAGCCCCGCCGCCAGCGCACCGAGCACCTGGCGGTTGTCGAGCTGTCCTTCGCCAGGCAGCAGCCAGCCGCGCGCGAAGCGCCCGGCAAGCGCGGGCTCGGCCGCGTCCAGTTCCTTGCCCGCAAGCGCGACAAAACCCTCATTGGCGAGCCAGTGAGGTGCATTCGCGCGCACGCGGCGCTCGAACAGCGGCGCCTCGGTGCGGTCGGCGTGATGCCAGACCACGAGCGTGCCGTTGTGCTGGAAGAAGACCGGCTCGGGCAGTTCCGCGAGAATCTGCGGCCAGGTCTCGAGCGACGCGACCCCAAGTTCGGTGATGAGCAGTTCGGCGACGGCGGCCTCGGCCAGCGGCGCAAGCATCGCGGCCGCGACCCATGCGGCCGCGTCGGCGCCTTCGGGACCGCCGCGCTCGTAGAGCGCCACGCGGTGGCCCATGCCGGCGAGCCGCCAGGCGACGAGGCGCCCGGAGAGCCCGCCGCCGAGAACGGCGAAGTCCGGCATGGCTGCAGCAGAGCGGACGTCGTTCATGACGCGACTCCGCAGCGCGCAAACACGCGTATGCCGGAGCAGGCCAAAGTGCTGATCGAAATGCTGACCAGCGCGCGGGCCCAATAAACTAAATGGACTGAGGAATAGGCGGTCATCGTATCCTTTCCGTACGGCAACAGCAGACGTACCCAAGGACGAAACCGGCTGGCAAGGCCGGCCGGACAGGCGCGAGGGGCAATGGGACACGGGTCCCATGCGCGCTTGCCCGGCGGGAAACTGGAACTGGCTCCAGCAAGACTTTCCGGAAACTTCCCGCGCCGGTATTACCCGGATCGGGTGCGAAGGGTCTCTCTCAGCCTCACAGCGACATGCACGGCATGCCGGCGAAGCACCCCTGTTTCGTCAGCGGACATTAGACCACAAAAGGCGCGGGGCCCGCAAACCGCGCCGGCGCTGGCGCCGCGGCCCGCTTCCCTCGGGTTCGCGCCGTGGTTCCGCGACCGCTCATGCCGAACGCCACGCACCCTCACCCGCCCGGCGCACCGGCACCGGGCATTTGCCGGGAGGCGCCTGCGCTCTGGCACAATGCCCGCAACGCCCGGTTCCGCCCGCCACCAGCCGCCGGTGAGACAATGGGCCGCGCGCTTACACGTCGATTGAACGGCGGTTAAGCCCGGCTTAAGCGGTTCGCGACAGAATCCCGGCACCGCCGTGCCGCGCCGCACGCTTGCCTTTTCCGGCCTCGGGCCGGGTCTATATCAGGACGCACATGACCAACCTTTCTTCCCGCGCCACGCCGGATCAGCCCGAAAAGATCACGGCCTGGAGCCTGATCAAGCCCTACTGGGTGTCCGAGGAGCGATGGATCGCCTGGGGGCTGCTCATCGCGATCGTCGTCATCAACCTGCTGGTCGTGTGGATCAACGTGCGGCTCAACAGCTGGAACGCCGACTTCTACAACGCGCTGCAGGGCAAGGACGTCAAGCAGTTCCCGCACCTCCTGATGATCTTCACGGTGCTCGCGTTCGCCTTCATCATCCTCGCGGTGTACGGGCGCTATCTGCGTCAGATGCTCGGCTTCCGCTGGCGCCAGTGGCTCACCACGCGCTTTCTCGACGAGTGGCTCGGCAAGGGCGCGTTCTATCGCATCGAGCGCGACCGGCTGGCCGACAACCCGGACCAGCGGATCAGCGACGACCTCCAGTCGTTCGCGACCAGTACGCTCGCGCTCACACTGGACCTGCTCTCCACGGTCGTTACGTTGATCTCCTTCGTGACGATTCTCTGGACGCTCGCGGGCGCACTCTCGATCACGCTGGGCGGCCACCCGCTCGCGATTCCGGGCTACATGGTGTGGGCCGCCGCGCTCTACGCCGTGCTCGGTTCGATCGTGATCCAGAAGGTGGGCCATCCGCTCGTGTCGATCAACTACCAGCAGCAGAAAGTGGAGGCGGACTTCCGCTTCGGCCTCATCCGCCTGCGCGAAAACGCCGAGCAGATCGCCTTCTACGACGGCATGGACACCGAGCGCGGCAGCGCGCAAGGCCTCTTCCAGCACATCCGCGACAACTGGTGGCGCGTGATGAAGTACACGAAGCGCCTCACTTTCGTGCTGAGCTTCTACGGCCAGATCGCCATCATCTTCCCGCTCGTCGTCGCCGCGCCGCGTTATTTCGCCGGAGCGTTCACCTTCGGCGTGCTGATGCAGATCTCGCAGGCGTTCGGCACCGTGAGCGACTCGTTCTCGTGGTTCATCAACAGTTACTCGACGCTGGTCGACTGGCGCGCCACCGTCAACCGTCTGCGTGAATTCGTGCGCGTGGTCCACTCGCCGCGCCTGAAGGAAACCGTCTCGCCCGCCACCGAGCACGGCGGCATCAACCTGCACTTCGTCGACGCGAATGTGCTCTCCACCGACCACCTGAAGCTCGCCCTGCCTAACGGCGTGCCGCTTTCGGAAGTCCGCGACGTCGCCATCAAGCCGGGCTCGCGCTGGCTCGTGCGCGGCCCTTCGGGTGCGGGCAAGAGCACGCTGATGCGCGCGCTCGCGGGCCTCTGGCCGTTCGGCGAAGGCTCGATCGACGCGCCCGTGGACGCGCGCATGATGTTCATCCCGCAGCAAAGCTATCTGCCGATCGGCACGCTCAAGGCGGCGCTCACCTACCCGTCGCCGGCCGACGACTACAGCGACGAAGACTGCCGCGAGGCGCTGCGCGCCTGCCGTCTCGAAGACTACGCGGACCGCCTCGCCGAATCGGCGCACTGGACGCGCGTGCTCTCGCCTGGCGAGCAGCAACGGCTGGCCGGTGCGCGCGTGCTGCTGCACAAGCCCGACTACCTGTTCCTCGACGAAGCGACGAGCGCCCTCGATTCCGACAACGAAGGCCGTCTCTACAAGCTCTTCAACGAGCGTCTGCCGAAAGCGGCGATCGTGAGCGTCGCGCATCGCGAGTCGCTTGCGGCCTTCCACGACGAGACGCTCGACATCGAGCGCATGCCCGAAGAGCGGATCGCCGCTTAAACTTGGGGCCGGCGGGCGCGTCGCACCGCTCGCCGACGCTCCGGCATCGAGTCCTTCAACCGCGTCCTGGCTAACGGAAATGCAAACGAAACGCTCGCCTGCCTGTTCCGTCGCGCCGTAAAATAGCCCCCGCTCCAGCATTCATGCCGCATACGGCATGACAAATGGTGGCGCACACAACAATTGGGGGAAGACACGCGATGGGATCGTTCCAGTGGTTCACGGAACTGAACGGGCGCGAGCGTCGAACGCTCTACGCCGGCTTCGGCGGCTACGCCGTCGACGCGTTCGATTTCATGATCTACTCGTTCCTGATCCCCACGCTGATCGCCGCCTGGGGCATGAGCAAGAGCGAAGCCGGCATGATCGCGACGAGCTCGCTGATCTCGTCGGCGCTCGGCGGCTGGCTCGCGGGCGTGCTGGCCGACCGCTACGGCCGCGTGCGCGTGCTGCAGTGGACGATTGCGACGTTCGCGATCTTCACCTGTCTCTCCGGATTCACGAACTCGTTCTGGCAGTTGCTCGCCACGCGCACGCTGCAGGGCTTCGGCTTCGGCGGCGAATGGTCGGTGGTCACGATCATGATGGCGGAGACCATCCGCTCGCCGCAGCACCGCGCCAAGGCGGTGGGCACCCTGCAGAGCAGCTGGTCGTTCGGCTGGGCAGCCGCCGCGATCCTCTACTGGGCCTTCTTCGCCGCCCTGCCCGAGGCGCTCGCCTGGCGCGCCTGCTTCTGGATCGGCATCGTGCCGGCGCTCTGGATCCTCTATGTGCGCCGCAACGTGAGCGACCCCGACGTCTTCGTGCAAACGCGGCGCGAGCGTGACAGCGGCGCCGCGCGTGCGCATTTCCTGCAGATCTTCTCGCGCGCGCATCTCGCCACCACGCTGCTCGGCAGCGCGCTCTGCACCGGCATGCTCGGCGGCTACTACGCCATCACCACCTGGCTGCCCACGTACCTGAAAACCGTGCGCCATCTCTCCGTGTTCAACACGAGCGGCTACCTGTTCGTGCTGATCGTCGGTTCGTTTGTGGGCTATATCGTCGGCGCGATCCTCTGCGACCGCATCGGCCGGCGCGCCTCGTTCATCCTGTTCGCGCTCGGCTCGTTCGCGCTCGGCATGGCCTACACCATGCTGCCCATCACCAATGGCGCCATGCTGCTGCTCGGCTTTCCGCTCGGCGTCGTGGTGCAGGGGATCTTCGCGGGCATCGGCGCCTATCTCTCCGAGCTTTATCCGAATGCGATCCGCGGCTCCGGTCAGGGCTTTTGCTACAACCTCGGGCGCGGTCTCGGCTCGCTGTTCCCGATTCTCGTCGGCATGCTCGCGCAGTCCATATCGCTCGTGAAGGCGATCGGCGGCGTGGCCGGCGCCGGCTATCTGCTGGTGATCGTCTCCGCTCTCTGCCTGCCCGAAACGAAGGGCAAGGCGCTCGCTGCTCGATCCGCTGCACGATGAGTCCGAACGTGCTGCAATACCTCCCGTCCCACCCGAGTCGACCGGCATGAAAACGATCGTCCTCGGCGCCGGTGTGATCGGCGTCGCTACTGCGTATTATCTGAGCGAGCGGGGCTGCGACGTCACGGTCGTCGAGCGCGAACCCGGCGTCGCGCTCGGCACGAGCTTCGGCAACGCGGGCGTGATCGCGCCTGGCTACGTCACGCCGTGGGCGGCGCCCGGCATGCCCGCGAAGCTCCTCAAATATCTGTTCAAGCCCACTTCCCCGCTCATCTTCCGGCCCACGCTCGCCCCCTCCCAATGGCGCTGGATCGCGCGCTGGCTGCGCGAATGCGACCTCGAACGCTTTCGTCTGAATAAACAGCGGATGCAGCGCATTGCCTGCTACAGCCGCACCTGCCTGCACGCGTTCCGCGAAACGCATGCGTTCGAATACGGGCGCAGCCAGGGCTATTTGCAGCTCTTTCGCAGCGACTACGACCTGGCACTCGCGCAACCAGCGCTCGACGTGCTGCGCGATGCGGGCATCGCCTGGCGCGAACTCGACGCCGCGGGATGCACGCAGATCGAGCCGGGGCTCGCGTGGTCGCATATCAAGCCGGTTGCGGGCATCTACCTTCCCGACGACGAAGCGGGCGACTGCGCGCGCTTCACGCGCGAGCTGCGCGCCGTGTGCGAAGCCAGGGGCGTGCGCTTTCTGCTCGATACCGAAGCGGAGGCTCTGCAGGCCGAAGGCGGCAAGGTGAGCGGCGTGCGCGTGCGCGCCGGCCGCGGCAAGCTCAACCGCCGCGAGCAGCGCCGCGCGCCGGCCGAGGTGCTGAGCCCGTCCGCGAGCGCGCCCGAAGCGCCGGACGCGGCGCCGCGAACGCTCGCCGCCGACGCGGTGATCGTCGCGCTGGGCGTGGAGAGCGCAGCACTCGTGGCGCCGCTCGGCGTGCGCGTGCCCCTCTATCCCGTGAAGGGCTACTCGGCGACGCTGCCCGTCGTCGACGAGCAAAAAGCCCCGCGCGCCGCGCTCATGGACGAATCGCTCAAGACGGCGATCACGCGCTTCGGCCCGTATCTGCGCGTCGCGGGCACGGCGGAGCTGGGCGACCATCGCGCGACGCTGCGCGAACAGGCGCTGCAAACGCTCATGAAAGTGCTCGACGACTGGTTCCCGCATGCGGCCACGCCCTCGTCGGCGCAGTTCTGGGTCGGACGGCGGCCCATGGTGCCGGACGGCGCGCCGCTGCTTGGCGCTTCCGGCGTCGAGGGACTCTGGCTCAACGTCGGGCATGGTTCGACAGGCTGGGCGATGTCGATGGGCTCCGGGCGCGTGGTCGCCGATCTCGTCACGCAGCGCACGCCCGAAATCGATCTCGATGGGCTCACGCTGGCGCGCTACCGGCGCAACGGACACTGAGGCGCGTCACCCGAATACCCTGCTTGCCCCTCACGCCAGCGCCACGCTGGCCAGCGCATCGTAGCGCGCCCCCTGGCGGGCGAGCGTACTCGAATACAGCACGAGCGACTCGAATCGCAATGGCGGCAGCGCTTCGCCGTTCATCGCGGCGGGCCCCGCTGCCGCATCGCGCGCAAACCGTGCGAGCGTCACATGCGGGCGAAATGCGCGCGCATCGAGCGGCAACCCCACCTCGCCCATCAGGGACCGCACGCGCCAGTCGAGCGCCGTCAACGCGTCCGACATCGCCAGCGCAGCCACGATCAGCCGCGGCTGCGCGCGGCTGGGCCAGCATTCGATTTTCGTCACAGGCGCAGGCGGAACCGGCAGCGCTTGCCCGGCCAGCCGCTGCGAGAGCATCTCGCCCTGATCGAACGACATCGCGCCGATGAACGCCACCGTCAGATGCAACTGCGCATACGGCACGCGCCGCACGTTGGGCGGCACGTCGAGCGCGGCTAGCGCGTCGCGCGACGCCGCATCGGGCGCGAGCGCGACGAAGCAGCGCCGCCATTGATCGGTCTCGCGGGCTTCGGACATAATCGGTGGCCGTCAAGTGGGTCGGGCAATCGCGTCATGGTAACGTGCGCGCGCCAGAACGTAAAAAAGCCGGACACCCTTCCCGGGTGCCCGGCTTCGATATCGGCCGGAAGTGAGTGCCTTATCGCGGCAGCTCCGTGCGCCCCATCAAATAAGCGTCAACCGAGCGCGCGCATTGACGGCCCTCGCGGATCGCCCAGACGACGAGCGACTGGCCGCGGCGCATGTCGCCGGCGGCGAAGACCTTGTCGACCGACGTGTAGTACGCCTTCTCGCCTTCGGTCGAGGCACGCACATTGCCGCGCGCATCCTTGTCGACGCCGAACGCTTCGAGCACCGGCGAAACCGGCTGCGTGAAGCCCATGGCGAGCAGCACGAGATCGGCCTTCATTTCGAACTCCGAACCGGGCACTTCGACCATCTTGCCGTCCTTCCACTCCACGCGAGCGGCGACGAGCTTTTCGATCTTGCCGTTCTTGCCTTCCAGACGCTTCGTGGCCACCGCCCAGTCGCGCGAGCAGCCTTCCTCATGCGACGACGAGGTGCGCAGCTTGATCGGCCAGTACGGCCAGACGAGCGGCTTGTTCTCCTCTTCGGGCGGCTGCGGCAGCAGTTCGAACTGCGTGATGCTCTTCGCGCCATGGCGGTTCGACGTCCCCACGCAGTCGGAGCCCGTATCGCCGCCGCCGATCACCACGACGTGCTTGCCCTTCGCCACGAGCTGATCGGCCAGCTTGTCGCCCGCGTTGACCTTGTTCTGCTGCGGCAGGAATTCCATCGCGTAGTAGATGCCCTGCAGTTCGCGCCCAGGCACCGGCAGGTCGCGCGGCGTTTCCGAACCGCCCGCGATCACCACGGCGTCGAACTGCTCCTTCAACTGGTCCGGCGTGATGGTTTCCTTCGCCGTGCTGCCGATAAATGCCGGCAGTTCGCCCTTGCCAATGAAGACATTGGTGCGGAACGTCACGCCTTCGGCTTCCATCTGGCGCATGCGGCGGTCGATCAGCCACTTCTCCAGCTTGAAGTCGGGAATGCCGTAGCGCAGGAGACCGCCGATGCGGTCGTTCTTTTCGAACACCGTCACGTCGTGCCCGGCGCGCGCGAGCTGCTGCGCGGCGGCGAGACCCGCGGGGCCCGAACCCACCACGGCCACCTTCTTGCCGGTCTTGTGCTTCGCGATCTGCGGTGCGACCCAGCCTTCGGCCCAGGCCTTGTCGATGATCGCGTGCTCGATCGACTTGATGCCGACGGGATCGTCGTTGATGCCGAGCGTGCACGCCGCTTCGCACGGCGCCGGGCAGATGCGGCCCGTGAACTCGGGGAAGTTGTTGGTCGAGTGCAGCACGTCGATCGCCGACTTCCAGTCCTGGCGGAACACCAGGTCGTTGAAGTCGGGGATGATGTTGTTCACCGGGCAGCCGTTGTTGCAGAACGGAATGCCGCAGTCCATGCAGCGCGCGCCCTGGATCTTCGCGTCCGAGTCGGCAAGTGCCGAAACGAACTCCTTGTAATGCTTCACGCGCGTGAGCGGTGCTTCGTACGCCTCATGCTGGCGCTCGTATTCGAGAAAACCGGTTGCCTTACCCATTTGGCTCTCGTCCATCCATGTATTCGGTGAGGGGGTCGGCGCCTGCCGCCGCGCGCTTCACGCGCAGCGGCAAGCGCTCCTTCGTCTGTACGTCGTGGTGTCGCGGCTTCAGGCGGCCAGCACTTCCTGGTTCGCCTTCTTCGCGCCGATCTCGCCCAGCGCGCGCTTGTATTCCGTGGGGAACACCTTCACGAACTGACGGCGCGACGCGTCCCAGTTCTCGAGCAGCACCTTCGCACGCGGCGAGCCGGTGAACTGGAAGTGACGCTCGACGAGTCCCTTGAGCAGCGCTTCGTCGGTCTGGCCCGCGTGCCACAGCGCGCGGTCCACGGTGCGTTCCTGTTCGGCCTGCTGCAGCACCGGATCGAGCGCGACCATCGCGCGGTTGCACTTGCCGGCGAACATGCCGTCCGGATCGTAGACGTAGGCCACGCCGCCCGACATGCCGGCCGCGAAGTTGCGGCCCGTCTCGCCGAGCACGACCACCGTGCCGCCCGTCATGTATTCGCAGCCGTGGTCGCCCGTGCCTTCGACAATCGCCGTTGCGCCCGAGTTACGCACCGCGAAGCGCTCGCCCGCCACGCCGCGCAGGAAGGCTTCGCCTTCGAGCGCGCCGTACATCACCGTGTTGCCGCAGATGATGTTTTCTTCGGACTTGCCGCGGAAGTCGTTGGTCGGACGGATGATGATGCGGCCGCCCGAGAGGCCCTTGCCGACATAGTCGTTGCCGTCGCCCACGAGGTCGAGCGTAATGCCGCGTGCGAGGAACGCGCCGAAACTCTGGCCCGCCGTGCCCTTCAACTGGATATGGATCGCGTCGTCGTCCAGACCGTTGTGGCCGTACTTCTTGGCGATCATGCCCGAGAGCATCGCGCCCACCGTGCGGTTCACGTTGCGCACCGGCTGGATGAACGAGACGTGCTCGCCCGTTTCGATCGCGGCCTTTGCCTTCTCGATCAGCGTGTGATCGAGCGCGCGGTCGAGACCGTGGTCCTGGGTGTCGACGTGCTTGCGTGCGACTTCCTCGCCAACTTGCGGCTGATAGAACACGCGCGAGAAGTCGAGGCCCTTCGCCTTCCAGTGCTCGACGCCCTTGCGCGTATCGAGCAGATCCGCGCGACCGACCAGGTCGTCGAACTTGCGGATGCCCAGTTGCGCCATGATTTCGCGCACTTCCTCGGCGATGAAGAAGAAGAAGTTGACGACGTGCTCGGGCTGGCCCGAGAACTTCGCGCGCAGCACCGGATCTTGCGTCGCGACGCCGACCGGGCAGGTGTTCAGGTGGCACTTGCGCATCATGATGCAGCCCTGGACGACGAGCGGCGCCGTCGCGAAGCCGAATTCGTCCGCGCCGAGCAGCGCGCCGATCACCACGTCGCGGCCCGTCTTCATCTGGCCGTCGGCCTGCACGCGAATGCGGCCGCGCAACTGGTTCAGCACGAGCGTTTGCTGGGTTTCGGCGAGGCCGAGTTCCCACGGCGTGCCGGCGTGCTTGAGCGACGAGAGCGGCGAGGCGCCCGTACCGCCATCATGGCCGGCGATCACGACGTGATCGGCCTTCGCCTTCGCGACACCCGCGGCCACCGTGCCCACGCCCACTTCCGACACCAGCTTCACCGAGATCGACGACACTGGGTTCACGTTCTTCAGATCGTGAATGAGCTGCGCCAGATCTTCGATCGAGTAGATGTCGTGGTGCGGCGGCGGCGAGATGAGGCCCACGCCCGGCACCGAATAACGCAGCTTGCCGATGTACTCCGACACCTTGTGGCCCGGCAACTGGCCGCCTTCGCCCGGCTTCGCGCCCTGCGCCATCTTGATCTGGATCTGGTCCGCCGACGACAGATACTCCGCCGACACGCCGAAGCGGCCCGACGCGACCTGCTTGATCTTCGAACGCAGCGAGTCGCCATCCTTCAGCGGGATGTCCTTCACGACTTCCGGCCCGATGATCGACTGCATCGTGTCGCCGTTCTTGATCGGAATACCGCGCAACTCGTTCCGGTAGCGCTTCTCGTCTTCGCCGCCTTCGCCCGTGTTCGACTTGCCGCCGATGCGGTTCATCGCGACCGCCAGCGTGGCGTGCGCTTCCGTGCTGATCGAGCCGAGCGACATCGCGCCCGTGGCGAAGCGCTTCACGATTTCCTTGGCCGGCTCGACGTCGTCGATCGAGATCGCGCGCGCCGGGTCGATGCGGAACTCGAAGAGGCCGCGGAAGGTCATGTGGCGCTTCGTCTGATCGTTGATCAGGTGCGCGTATTCCTTGTATGTCTGGTACGAATTGCTGCGCGCCGAGTGCTGGAGCTTGGCGATCGCGTCGGGTGTCCACATGTGGTCTTCGCCACGCACGCGGTAGGCATACTCGCCGCCCGCGTCGAGCATGTTCGCGAGAACCGGGTTGTCGCCGAATGCGTCGTGATGCAGACGGATCGCTTCTTCCGCCACTTCGAACAGGCCGATGCCACCCACCTTCGAAGCCGTGCCCTTGAAGTACTTCTGCACGAGGTCGTCGGCAAGACCGACCGCTTCGAAAATCTGCGCGCCCGTGTACGACATGTACGTGGAGATGCCCATCTTCGACATCACCTTGAGCAGGCCCTTGCCCACCGCCTTGGTGAAGTTGTAGACGGCCTTCTCCGGCGACAGATCGCCCTTGAGGCCCTGCGCCATCTGTGCGAGCGTTTCCATAGCGAGGTACGGGTGCACGGCTTCCGCGCCGAAGCCCGCGAGCAGCGCGAAGTGGTGCGTTTCGCGCGCCGAGCCCGTTTCCACGACGAGACCCGTACTCGTGCGCAGACCGTGCTCGACGAGGTGCGAATGGATCGCCGAAGTGGCGAGCAGCGCCGGGATCGCGACGTTGTCGCGATCCGCGCGGCGGTCCGAGACGATCAGGATGTTGTAGCCCGACTTGACCGCATCCACCGCTTCCGCGCACAGCGACGCGAGGCGCGCCTCGATGCCTTCCTTGCCCCAGGCCACCGGGTAGCAGATGTTCAGTTCGTAGGAGCTGAACTTGCCGCCCGTGTACTGCTCGATCGCGCGGATCTTCGCGATGTCCTTGAAGTCGAGCACCGGCTGCGACACTTCGAGACGCATCGGCGGGTTGATGTTGTTCGTGTCGAGCAGGTTCGGCTTCGGGCCGATGAACGACACGAGCGACATCACCATGTTTTCGCGGATCGGGTCGATCGGCGGGTTCGTGACCTGCGCGAACAACTGCTTGAAGTAGTTGAAGAGCGTCTTGTTCTTGTTGGACATGACCGCCAGCGGCGAGTCGTTGCCCATCGAGCCGACGGCCTCTTCACCCGACATCGCCATCGGCGCCATCAGGAACTTGAGGTCTTCCTGCGTGTAGCCAAACGCTTGCTGACGGTCGAGCAGCACGGCGGCTTCGGCACGCGCGGTCGCGACGTCTTCCGCCTTCGGCTCGATCTCGTCGAGCTTGATGCGCACGGCGTCGATCCAGCTCTTGTAGGGCTTGGCGTTGGCGAGGTTGTCCTTCAGTTCCTTGTCGTCGATGATGCGGCCGTGCTCCATGTCGATCAGGAACATCTTGCCCGGCTGCAGGCGCCACTTCTTGACGATCTTCGATTCGGGGATCGGCAGCGTGCCGGCTTCCGAGGCCATGATGACGAGGTCGTCGTCGGTGACGACATAGCGCGCCGGACGCAGACCGTTACGGTCGAGCGTCGCGCCGATCTGGCGGCCGTCGGTGAAGGCGATCGCGGCGGGGCCGTCCCACGGCTCCATCATCGCGGCGTGGTACTCGTAGAACGCCTTGCGGTTCTCGTCCATCAGCGTGTGCTGTTCCCAAGCTTCCGGGATCATCATCATCATCGCGTGGACGAGCGGATAACCCGCCATCACCAGCAGTTCGAGGCAGTTGTCGAACGACGCCGTGTCCGACTGGCCCGGGTAGATCAGCGGCCAGAGCTTCGGCAGATCGTCGCCAAGCACGTGCGAGGCGATCGCGCCGGTACGGGCGTTCAGCCAGTTCACGTTGCCCTTCACGGTGTTGATCTCACCGTTGTGGGCGATCATGCGGTACGGGTGAGCCAGCTCCCACGCCGGGAACGTGTTCGTCGAGAAGCGCTGGTGCACGAGCGCGAGCGCCGAGACGACGCGCTCGTCCTGCAGGTCGCGGTAGTACACGCCCACTTGGCCCGCCAGCAGCAGACCCTTGTAGACGACCGTGCGCGCCGAGCACGACGGCACGAAGTATTCCTTGCCGTGCTTGAGCTTGAGCGCCTGGATGCGGTGGCTCGCGGTCTTGCGGATCACGTACAGCTTGCGCTCGAGCGCGTCCGTAACCATTACGTCCTTGCCGCGGCCGATGAAGATCTGGCGGATCAGCGGCTCGCTCGCCTTCACAGTGGGCGAGATCGGCATGGCGTGGTCGACCGGCACGTCGCGCCAGCCGAGCACGACCTGGCCCTCGGCGCGCACCGTGCGCTCGAGTTCCTGTTCGCAGGCGAGGCGCGAGGCGTGTTCCTTCGGCAGGAAAATCATGCCGACGCCGTACTCGCCATTCGGCGGCAGCGTCACGCCCTGCTTGGCCATTTCCTCGCGATAGAAGGCGTCCGGAATCTGGATCAGGATGCCCGCGCCGTCGCCCATCAGCGGATCGGCGCCCACGGCGCCCCGGTGATCGAGGTTCTCGAGAATCTTCAAGCCTTGCTGAATGATTTCGTGGCTCTTCTTGCCCTTGATATGGGCGACGAAGCCGACGCCGCATGCGTCGTGTTCGTTTTGCGGGTCATACAGACCTTGCGCGGCGGGCACCGCGGCGCGCTGCAGGTGATCGTTCATGGGGACCGTCCAAGAATGGCCAGGGCTGGCCGTTGATTCCGTACTTTTTTGTTCCCGCCGCTTGCGCGACCGCTGTACGGCGTTGCGCGGGCGATGCGGGCTTCCCGCGTTGTGCGCCAAGGAGAGCCGAAAGGCGAATATACGCGACGAATCAAGGGCATGCAAATAAAAGTGCATGATATAACCCCAATTATCAAGATGGTGCATCCGCACAACTTTTTATTGGGGACTTATCAAAAGCGGGCAAAAGAAAGCGGCATCGAAAGATGCCGCCTTTCTGAGTAAACCATTGATTTAAAAAAGATCAATGCGTGCCAGTGCCCGGCTTTCGCTCCTCGTGCGTGGACGGCGAACTGGCCGGCGCGGTGCTCCCCGTTGGGGACGAACCGGGCGCATGCCCCTCCGAACCGGCCGGCTGGCTACCCGGATGACCCGCCGGATGTGTTGTCGGCTGACCACTACCGTGTCCGCCAGGCGAGTTCGTGGATGAGGGCGGCGTAGCGCCCGGTTGATTTGACCCTGATGAACCAGCGGCCGCCGGCGAAGGCGCCTCGCGCACCTTGCGCGGCCGGCCGCGCGGCAGCGGCGAGACGCGGCGGTTCGCCGAGCGCGAGGCCCAATCGCGCCAGCTCTCGCTGCCGAGCACCCAGCCTTTGAGAGTGGCCTGCATCAGTTGCGAGGTCTCGCGCTCGTCCAGCGGCTGCTCGCACAGTTCGCGGTAGGCGCGCTGACGCTCGAACGGCGTGTTGCCGAGCGCCCAGTACAGCGGATGGTCGGTGATGAGACTGTCGACGGTGAGCCCGATGTGATGCCGGTAGCTCGACCACCGGTAGTCCTCGGGTACCGCGACGAGATGACCGCGCGCCGGCGCCAGTTCGACCACCCGGCTCGCGAGCAGGAAGAACCGCTCGGCCTCGATCACCGTGGCCCGGTAACGACCTTCCCACAGCGTGCCGCGCCGCGCATAGCGGCGGTTGAAGTGCGCCACGTAGCGCCTGCCGACGGCCTGCATGGCCTTCGGCAGGCTCGCCTCGTCGGAAGGGGTGGCGAGCAGTTGCACCGCGCCGGGCATCAGCACCCATGCGTGAACCGCCAGATGATGATCGCGCGCCGCCGCCTTCAGGCAATCGATGAAAAGCTCGTAGTCCTGGTCGTCGACGAATGCGGGCTGCTGGTCGAGTCCGCGCAGGATCACGTGCTGCGGCTGATCGGGTACATATAGACGTGCAAGCCGTGCCATGCTCGATTTTCCATTAGTCCGTTGGTGAATACCCGCAGACCCGCCAGGCCGCGCCAGCGCTCGGTGCGCAAGGCATACGGCTTGAAGCGGAAACGTCGCGGCGCTTAGGGAGAAGCCTCTAACCGTGGCGTATGGTTTGTTGCAAACGTTGTGTTCATAATGAGCGGGCCTTTTATGGAGGAGCACATATATGAAATTAAAACAGGCGCTGGCAGGTATCGCCGCGCTCGCCAGTTTTTCGGCAGCACACGCTCAATCAGCCAACACGTTCTACGTTACGACAGGGTGGTTCCACTTCGCCCCTCAGGACGGCAGTGACCCCCTCAAAATCGACAGCGTTGGCGGTTCTCCAGTCAACATGTCGTTCCCGGGCACCGGTGCCGGAGTCGGTTCGGCCGATACGCTCGGCCTCAGCTTCGGCTACTTCATCACCGACCACATCTCCACGGAACTCGAGCTGGGCATCCCGCCGACCTTCGATCTGAACGGCGAAGGCGAACTGAGCCCGTACGGCAAGCTGGGTTCGGCGAAGCTCTGGAGCCCGGCGCTCCTCTTCAAGTACTACTTCAACAAGCCCGACGCCAAGTTCCGCCCGTATGCCGGCATCGGCGTGACCTACGCCTGGTTTACCGACGACCACATCACCAACGGCGCCTTCGAACAGAGCGCGGCCCTTGGGGGTCCGACCAGCGTTTCGACAGATCGTTCCTGGGCGCCGGTGTTTAACGCGGGCTTCAACTACAACTTCACCAAGCACTGGTTCGCGGGCTTCTCGGTGTCCTACATTCCGATCAACGTGACCGCCACCCTCGACACGCAAAAGCAAACACAGGTCGGTGTCCTGTCGCAACGCGCGGAAGCCAAGATCCACCTGAATCCGATCGTCACTTACCTGAAGGTCGGTTACATGTTCTAACTGCCGCGCCGGGCTACCGCCCGGTTCACCGCCCTCCGCCAGCCCTCGCGGCCCCCGGCGGCGGGCGGCATCCCCACCTTCCCGCATCCGGTCTTCACCACACACAAGCAGGCTTTCCCTGATTCTATGCCTCTGGGAAAAACCGTGCTGTCCCCGTAATCACCTAATGCGGCGTCCGGCCGCAAAGCCCCGTCCGGCGGGCCGCCACGGCAAGCTGCCTTGTACACCTTCGGGTGCCGGGTACCGGATTTGCGCAATACTCTGCCTCATGGCGCCCGATTTTCGGGGGCGAAACGAACGTCATCTTTGCTTTTCAACCACGGAGCCATTCATGAGCGCATTTCCCAACACGCGAGACGCCCTCGGGGAATCCTGGACGAGGACAGGTCACCGTGCGCGACGCATTGCGCGCCGCGGGCGCAGTGCCGCAGCCGATATCGCCGACGAACTGCGCGAACTGCTGGCCGAACTCGAAAAGTCCCTCGGCGAGGGTACCCAGGCCGACGCCGCCGAGCTGCGCGCGGATCTGAGGAAACGCCTCGACGTAGCGCGCGAGCGCCTCGAAGCGGCGCGCGCGGCAACGCGCGAGCGCGCGGACGAGGCCTTTGCCCAGGCCGACGACTACGTCCGCACCAACCCCTGGCAGGCCATCGCCATTGTGGGCGGCGTCGCGCTGATCGCCGGCGCACTGATCGCGCGCAGCCGCTGAAACATCCATGACCGGCGACGGCGCGACAAGAAGGCTCGCCGGCTGCGCGCCCGTTCAGCCGTCGAGGGCGTGTGGCCCGATCAGGTCGATGCGGTCGGTGCAGATCGTGTCGACACCCCAGCGCACCAGCAGACGGGCGCGCTCGAGATCGTTCACCGTATAGACGAGCAGGCGTAGCCCGGCCGACTTGATACGTGCGACCAGCGCCTCGTCCAGGTAGCGATGGCTCGCATGCAGCGATACGCATTCGAGATCGGCCGTCTGCTCGCGCCAATCCGCCGGCACGTGCTCGAACAGCAGTCCGCGCGGCAGTTCGGGCGCAGCCTCGCGAGCCATCGCGAGCGCCTCGAATGAAAACGACGACAACAGCGGCGCCGGTGTCTCGCCGCGCCACAGCCGCGCGGCCTCCTGCGCGACGAGGCATCCCGTCTCCACGTCCCGGTGCGGGCACGGCTTGATTTCCACGTTGGCTGCAAGGCCCTCTTCGCGGCAGCACGCGGCCACCTGCGCGAGCGTCGGCATGCGCTCATCCGCAAAACGCGCATCGCGCCAACTGCCGGCGTCGAACGCGGCCAGTTCGTCGTAGCGCAGCCGCGCCGCCGCGCCGTGGCCGTTCGACGTGCGCTCGACGGTGTCGTCGTGGAGCAGGAAGACGACGTCGTCGGCCGAGAGCTTCGCGTCGAACTCGACCATCGTGTGCCCGTAGCGGGCACCCGTGCGCAGGGCCGCCAGCGTGTTCTCCGGTGCGAGCGTGCCGCCGCCGCGGTGTGCGCAGACGCGCGGATACGGCCAGGCTCTCATTCCGTGGGCTCCCGGGTGCATTGGCAAGCCGCAATCAGACGTCGTCGTCGACGACGAAAAGGCGGCGGTATTCCTTCAACGCGTAACGATCGGTCATGCCGGCGATATAGTGCGCGATCAGGCGCGGCTGCGCCGACGGATCGGGCGACTGGTAGGCGGGCGGCAGGAGGCGCGGATCCTCCGTGAACGCGGCGAACAGGCCCGTCACGACCCGCTGTGCCTTGTTCGCCATGCGCATCACGCGGTAGTGCCGGTACAGATTGCGGTAGAGGAACCGCTTGAGCGTCGCCGCCTGGGCCGCCACGGCCGCGCTGTGCGCCACGAGCGGCGGCGCGCTGCGCACCTCGTCAATCGACTGCGGGGCGTGCTTCGCCAGATTCCGGCTGGTTTCTTCGATCAGATCGACGATCAGCGTATTGATGATGCGGCGTACCGTCTCGTGAATCAGCCGGCGGCCCTCGATCTGGGGAAACTCGGCGCGGGCGGCTTCGTAGTGCGTCCGCCAGAGTTCGACTTCGGCCAGTTGCTCGATGGTGATCAGGCCCGAACGCAGGCCATCGTCCACGTCGTGATTGTTGTAGGCGATCTCGTCCGCGATATTCGCGATCTGCGCCTCGATCGACGGCTGACGCCCGAGCAGGAAGCGTTCGCCCAGGTCGCCAAGCCGCCGCGCATTCTCGCGCGAGCAGTGTTTAAGGATGCCTTCGCGCGTCTCGAAACAGAGATTGAGGCCATTGAAAGCGCCATAGTACTCCTCGAGCTCGTCCACCACGGCGAGGCTTTGCAGATTGTGCTCGAAGCCGCCGTGCTCGCGCATGCAGTCGTTGAGCGCGTCCTGGCCAGCATGACCGAAAGGCGTATGGCCAAGATCGTGCGCGAGCGAGATCGCTTCGACGAGATCCTCGTTCACGCGCAGGTTGCGCGCGACCGAACGCGCGATCTGCGCCACTTCGAGGCTGTGCGTGAGCCGCGTGCGAAAGAGATCGCCCTCGTGGTTCACGAACACCTGGGTCTTGTATTCGAGCCGCCGGAACGCCGTGGAGTGGACGATACGGTCGCGGTCGCGCTGAAATTCGCTGCGCGCTGCGGGCAGTGGCTCCGGGTGGCGTCGCCCGCGCGACCGGGAGGCATGTGCCGCGTACGGCGCGAGCACGGCCTCGAGCGAGGCTGCAAAGGACGATGCGCCAACGCCGGGAACCGCGCCCGGCTGGCCTGCTGAAACTGCACTGCGACTATCGCTCACCGGTTCCTCCGCAAGGTATGTGGGCCGGCGGCGCTCAATCCTTCGTCGTGACGGCAAGCGTGGCCTGAACGGCTTCGTCCGGCGCGAGGGTGATCAGCGTGTCGCCGAAGCGATTCAGCAAGATGAATTTGATCGCACCGCCTTCGGCCTTCTTGTCGACCTGCATCAGCTCGACATAGCGACTGGCGCCGAGCGCCGGCGCGCGCACCGGCAGCTTCGCGGCCGCCACGACCTGCACGAGCCGCTCGCGCGAAGCCTCGTCCAGATGGCCGAGCCGCACCGAAAGATCGGCCGCCATCACCATGCCGCAACCGACCGCCTCGCCGTGCAGCCACTCGCCGTAACCCAGTCCCGCTTCGATGGCGTGGCCGAACGTGTGGCCGAAATTGAGGATCGCGCGCAGGCCGCCTTCGCGTTCGTCGGCGGCCACCACGGACGCCTTGATCTCGCAGGAGCGCTTGACGGCGTGCGCGAGCGCCTGCGGGTCGCAGCGGTTGAGCGCCTCGACGTTGGCTTCGATCCAGCCGAAAAACGCCGCGTCGGCGATGGCGCCGGTCTTGATCACCTCGGCAATGCCGGCCGCCAGCTCGCGCTCGGGCAGCGTGCGCAGCACGCCGATATCGGCGATCACGGCCTGCGGCTGGTAAAACGCGCCGATCATGTTCTTGCCGAGCGGATGATTGATCCCCGTCTTGCCGCCGACCGACGAGTCGACCTGCGACAGTAGCGTAGTCGGCACCTGGATGAACGGCACACCGCGCATATAGCAGGCCGCCGCAAAACCGGTCATGTCGCCGGTCACGCCGCCGCCGAGGGCGATCAGCGTGGTCTTGCGATCCGCACGCGCGGTGAGGAGCGCATCGAAGATCTGGTTCAGGGTTTCCCAGTTCTTGTACGCCTCGCCATCGGGCAGCACGACCGTGCGGACGTCCTTGCCGAGCGGCGCAAGGGCCGCGCGCAGGGCTTCGCCGTAAAGCGGATCGACGACGGTGTTCGTGACGATCGTCACCGACTGGCCGGCGATATGCGGCGCAAACAGTTCGGTCTGGCCGAGGAGGCCCGTGCCGATGTGGATGGGGTAGGCGCGGTCGCCCAGTTCGACGTTGACGGTAATCATGCTGGCCATTATGACTGACGCGCCTTCAGCGCGCCGGGGTTCGCGCGACGCCGGCCATGTCGAGCTGCATCAGCACCATGTTGACGAGCCCGTTGACGGAAGGCCGGCCGGTTTCGATGACGAAGTCGGCGATCTCGCGGTAGAGCGGGTCGCGCACCTCGTAGAGCGCTTCCAGACGCGCCTTCGGGTCTTCGGTCTGCAAGAGCGGGCGATTCTTGTCGCGCCGCGTGCGCAGCCACAGATCGTGCGGATTCGCGCGCAGATAGACGACAAAGCCGCGCTCCTTGAGCGCGAGGCGGTTCTCGGGCCGCAGCACGGCACCGCCGCCGGTCGCGAGGACGATGCCCTCGCGGCCAGTCAGCTCGTCGATCACGTGGGCCTCGCGCTCGCGAAAGCCCGACTCGCCTTCCAGCTCGAAGATCACGGGAATGCGAGCGCCCGTGCGGGCCTCGATCTCATGGTCGGAGTCGAAAAACTCACGCTCCAGCCGGCGCGCGACCGCCCGGCCCACGGTCGTCTTGCCGGCGCCCATGAGCCCTACGAAAAAAACATTGGCGTTTGCGTCCCGCACTTGCAGCGTTTCCTGTTTAGGTTGGTGCCGCAGCTTACTGGCAAAGCGGCGGGGTTGTCGAGCCTGCGGCCCGCGCTTCGACGCCTGCCTGCCGTCGAAGCGAAAATCAGGGGTCAATTCGCTCCGACGACGCGCGGTGTAATGAACACCACCAGTTCGCTGCGCTGATCGCGGTGCGCCCGATGCGAAAAAAGCGCGCCCAAAAGGGGTATTTTGCCCAGGAGCGGCACACGCGTCACATCGTCGCGATCGTCGGACGCGTCGATACCCCCTATCGACACTGTTCCGCCGTCCTCGATCTCGACCCGCGTCCGCACGTGCTTGGTGTTGATCGCCGGCCCCGCGGCGGTCTGCTCGCCGACGCTGTCCTTGGCGACGTCGAGGTCCAGGATCACATGGCCATCGGGTGTGATCTGCGGCTCGACCTCCAGTTTCAGGCTGGCGCGGCGAAACTGCACGCCCGATACGCCCTGCCCGACCTTCGCCTGGTAGGGCAGTTCGGTCCCCTGTTCGACGACGGCCCGCGTGCGGTCGGCGGTGACGACGCGCGGGCTCGACACCACGCGTCCGCGCCCCTCGGCCTCGATGGCGCTCAACTGAACGTCGAGCAGGCGCGTGGCGTGGGCGGCGAGCAGCGAAATGCCGGCCTGCGCGGCATCGAAGCCCGCCAGCGGCCCTGCGGCCAGGTCGAAGACCACGCCGTCCTTGCCGCCCTGCACGCCGCGCGCGGCGCCGTCACCCTGAACCGGTGTCACGCCGAGCCGCACGCCGAGTTCGTGCGACAACCCCTCGTCGCCCTCGACGATGCGCGCCTCGATCAGCACCTGCCGCGCCGGCGCGTCGAGCAGATCGATCAGATCGGCGATCTGGTCGAGGCGCGCCGGCAGATCGGTCACGAAGAGCAAATTCGTGCGCGCGTCGGCCACGGCCGCGCCGCGTTTGGACAACGCGCGCTGCGTGCCCGAGCCGCTCAGGAGGCGCTGGACGTCTTCGGCTCGCGCGTAGTGCAGTTCGAATGCGCGGCTCGCCAACGGTTCCAGCTCGGCGGCCCGCGCATGCGCTTCGAAGCGTTGCCGCTCGCGCGCCGCCAGTTCGGCCGCAGGAGCCACCCAGATCACGTCGCCCGCACGCTCCATCGCGAGGCCATTCACCTCCAGCAGCAGATCGAAGGCCACGCGCCACGGCACCTGTTCGAGCCGCAGCGTCACCTGGCCGCGCACGCGCTCACTCGCCACAATATTGAGCTTCGTGAACTCCGCGAATGCATGGAGCACGGCGGCAAGCTCCGCGTGCTGGAAATTCAGCGTGATCGGGCGATTGGGCGGCAAACCGTCGGATTTCGAAGCCGGATCGCTCAGCCGCTGCGGAGCGCGTAGCGGGACCGGCGGGCCTTCGAGCGATTCGCCGGCGGGCGTACCGCTCGGCCCGGGGCCGGCATGCAAATCGTCAGCCGCACCGTTCGCTCCGCTGGCCTGCTTCGCATCGGGATTGGAATCCTCGCTGCCGGCAGGTTCGCCACCTGCCGCGCCTGCAAACGGATTCGCAGCCCAGCCCGTTATTTCGTCCGTACCGGCGCCTTCGGGTAGCGGCGGCACCGACTGCCGCACGACCGCTTGCGCGGCGGCTCCCGGTTCCGGCAGGGGCGGTGGAATCGCAAGGGCCGCACCAGACATAGCGCTGAAACCGGCCAAAGTTGCGAGGACCGCGCGAAGGTGCCTCATTCGGCCTCCTCCGTCCAGCCCAGCGTCTCGCTCGCTCCGCCGGAGGACAGAACCACGTGCGAAGGCGCAATACGTTCGACGCGACCGTTCCCGAACGACTGTCCCGCCGTCACGGCCTGAGTGCCCTCGGGCGTTTCGATCAGCGCGACGATAGCCTTGCGGTCCAGCATGATGCCCGCCAGCCGCCTGCCTTCGCTCGTCCTTGCCGCAAAGCGGTCCGAAAATGGGTCGAATGTCGGGCCGTCGTTCCCGGCGACCCCATCGGCTAGCAGCAACGCGGGCAGGCGGTCGAAGACCTGCAGGGTCGCGGCAATCGAGAGACCCTCTCCGCTGGCACGCCTGATCGCAATGTCGACCGGCACGGCAAACCCGGGTGCCGCGCCCAGCCCGGCGAGAAAGCCATGCAGCTCGGCAAAGCCGCCCCGCGCAACGAGCTTGAGCGTGCGGAATGTTGCGAGACCTGCTCCGCCAGCCGCGGCCGGTTCGAGCGATTGCAAGGAGAGCCCCGATCTCGACGCCAGCCCGGACATGTTGCGGATATCCTCGGCTGTCGTGTCCGCGTGCGCACGCTGCCCCTCTATTGACGCAGCCGCCGCCCGGAGTGCGGGCAGGCGTGCCACGGTCCGCCGGGCTTGCGCGAACTCACGCTGCGCATCGTTCAATCGCGCTTCCGACGCGCGCAGCCCAGCAAGATCTCCCACCGTGCAGGCAAAACCCGCCAACGATGCAGCGAGTACTGCCGTTGCCACGAAAACGCTCAACCTCTGCCGCCAGCCCCACGCATGCAGTGCCGCCCGGCGGCGCAACGCGGCACCATTCATATTTGCGAGCGAATCGGCTCGGTCAACGAGCACGCTACTCATTTCGGATTCCTCAATCTGTCTTCATGGCTTTCGGTCGCCCGCTTCGCCGGTCCCGAATACGCGCCCTGCCAAACGACTCGCACCATCACGTGGATCGGCTCGTTGCCGGCCGTCGCTTCTTTCGCACCTGCCGCAGGCGGTGCCCGCTTCAGCTCGCGTACGCTCACCTCAGCCGCTTCGGGCAGGGCGCGCAGGTGCCCGAGCCACTCGGCCACCGTGGACTCGTCAACCGCCGCAGCTTGCAGTTCCGCTTCGTCGCCGCGCTGCACTACCTGTTGCAGCGCGACGCCCGCGATGCCCGCGCTGGCCAGCCCATCGAACAACGCCATCAGGCGCTTCAACGGCTTCGCGTGCTGCTGCGCCAGTTCCGCTGCGGCGTGCTGCGCAGCCGCCTCGCTTGCGAGCCGGCCTGCCTCGGCAAGCGGCAAGCGCAACCGTTGCACGGCCTGCTCGACGACCTCACGCCGCGCATCGGCCCGGCCACGCGTCCACAGTTGCCAACCGACGAGCGGCGCGACACAGGCACAGCCCAGAAGCGCCGCGGCACACCACTCGAACATCCGCCGCCACAGCAACCGGCGCATTTCGCGCTGCCGCCACGGCAGCAGGTTGAATCCGATGCGCATTGCGACGCTCTGTGCGCTGCCGCTACCCCCGCGCCTCATTCACTCACTCCCCGCAGTGCCAGACCGAAGGCCACCGCGCACGACGGATCGTGCGCCAGCCCCGCCGCAAGCGGCCGCTCCGGGTCAGCAAGCGTCGCGCATTCGAACGGCAAGGCAGGACAGCCAAGCACGCTGCCGATATCCGCCAGCGTGAAGTGCACACCACTCAGCAAGGCGAGGTCGCCGGCCACGACGGCACAGCCCGGCGGCTCCTCCTGCACGAGATCACGAAGCGCTTCGACGAGGTCCGCGTACTCGAGCGCGGGAAAGCGCATTTCGCGTGCGATGGCATCGTCGGCCACGGCCCAGCCGCGCACGCCCTCGGAACCAATCCATAACGCCACATACGGTTCATGCGGCGGCAACTCGAACACCGCCGCATGGCGCAACGCGCGCAGTGCGGCGTGAGCCTCGTCGTCCACGGCGCACAACGTGATACCCGCCATGGCCGCGCACTCGATGCGCGCCTCCAGATGTGCACGCGCCGTCGCGGCAATCGTGACCTGCGCCCCGCGAGGCACCGTTCCGCTCCAGGGCGCCACCCGCCAGTCGACGGCGAGTTCGTGACGCTCGACGCCCGCCACGCGTTCCGCTTCCGCCAGCACGAACGGCTCCAGCTCGGCATAAATCTGCGACTCGTCCGCATGACAGCCGGCCGGCGCGAGATGCGCGAGCGGCACGGTCGCGACGAGCGTGGCATTCGTGGGCAGCGCCATCGCGCAGCGCATCGAAGCCGCCGCGCACACGCGCGGCAGCCGGCTGAACACGCTGCGCAGCGCTTGCACGACCGCGGGGCGATCGACAATGTCCGCACCCGCCATCGCCTCCCGCGCGAGCGGCTCACTCGCCAGCCATTCGACGCGCACCGGGCCCGCGCCAAAAAGGCGCCGGCTCAGCACGGCCAGCGTGACTCCGCGCGCCGCGACATCGACACCTGCGGCAAAGCGGCGCGCACCCAACAACATCGGCCTCCCAAACCCCATTGCAGTCCCTCATTGGCTTCGCTCGCCACGAACCGTTCGGGCGTTTGCGTCAGGAAGCATTGTGCAAACCCCGCACCGCTCCGAATATTCGTCCGAACGGCCAATCCGGGCCACCGCCGCTATTCAGGCGTGAGGGGCGCGTCTACAGTGAAGGCATGCGTCTGCCGGCTCTCATCGTCAACGTAAGCATCCCGAAAGCATCCGGTGCCGGACGGCTATAATCGCGGGACTGTTTTTTCGGTATCCGTATGCAAGAGATCTCGTCGCCGTCGCCCGTTCCACCGCCTACACCGCCCGCGCCGCCCAAACGCCGGCGGCCGTGGTGGTTCAAGCTGCTCATCGGCTTCGCCGGCCTGATCGTGGCGGGCGTGGCCTGCGCGGCGCTCGTGCTCGGCTACGCGTTGATCGTCGCGACACCGAACCTGCCGTCGATCGACGCGCTCACCGACTACCGGCCCAAGGTCCCGCTGCGTATCTACACGCGCGACCACGTGCTGATCGGCGAATTTGGCGAAGAACGGCGCGACATCGTGCACATTCAGGACGTGCCGGACGATCTCAAGAAAGCCGTGCTCGCGATCGAGGACGCGCGCTTCTACGACCATGGCGGCGTGGACCTCACGGGCATCGCGCGCGCCGGCATCGTCGCCCTCACTAACGGCCACGCCACGCAGGGCGCGAGCACGATCACCATGCAGGTCGCGCGCAACTTCTTCCTGTCGAGCGAGAAGACCTACACGCGCAAGATCTACGAGATGCTGCTCGCGTACAAGATCGAATCGAAGCTCTCGAAGGACCAGATTCTCGAGGTCTACATGAACCAGATCTACCTCGGGCAGCGCGCGTACGGCTTCGCGAGCGCGGCCCGGGTGTATTTCGGCAAGGACCTGAAGAACCTCACGCTCGCCGAATGCGCGATGCTGGCCGGTCTGCCGAAAGCGCCGTCGGCCTACAATCCCGTGGTCAACCCGAAACGGGCGAAGGTTCGTCAGGAGTACATACTGGAGCGCATGCTGGAGCTGCGCTACATCACGCAGGACCAGTACGACGAGGCGGTGAAGCAGCCGCTCATCGTCAAGAGCGCGACCAGGGAATACAGCGTCCATGCGGAATATGTCGCCGAAATGGTCCGCCAGATGATGGTCGCGCAGTATCACGAAGAGGCCTACACGCGCGGGCTGAACGTCCTGACGACTCTCGATTCGGCCGACCAGGATGTGGCGTATCGTGCGTTGCGCAAGGGCCTCATGGACTACGAACGGCGTCACGGCTATCGCGGCCCCGAGGCATTCATCGATCTGCCCGAAGACACCGATGACCGCGAGCAGGCCATCGACGACGCGCTCCTCGAACACCCGGACAACGGCGAACTCATCGCGGCGGTCGTGACATCCGCGAGCCCGAAAGAGGTCGAGGCCACCTTCATCGACGGCAATGCCGCTACCCTCCAGGGCGACGGCCTGCGCTTCGCGCAGTTCGCGCTCGGCCCGCGCGCGCAGCCCAGCCAGCGCATCCGGCCCGGCGCGATCATCCGCGTCGTGCGCAACGACGCGGGAGACTGGTCGATCACGCAATTGCCGCAGATCGAGGGCGCCTTTGTTTCGGTCGTGCCGCAGGACGGCGCGATCCGCGCGCTCGTGGGCGGGTTCGACTTCAACAAGAACAAGTTCAACCACGTCACGCAGGCGTGGCGCCAGCCGGGCTCCAGCTTCAAGCCGTTCATCTATTCGGCCTCGCTGGACAAAGGGCTCGGGCCGGCCACCATCATCAACGACGCCCCGCTCTTCTTCAGCGCCGCCGAAACGGGCGGCCAGGCGTGGGAGCCGAAAAACTACGGCGGCGGCTTCGACGGCCCGATGACCATGCGCACCGCGCTCATGAAATCGAAGAACCTCGTGTCGATCCGCATCCTCAGCCACATCGGCACGAAATACGCGCAGCAGTACATCACGCACTTCGGGTTCGACGCCGACCGCCATCCGGCCTATCTGCCCATGGCGCTCGGCGCGGGTCTCGTCACGCCGCTGCAGATGGCGGCGGGCTATTCGGTATTCGCCAACGGCGGCTACCGCGTCAATCCCTATCTGATTGCCGAAGTCACGGACCAGCGCGGCATGGTGGTCGCGCAGGCGCAGCCGCTCGTCGCGCAGCAGAACGCGCCGCGCGCCATCGACCCGCGCAACGCGTACATCATGAACAGCCTCTTGCAGAGCGTCGCGCAGCGCGGCACGGGCGCGAAGTCGAACGTCCTCAAGCGCACCGACCTGGGCGGCAAGACGGGCACGACCAACGACTCGCGCGACGCGTGGTTCGCGGGTTATCAGCACACGCTCACCGCGATCGCATGGATCGGCTACGACAACCCGCGCAGTCTCGGCGACAAGGAAACGGGCGGCGGCCTCGCACTACCCGTGTGGATCGACTACATGGCCCGAGCGCTCAACGGCGTGCCGGAGTACAGGATGCCGATGCCCGATGGCGTCGTGACGCTAGGCGACGAGCTGTACTACGCCGACATGACGCCGGGGAACGGCTTCGTCTCGACGGTGGGTATCAGCCAGGCGGCGCTCGATGCGGCGGCGAGCGGCGCATCGGATGCGAGCGGAGCAGCGGGCGCGGCCGGCGCCGGGGAGGCGCCGGAGCCCGAGCAGGTGAACGCAAAGGAGAAGGAAGACATCATGAACCTGTTCCGCGGGCACTGAACAGGCAGCGCTGGCGCAGCCAGGCGGCTCAACCCTGGTCAGGGCGTAAAGCTGACCGGCTCGCCGGCCTGCTCCGTCGCATAAGCCGAGAGCGAGGAAAAGAACTCCGTGCCGCTTCGCGTATCGCGCCATTCACCGTCGATAAAGCGGTAGTGAAAACCGCCCGCCTTCGCGGCAATCCAGATCTCGCTCATCGGCGGCTGCAGGTTCACGATGATCTTGGTCCGGTTCTCGAATTCGAGTGTCAAAACATTGCCGCTGCGCTCGAGTTCGATATCGGCATCGGCCTCGTCCACAGCGCGCTCCACCGCTGCCAGCACGGCTTCCGCGCGGCCCAGGTAGTCACTGTCGGTCATGCTAAACTCCACCGGTTATTCATTCAGGGACAATTATGCGTGTCATTTCCAGGATGCGCGCAGCGGCGCCCGGCGCAATTTTAGCCATTTCGGCAGTCTTTGCACTCGTCGGCTGCGGCCAGCGCGGCGCGCTCTACATGCCCACCGTGCCGCCGCTTCCGCCCAAGCCCAATTTCGAAACGCAAGACACCGGAACGACAGCGCCTGAAGCCGCGTCCGCGGCTTCGAGCGCTTCGGGTGTTGAAGCAGGCTCGATTCCCGACACGTCCGGCACGCCGCTCACCCTGTCCCCCGACACCGAACTCGGCACGACCCCAACGGCGCCCGCCAGCCCGCAGCCGGCTTCCAGCGCCACGCCAACCCAATAAGACGCTCGCATGACCCAACCCGCTTTCCACCGCATCGACGGTACGTTCTACGTCGAGGGCGTCAGCGCCACCGATCTCGCCGCGCAGTTCGGCACACCGCTCTACGTGTACTCGCGCGCGGCGCTCACCGCCGCATGGCATGCCTACGCCGACGCGTGCGCCGGCCGGCGCGCCTCGATCCACGTGGCGGTCAAGGCGAACAGCAACCTCGCGGTGCTGAACCTGTTCGCGCGCCTTGGCGCCGGCTTCGACATCGTGTCGGGCGGCGAACTTGCGCGCGTGCTGGCCGCGGGCGGCAAGGCGGAAAACGTCGTGTTCTCGGGCGTCGGCAAGACCGCCGACGACATGCGTGTCGCGCTCGAAGCAGGCGTGAAATGCTTCAACGTCGAATCGATTCCCGAACTCGACCGCCTGAACGCGGTGGCGGGTGCCCTCGGCAAGACGGCGCCGGTCTCGCTGCGCGTGAACCCGGACGTCGATCCGAAGACGCATCCCTACATCTCGACGGGCCTGAAGGCAAACAAGTTCGGCGTCGCGTTCGACGACGCGCGCGCCACCTATCGCGCGGCGGCCGCCATGCCGCATCTCGACGTCGTGGGCATCGACTGCCATATCGGCTCGCAGATCACCGAAATCGCGCCTTACCTCGACGCCATCGACAAGCTGCTCGAACTCGTCGGCCAGATCGAGGCCGACGGCGTGGAGATCCGTCACATCGACGTGGGCGGCGGCCTCGGCATCCGCTACAACGACGAGACGCCGCCCGAGATCGGCGCATTCGTGCGCACGGTGCTCGACCGCATCGAGGCGCGCGGCGCGAAGGACGGCAAGGCGCGCGAAGTGTTCTTCGAGCCGGGCCGTTCGCTGGTCGGTAACGCAGGTGTACTGCTCACGCGCGTGGAGTTCCTGAAGCCGGGCGCGGAGAAGAACTTCGCCATCGTCGATGCGGCGATGAACGACCTCGCCCGTCCGGCGATGTACGACGCGTACCATGCGATCGAGCCAGTCGTGGAACGCAACGCGCCCGCCCAGACTTACGACGTGGTCGGCCCCGTCTGCGAAAGCGGCGACTGGCTCGGCCGCGCACGCACGCTCGCGATCGAACCGGACGATCTGCTCGCAATCCGCTCCGCGGGTGCGTACGGCTTCGTGATGAGCTCGAACTACAACACGCGTCCGCGCGCCGCCGAGGTCATGGTGGACGGCACGCGCGTGCACGTCGCGCGCGAACGCGAGACGGTCGCGCAGTTGCTGGCCGGCGAGCGGATCCTGCCGGACTAAGCCGGCAACGGCACAGCCTCAAAAAAAGCGACACCTCTTTCGAGGCGTCGCTTTTTTGTTATGCAGAACGCGCTGGATGTTCCGTCGCGATCTAAACGGTATTCTGTAGTGCGAGATATTTGGCGTTGAGAC